>CAJTLD010000055.1 GCA_910577065.1 uncultured Lachnospiraceae bacterium | reverse complement strand
AAAAAAACTGCTGCATGGGGCGGACATACTTCTCCCCGGAAAAATGGAGTGCAACCGGTTCGATGGATTTACGTTCCAACGGGCTTAACAGCCCCGTTATAAATGTTCGGAACAGTTTTCTTTGTGGCTCTGAGCGGAAGCAGGGAAGATAATTCTGAAAATATTTTTCCAGTTCTGTCTGAAGCAAAAGACTGTTTTCATCATTGGAATACCAGTTTTCTAAAGCAATTGGATTAAACATGGTTGGATTCATCATAATACCACCCCTTTTCTTTTATTATATCAGAAAAAGAGGGCACAGGCCATCAAAAGTTCGCTGTAGTACTAGAGCGTGTTTGAAAAATCATTCCCTGCAAAAAAGTTGAATTACATAAAAAAACCTGCTAATATAATACCAGTACAATCCGCTATGAAAGGAGCTGTTCTTATGGCAGTATTGATCTGGATTGGGATTCTGATTCTGTTTCTCGTCATAGAAGCAATTACGGTCGGCCTTACAACGATCTGGTTTGCTGTTGGCGCGCTTGCAGCGGCGCTGGCGGGCATGCTTGGTATCGGCGTAATCGGGCAGATTGTCCTGTTTTTCGGCGTATCCTCAGCGCTTTTGATTTTCACCCGCCCGATTGCCCTGCGGTATTTTACTCCGCGCCAGATCCGCACCAATTACGAAGACGCCGTCGGTAAAACGGTTAAAATTACCGTACGCGTCCATAATATAAACGGAACGGGAACGGCCGTTTTAAACGGGCAGGAATGGACGGCGCGTTCCAAAGACGACCGTATCGCGCTCGAAGAAGGAACGCTTGCAGAGGTTGTCGCCGTAGAAGGCGTTAAGCTTATTTTGGTTCCCACAAAACGTGTGGCTCTGCAAAAACAGGAGTAAACTTATGAAACTTGGAATTGTAATGGAAGGCGGCGCCAGCAGGACGATATTTTCCTGCGGCGTTACCGATTGTTTTTTAGAAGAAGGGCTGACGCCGGATTATTTTGTCGGCGTTTCGGCCGGAATTGCTTACGGCGTTTCCTACCTTTCCGGACAAAAAGGGCGCAACTGGAAACTGACCGAAACCTATATGTCGGACAAACGCTATATGGGCCCGAAGTATCTGTTTGACCGCAATATGAAATCGTTTTACAACATTCCCTTTGTATTTGGAGAAATCCCCAATAAACTGCTGCCGTTTGACTACGAGGCATTCGCGGCGTTCCCGGGCGAAGCGGAGGCGGTCGTTACAAACATAAAAACGGGGTGCGCCGAATACCTTCCCGTACCGCGGGACGATACGGATTTCAGCGTCGTGGTGGCAAGTTGTTCGTTACCGGTTTTATTCCAGCCGGTAAAAATCGGAAAGAATTATTACCTCGACGGCGGCGTAGCGGATTCCGTCCCCTTTCGCCGCGCGTTTGAACAGGGCTGCGATAAGGTCATTGTCATTTTAACGCGCCCAAGGGACTATGTGAAAAAGCAGGAATCTTCTGTCCATTTGGCCTCCCGTCTTTACAGCCGCTGCCCCAAGCTGGTGGAGCGCTTAAAAAACCGCCCGCAGGAATATAACAAATGCATGCAGGATTTGCGTCTGGCAGAGCGGGAAGGGAAGGTCTTTGTCATAGCCCCGAAAGACACGTTTGGCATCGGACGCACCGAATCCTCCGCGAAAAAACTGTCCGCACTTTACGAGGAAGGCTATTACCAGGCAAAAGAGGACATGCACGCTTTGCGCCTTTATTTACAAAAGCAGTAACAGGAGAATCCCTATGGAACACGAACGGTACAATAACGCGGCATACTGGCAGATTGGATTCTTTTCACTGAACAATGCCGCGACCAATTTATATCTGGCATTGATGGGCTACGTATCCTATTACGCCAATTCCGTTGCCGGATTTGGCGTCGTTTTGATTTCCGCCCTTTTGACCGCGCTGAATATCTTTGACGCCGTAACCGATCCCGCCGTGGGTTTTCTGTTAGACAAAACAAAAGGCAGGTTTGGAAAGTTCAGGCCGTTTATGCTGTGCGGTAATCTGATTATGGCGCTGAGCGCCGTATTACTGTATTTTACAACCCACCACGTCCCGCATGTTCTGCGGATGCCTTACTTTATTCTGGTCTACGGCCTGTTTATTATTGGCTATACGTTTCAGACGGTGGTCGCCAAATCCGGGCAGTCGATTTTAACGGACAACCCGAAGCAGCGCCCCATTTCCACGTATTTTGACTCTTTGTATGTTATGGCGTCCTACGGCGGGACGGCGGTTTTTGTCGGCAATTACCTCGTACCGAAGTACGGCGGGTTTACAAATGCGGCTTTATTTCGGGAATACGTGTTCTGGGTAGCGGCTCTTGCCCTTTTGTGCACCCTGCTTGCCATGGCGGGAATTGCTTCAAAGGACACTCCGGGACAGCTTCCGGCGCAGGCGGCGCACCAGAATATACGCGTTAAGGATTATTTAGAAATCCTCCGTCACAACAAGCCGATCCGTATGCTGATTATTGCCGCATGCACAGACAAATTTGCGGCCACGGTATATGGGCATACCACCGTCATCGTCATGCTTTACGGCATTTTGATGGACAACTACGGTATCTCCGGTTTAATCGGCGTTGTAACCGCCATACCGACCCTGTTTGTCGTCCACGCCGGAATCCGCGTCGCGCAGAAAATGGGGCAGAAAAAATCACTGGTAATTTTTACCGCCCTGGGCATATTTTTCCAGGCCGTAATGGCGCTTGTACTGATGCAAAAGCAAATTAATACCGTAAGCTTTTCGCCCGGGAAAATCAACGGAATCACGCTCTGGTTTGTGGGCGTTTACATACTGCTAAACGGCTGTAAATCCATCACCAATAATATGGTCATCCCGATGATTGCGGACTGCTCCGACTACGAACGCTGCCGCAGCGGCAAATTCGTACCGGGACTGATGGGCGCGCTGTTTTCGTTTGTGGATAAAGTGTTTGCAGCGCTTGGGACAGGCTTTGTCGGTATCGTTATGTTTGTCATCGGATACAACCGCAGGCTGCCGCAGATTGGGGATGAGGCTACGCCTTTGCTGAAATGGACGGCGCTGTTTTTGTACTGCGGCATACCGATTATCGGATGGGTGTGTTCTCTGGTGTCGATGCGGTATTATACGTTAGATCAGAAAACCATGTCCGAGATTTCACAAAAGCTGCACGAAGGGCATGCGGGGCGCAGGAAACGCAGGCGGCTAAAAGACAGGAATTAAAAACAATCTTGTTTAGCTGCTCAAACGGCCTATCGCCTATCAGCTTCATCAACTCTTGCCCAAAACATCCTATCATGTTAAAATAAGATCCATATTGAAAGAGGTGAAATAAATGCAGGTAAAATTAAGCTCACAAGAACACGAAATTTTAGATTATGGAACCGTATATTTATTTGATAAAAATGCGGATTTAACATTTGATATTACCACGGATAATGCTTTTCATTTCAGTATATCCATTATTTTTAAAGAAGACGAATCTATGGATTCACGCGTTATAGCAAATGCGACAGGACAACAAATTAATTTTTCCTGTATTAATTTTACATCCGATGGTACCGGGCTGACCGCCCCTTATGAACTGGCAATCATTGGTAATAAAAAGATTTTTTTTATGTTTTGGGCATATCTGGAAGGAAAGAACGCCTCAATGGCAAAAGTACGGAAAGTGGAATATACTCTCTATCGCGAACAATAGAAAAGGTGAGAATGTGGAAAACCAGATACTACATGTAACTAAAAATATAGAATTAAATAAAAACGACCCCGAACCCAAAAAGAAAACGGCACTTATTTGCTATGAAATTATGCATGGTGAAAAAAAAGTGGCACAGATATACTCCAATGGAAAAGCGTTTCTCCTAGATGAAAAATTTTTCCCTTACGATCTCTATCTGGAAGAAGAACAGGATTTTGATACCCAGGTTAATAATATAAATAATTTTCATCATTGGTGCGCTTCACGCGTATTGTCTCTTGACCGCAAATATGCAAAGGAGATCTTAAACAGTATCGGTATGGCGCAGGCCATGACCGACAGAGATCGCTCCAAAATTTCATTATCGTACCACTGCGTTTCTCTGACAGATCTCTATTGGGTAAGAGAGCAGGGTGAGAATGTTTCTTTTGAAAATCTGAACCTGTATGATAATTCTTTAAACGAAGCCGTTGTAGAACTGTCGCTCAGGGGCAGGCCAATGACTGTTACAAACGAAGAACTCGCGCCGGATTTATCTACAAAAGGCTGTTTTCCAAAAGCCTGGATCCGGATGGGAAAAGAATTTATTTTATTAAAGGACGGCGGGGATAATGCCGTAAAAAGGGAACTGGTTGCAAGTAAGATATGCCAGTGCTTCGATTTTAAACAGGTGGCATACGAAGAATACATCTATGACGGGCAAACGGTATCCAAAAGCCGCATAATAACTTCAAAACAATATTCCATCGTTTCCCGAATGGCGTTTGAAATTTATGCGGCAAATCATAATCTGAACGTTTTAGAAGAATGCATCAGGCTGGATAAAGAAACGTACTACGGCATGAATATTCTGGACTATCTGGTCGGCAATACGGATCGGCATCCGGAAAACTGGGGTTTTTGGGTGGATAACCGGACCAACATGTACCTCTCCCTGTATCCCATTATGGATTTCAATCAAAGCTTTGGCAGCTACGATACCTTAGACGGGGCAAACTGTCAGACCGTTTACCCTGCAAAAATGACGCAGCGCGAGGCCGCAATCGAAGCGGTCAGGCAGATTGGCCTGCACCAAATCAAAGAAATCGACGATCGTTTATTCGAAGGCGAGACAGCCTGGCGGGACATGTTTTGGAGGCGGCTGAATGAACTGAAAAAATACTGCGGGTGAGGGTAGTTTTGCTCCTACCCCGCTCCCGTTTCACTTCCTCTTCCTCCACCTGCGGCCTCGGTATGCCTCCGCCGGCAGGCCGCTGTGGTAACACCGGTTCCCGAGTTCCTTTAATACCTGCGAAATCGCCTGTTCTTTCTCCTCGTCGGTATGTTTTCTTGCCAGAAACCGCGCCGCCCGTTCGAGCATTCGGCTGTACTCATCCTGCGCTTTCTCAAACAAATCGAAAAAACTCTCCCTGGAAACCAGATCCTTATCCCATGGATTTCTCCACGGAACATGCTTCGTATTACAAGGATCCTTATAAAACAGCAGATTATCGTTTGCCACCAGGGGAGAGAGCAGCGGATAGCCTGGGAAAACGGATTCTATCCGCCGTATCAGCGCTTTTTTATGGCCGGTCGGATCATACAAAAGCCTCGTCCCCATCTGCATCCCGCAAATCGCCTGCACAATCCGCTTCCTGGTCGGGCCCACGCCCGGATATGTTTTGGAAAAAGCATAATTTAACAGAGAAGACACGACGCGCCTTTGTTCCCCGGAAATATGGATGGTTTCATTCTGGTGGAACTCGCTGGGGCGCCTGCGTTGATAAAACCATAAAAGCGCCGTATCCAAATCGGTCTCCAGGCGGATATGATGCCCAATGTAGCCTTTCCGGTTCTTTCCTACGTGCGTCATAGCATAAACATACGGATGACAGGCGGTATCGAGCAGATAATGCCCGATAAAGCCCATAATATACGCCTGCGCAATTTCTTTTTCTTTTTTATCAGGAAAAATCCTGGGGCTTTCTAACAGGCAGCGCAGAAAACGGTGCGTATCCGCCGTATGCGCCACCGAACCGGGATTTTTGTCCGATAAAATCAAAGAAAGTATGTCATAAAAAAAGATATCCGGCCCCTGCAGGCCGAGCGAAAATACCGTATGGTATTTTTGTATGTTCTGTTTTAAGCCGGATGTACGCAGGCGCTGGTAGGTCTGCTGGCCAAACAAATAATGCGTGGTAAAACCGGGCATGTCCGAAACCTCCTTGTGCAAAAAAGATGATCTGATTTATTATAACCTGAAATCTGGAAAAAGAAAATATTTTATGTTATACTGTAGCATATTGGCATTTTTTTATACTTACCAGAAAAGAAGGATCTGATATGAAAATCACCAAAAACATTTCAAAAAAGAATATTATTTTGACGGCAGCCGTTGCTTTAGCAAGCGTACTTGCGCGCGTCTTCTGCCATATTTCTATTTTTAACATGTTGATGTTTCCCGTACTTTATTTTATCGTACAAAACGTCCAAATAGAATGTTCCGAAAAATACGGCTGGCTTTGTTCGGCCGCAGCCATCGGCGCCGGAAGCGTCTTAACCACCTGGCTGATGCAGTACCTGCTTTTAGTGGAAGATCTGCGGGATAAAATTTCAAATGATAAATTTATTTTAAACGTCCTGTGCTGCCTTATCGTTTATTTGACGGTGCACCTTTTCACGCGGCGCGCCGGGCTTACCTGCATCGTCTCGCATACCCTGCTTATGCTGTTTGCCGGCGTCAATTACTTTGTTTATGCGTTCCGCGGAAACGAACTGACATTCGGCGATCTGCGGTCTGCTTTTACCGGGCTCAGCGTCGCCTCCAATTACCGTTTTTCCTTAAACGCGCAGGCCATGAACGCCGTGCTGCTTTCCGCCGTACTGATTGCGGCAGCGGCAAAATTAAAGCTGGAAAGCAAACGGAAATGGAGTATGCGCCTTATCTGCCTGCTGCTGGCTGCGCTCTCTTTTTTGTATGTCACAGGGGAAACCGAAGACACCGTAACCGAATCCTGGGAGCAGAAAGGCTCTTACCGCAACGGCTACCTGTTAAATTTTGCACTTAGTATCCGGGACTCTTTTGTAGAAAAACCAAAGCTGTATTCCGCCGAAGCAATCGCGGCCTTAGAAGATACATACCGGACGGCCCAATCGCCGGGCAGCGGCAAAAAACCCGCCATTATCGCTATTATGAACGAGTCCTTTGCGGATTTATCCGTCCTGGGCAACCTTGAGACGAATGAGCCGGTTCTGCCGTTTGTAGGCTCCCTGTCCGAAAATACCGTAAAAGGCTATGCCCTTTCTTCTGTATTCGGCGCAAAAACCCCCAATTCGGAATGGGAGTTTTTAACCGGGGGCAGCATGGCGTTCCTTCCGTCCGGCTCCGTTCCATATCAACAGTATATCAAAAAAGACAACGCCTGGTCAATCGTGGATACGCTCCACAAGGAAGATTATACCTGTGTGGCGATGCATCCGTATTATGCGACAGGCTGGAGCCGCGACGCGGTTTATCCCCGGTTTGGGTTTGACGAAATGTACTTTTTAGAATCTTTTGACCAAAGCAGCCTTATGCGCAAATATGTATCCGATAAGACTATGTATGATAAGATCATCGAACGCTACGAAGCAGGCAAAGGGCATGAAAATCTGTTTTTAATGGGAATTACCATGCAAAACCACGGCGGGTATACCGAACTTTACGATAATTTCAACCATGATATTTACGGGACAAACGTCCGTTACCCGGACGCCAACCAGTACCTCTCCCTTGCGCACCAGTCCGATTTGGCCATCCGGGATTTGATCCAGTATTTTAAGGACTGCGGCGAGCCTGTGGTTATCTGCTTTTTCGGCGACCACCAGCCCAGCCTAAACAGCGCGTTTTACCGCCGCCTAAACGGCAAGGGCATGTCCGGCCTTTCGATTGACGAGCTGGAAGAATTTTTTACCGTACCGTTTTTTATATGGACCAATTATGAAAGCGAAAGCCGGACCGTGGAACAGACCAGCTTAAATTTCCTTTCCACCATGCTGTTAGAACAGGCGGGTATTCCGCTTCCATCCTATCACCGCTTTTTGGCGGAGCTGATGGAAACCGTTTCCGCCATGAACGCCAGGGCTTTCTATTCCAAAAACGCAGGACGGTACATACATTACGGCAAAGGGAATGCCGAAGAAGAAAGCTGGCTGGAAAAATACCGTATTCTGCAGTACAACGGGCTGTTTGACAAAAGAAACCGCAGCGGGCTGTTTTTTGGGCGCTGATTACATACCAAATTTTCTTCTTCTTGCAAATATGCTCCTCCTTACGGCGGCAGTCTTATCTGCCCGCTATAAGGAGGAGCATATTGCTCTAAACCAGCGGCTGTCAAAAATCACAGCTGTTTATTCCATAATTTCATCCACTTCAAATTTATCAAATTCTTCTTCATAATCCGCCAAATCTTCTTCGCTGACATCGGAATCCAGCCTTAAGTCGCGGTACCTCTTCATACCTGTTCCCGCCGGGATCAGTTTACCTATGATTACATTTTCTTTCAGGCCGATAAGCGGATCTACCTTGCCTTTGATCGCAGCTTCCGTCAGAACCTTTGTCGTCTCCTGGAAAGAAGCCGCGGACAAAAATGAATTTGTAGCCAGGGACGCCTTTGTAATCCCAAGCAGCACCTGCTTGCCTTCGGCCGGTTCTTTCCCTTCTTCTTCCAGTTTTTCATTGACGTCGTCAAAGTCCAAAATATCCACCAGCGTACCCGGCAGAAATTCGGAATCGCCGTTGCTTTCGATCCGGACCTTCTTTAACATCTGCCGGACGATTACTTCGATATGCTTATCGTTGATTTCCACACCCTGCAGGCGGTATACGCGCTGCACTTCCTGCAGCATATAATCCTGTACGGCGCGGACGCCTTTGATTTTTAAAATGTCATGCGGGTTTACGGAACCTTCCGTCAGTTCGTCGCCCGCTTCCAAAACCGCGCCGTCCATGATTTTTATACGGGAGCCATACGGAATCAAGTATGTTTTCGTTTCTCCGGTTTCATGGTTGGTTACGATTACTTCACGTTTTTTCTTGGTGTCGCGCAGTTCCGCAACGCCCGCAAACTCTGTGATAATTGCAAGGCCCTTCGGCTTCCTGGCCTCAAAAATTTCTTCGACACGGGGAAGACCCTGCGTAATATCGTCTCCGGCAACGCCTCCGGTATGGAACGTACGCATTGTAAGCTGCGTGCCCGGCTCCCCGATGGACTGCGCGGCGATAATGCCGACTGCCTCGCCGACTTGTACGGCCTGGCCGGTAGCCATATTGGCGCCGTAGCATTTTGCGCAGATGCCGACATGGGAGCGGCAGGTAAGAATCGTACGGATCTTAAGCTTTGTAATTTCATTGCCGTTTTCATCCACGCCCTGCGACATAATTGCGGCCGCGCGGCGCGGGGTAATCATATGGTTGGCCTTGACAAGGATATTACCGTCTTTGTCATAAACCGTATTGCACGAAAACCGTCCGGTAATACGCTCCTGCAGGCTTTCGATTTCTTCTTTTCCGTCCCGGAAATCCGTTACCCACATGCCCGGGATTTCTTTGGAAGAATCTGCCGAACAGTCGGACTCATGGACAATCAGTTCCTGCGATACATCCACCAAACGCCTGGTCAGGTATCCGGAGTCTGCCGTACGTAAGGCCGTATCGGAAAGCCCTTTCCTGGCTCCGTGCGCAGACATGAAATACTCAAGTACGTCTAACCCTTCACGGAAATTGGACTTAATCGGAAGTTCGATGGTACGCCCGGTCGTATCCGCCATCAGCCCGCGCATCCCGGCAAGCTGCTTGATCTGCTTATCGGAACCACGCGCTCCGGAATCGGCCATCATGAAGATATTGTTGTATTTGTCCAGCCCGCCGAGAAGCGCCGAAGTCAGTTCGTCGTCCGTTTCTTTCCAGGTCTCGATGACTTCCTTGTAACGTTCCTCGTCGGTAATAAGGCCCCTTTTGTACTGACGCATGATTTTATCCACCGTATTCTGGGCTTCCTCAATCATCTGCGGTTTCTGCGGCGGTACGGTCATATCCGAAATAGATACGGTCATCGCCGCCCTTGTCGAATACTTGTACCCGATGGATTTGATATCGTCAAGCACCTCGGCTGTCCTGGTTGCGCCGTGTACATTGATAACTTTCTCCAGAATCTGCTTTAACTGTTTTTTGCCTACGTGGAAATCCACTTCCAGCTTTAATTCGTTTTCCGGCGTGCTGCGATCCGTAAAGCCCAGATCCTGCGGGATAATTTCATTGAAAATAAACCGCCCCAGCGTAGATTCGATAATGCCTGACCTTATGGTACCGTCCGGACGTTTGCGGGACACGCGGACTTTAATCTTGGAATGCAGCGTCAGCGCCTTGTTTTCATATGCCAAAATTGCTTCGTTTACATTTTTAAAAAATTTGCCTTCTCCGGAAACGCCCGGGCGTTCCTGCGTCAGGTAATATATCCCAAGCACCATATCCTGTGAAGGAACGGCTACGGGACCGCCGTCCGACGGCTTTAAGAGGTTATTCGGCGACAGCAGCATAAAACGGCATTCCGCCTGCGCCTCAACCGACAGCGGAAGATGGACCGCCATCTGATCCCCGTCAAAGTCGGCGTTGTATGCCGTACATACGAGAGGATGCAGCTTAATAGCCTTACCTTCGACTAAAATCGGCTCAAATGCCTGGATGCCAAGCCTGTGCAGCGTAGGAGCGCGGTTCAGCATTACCGGGTGCTCTTTAATCACTTCCTCCAAAACGTCCCAGACCTCTGACTGCAAACGTTCCACCATCTTTTTGGCGCTCTTGATGTTGTGCGCGGTGCCGTTTGACACCAGTTCTTTCATAACAAACGGCTTAAACAGTTCAATCGCCATCTCTTTTGGAAGGCCGCACTGGTATATCTTAAGTTCCGGGCCTACGACGATAACCGAACGGCCGGAATAATCCACGCGCTTTCCAAGCAGGTTCTGGCGGAACCGGCCGCTTTTTCCTTTTAACATATCGGACAACGATTTTAACGCGCGGTTACCGGGTCCCGTTACCGGCCTGCCCCTGCGCCCGTTGTCAATCAACGCGTCCACCGCTTCCTGCAGCATACGCTTTTCATTGCGGACAATAATATCCGGCGCGCCAAGTTCCAAAAGCCGGCGCAGACGGTTATTGCGGTTGATAATCCTGCGGTACAAATCGTTTAAATCGGATGTCGCAAAACGGCCTCCGTCAAGCTGTACCATTGGCCGCAGATCCGGAGGAATCACAGGAATCACCGTCATAATCATCCATTCCGGACGGTTTCCGGATTCCCGGAACGCTTCCACGACTTCCAGCCGTTTGATAATCCTTGCCCGCTTCTGCCCGGTAGCGTCCCTTAATTCGGCTTTTAATTCGGCGGCGTCTTTTTCCAGATCGATGCTTTCAAGCAGTTCCAAAATGGATTCCGCGCCCATACCGACACGGAACGCGTTCCCGTACTGCTCCCTGGCCTCCTGGTATTCGGCTTCCGACAATACCTGTTTGTAAGTCAGGCTGGTATTGCCGGATTCGAGTACAATATAAGACGCAAAATAAAGGACTTTCTCTAACGTTCTGGGAGAGAGATCCAAAATCAGCCCCATACGGCTTGGTATCCCTTTAAAATACCAGATATGGGAAACGGGCGCCGCAAGTTCAATATGCCCCATGCGTTCTCTTCGAACGCTTGCTTTTGTAATTTCCACTCCGCACCTGTCGCAGACTACGCCCTTGTAACGGATCTTCTTGTATTTGCCGCAGTGGCATTCCCAGTCTTTGCTCGGCCCGAAAATCTTTTCACAGAACAGGCCGTCCTTTTCCGGTTTTAATGTCCTGTAATTAATCGTCTCCGGCTTTTTCACTTCGCCGCGCGACCATTCCCTGATCTTTTCAGGGGAAGCCAGGCCTATCTTGATGGCATCAAACGCAATTGGCTGGTATGTCTCTTTTTTTGTTGTCTCTGGCATTTCTGACGCTCCCTTCTCATCCTATATTATCTTCTTCAAGAACACCGTCCTCAAACTCAAGTACGCCGAAATCATCCTCCTCATCTTCATCCAAATCGCCGTCTTCTTCTATATCAACCAGTTCCTCGTTTTCCGTATCAAACTCCTGTTGTGTAAATCCCATTTTGCCGAACGATTCGCTGTCTTCAAACGCAAAATCCTTATCTCCGGCAATAATAGCGTTTAAGTCCGTATTGCCGTATTCGCTGGTTTCCATCAGTTCCACTTCATTCCTGTCGTCGTCAAGCACTTTTACGTCCAGGCCCAAAGACTGCAGTTCTTTTAAGAGTACCTTAAAGGACTCCGGAATACCCGGCTCCGGAATGTTGTCGCCCTTGATAATCGCCTCGTATGTCTTAACGCGCCCTACAACGTCGTCGGATTTTACGGTCAGGATTTCCTGGAGCGTATAAGACGCGCCGTATGCCTCTAAGGCCCATACTTCCATTTCCCCGAAACGCTGCCCGCCGAACTGGGCTTTTCCGCCGAGAGGCTGCTGCGTAACCAGGGAATAAGGCCCTGTGGAACGCGCATGGATCTTATCGTCTACCAGATGATGCAGCTTCAGATAATGCATATGCCCGATCGTAACGGGGCTGTCGAAGTACTCGCCCGTCCTTCCGTCGCGCAGTCTTACCTTGCCGTCGCGCGACAGCGGAACGCCTTTCCATACCTTGCGGTGCTCTCTGTTTTTCCACAGGTAGTCAAGCACTTCCGGCAAAAGCTCCTGTTTATATTTTGCCTCGAACTCTTCCCATTCCAGATTGACATAATCATTGGCAAGATCCAGAGTATCCATAATATCATTTTCTTTTGCGCCGTCAAATACCGGCGTCTCAATGTGGAACCCGAGCGCTTTTGCCGCAAGGCTTAAGTGGATCTCAAGCACCTGCCCGATGTTCATACGCGACGGCACGCCAAGCGGGTTTAACACGATATCAAGCGGACGCCCGTTCGGCAAAAACGGCATATCCTCCACCGGAAGCACGCGCGAAACAACACCCTTGTTCCCGTGACGGCCCGCCATCTTGTCTCCTACGGAAATTTTTCGCTTCTGGGCGATATAAATACGCACCGCCTGGTTGACGCCCGGGGAAAGTTCATCCCCGTTGTCCCTGGTAAATACCTTTGCGTCTACAATAATACCGTATTCGCCGTGCGGCACCTTTAGGGAAGTATCCCGTACCTCCCTGGCCTTCTCGCCGAAAATAGCCCGCAGCAGGCGTTCTTCCGCCGTCAGTTCCGTCTCGCCCTTCGGCGTTACTTTCCCGACCAATATATCCCCGGCGCGCACCTCCGCGCCAATGCGGATAATCCCGCGTTCGTCCAAATCTTTCAATGCGTCGTCGCCGACTCCCGGCACGTCCCGGGTAATTTCTTCCGGCCCAAGCTTTGTGTCCCTGGCCTCGGCTTCGTATTCCTCGATATGCACGGAAGTATATACGTCGTCCTGCACCAGACGTTCGCTTAAGAGCACGGCGTCTTCATAATTGTAGCCTTCCCATGTCATAAAACCAATCAGCGGATTCTTGCCAAGCGCAAGTTCCCCGTTTGAAGTGGACGGGCCGTCCGCAATGACTTCGCCCGCTTCCACATGCGCGCCTTTCAATACAATCGGGCGCTGGTTGTAACAGTTCGACTGGTTGCTTCTTGAAAACTTGGTCAGACGGTATGATTTTCTGCTGCCGTCGTCATTTCGAATCACAATTTCGTTGGAAACCGCGCTTTCTACCGTACCCGGCTTTTCGGCCACCACGCACACGCCGGAATCGACGGCCGCCTTGGTTTCCATACCCGTCCCGACAACCGGGGCTTCCGTAGACAAAAGCGGCACGGCCTGGCGCTGCATGTTCGAACCCATCAGCGCGCGGTTCGCATCGTCATTCTGCAAAAACGGAATCAGCGCGGTCGCCACGGAAAATACCATCTTCGGGGAAACGTCCATATAATCAAACATGGTTTTTTCGTATTCCTGCGTTTCGTCCAGATAACGGCCGGAGACGGAATTACGCACAAAATGCCCTTCCTCGTCAAGCGCCTCGTTTGCCTGCGCCACATGGAAATTATCTTCCTCATCCGCCGTCATATAAATAACGTCATCCGTAACCCGCGGGTTTTTCGGATCGGTTTTGTCAATTTTACGGTACGGCGCTTCGACAAAGCCGTACTCGTTAATTCTGGCGTAGCATGCCAAAGAGTTGATAAGCCCGATATTGGGTCCTTCCGGCGTCTCAATCGGACACATCCTGCCATAATGGGAATAGTGCACGTCGCGCACCTCAAACCCGGCCCTGTCACGGGAAAGACCGCCCGGCCCGAGCGCAGACAGACGCCTTTTGTGCGTCAACTCGCCCAGCGGGTTGTTCTGATCCATAAACTGCGAAAGCTGGGAGGAGCCGAAGAACTCCTTGACCGCCGCGGTAACCGGCTTGATATTAATCAAACTCTGCGGCGAAATCCCTTCCAGATCCTGCGTCGTCATACGCTCGCGCACCACGCGTTCCAGACGGGAAAGCCCGATACGGTACTGGTTCTGCAAAAGCTCGCCTACCGCACGGATACGGCGGTTGCCCAAATGGTCAATATCATCGTCATGCCCGGCGGCATATTCCAGATGCATATTGTAGTTGATGGATGCAAATATATCGTCTTTGGTGATATGCTTCGGAATCAGATCCGGGATATTCTTGCGGATCGCTTCCTTGATATCCTCCAATTCGCGGTTTTCTTCCAGAATCTTTGCTAAGGTGGGATAATAAACCAGCTCCGTAATGCCGACGTCCTTGGGATTTACATCTACAAAACTCCTAAGATCCACCATCATATTGGACAGGATTTTGATGTTCCTCGTCTCTTCCTGGAGCCATACGAACGGCACGGCCGCATTCTGGATGCGTTCCGCCAGTTCACGGTCCACTTCCGTCCCGCGCTCCGCAAGGATTTCGCCCGTCGTTTCATCTACGACGTCCTCGGCAAGGACATGCCCGCTGATGCGGTTTTTCAGCGCCAGTTTTTTATTGAACTTATAACGCCCCACCTTGGCCAGGTCATAACGCCTGGGGTCAAAAAACATTGCGGAAATCAGGCTTTCCGCACTTTCTACGGTGAGCGGCTCGCCCGGCCGGATCTTTTTGTACAGTTCCAGCAGGCCTTCTTCGTAATTGGTCGCTACGTCTTTGCCAAAGCTTGCCAGAATCTTCGGTTCTTCGCCAAACAAATCTATGATTTCCTGGTTGCTCCCGACGCCTAACGCGCGGATCAACACTGTAATCGGTACTTTTCTGGTTCTGTCTACTCGTACATAAAAAACGTCATTGGAATCGGTTTCGTATTCCAGCCACGCGCCGCGGTTCGGAATCACGGTGCAGGAATATAACTTCTTACCAACTTTATCGTGTGAAACTGCATAATAAATGCCCGGGGAACGTACCAGCTGGCTGACGATAACACGTTCCGCGCCGTTGATCACAAACGTCCCTGTCTCTGTCATAAGAGGAAGATCGCCCATGAAGATCTCATGTTCGTTGATTTCATCCATTTCCTTGTTGTAAAGCCTTACCTTTACTTTTAAAGGCGCCGCATATGTGGCGTCCCTTTCTTTGCATTCCGGAATCGAATATTTCACGTCATCCCTGCATAACGTAAAATCGGTAAATTCCAGGCTCAAATGTCCGCTGTAATCGGCTATCGGCGAGATATCTGCAAATACTTCCCTCAAGCCCTCGTTTAAAAACCACTGGTAAGAGTCTTTCTGGACTTCGATCAGGTTCGGGATTTCCAAAACTTCCTTTTGCCGCGAGTAACTCATACGTAACCCTTTTCCAGCCTGCACCGGACGTATTCTGTTTTTCTCCATTGACGTTTCACCTCTCATTATAATTGTACATAAGCAGTCACAACAATAGTGCACTCTATATTATATTACAAGCCGTCAGAAGATGTCAAGGAGAAAAAAAGGCCGCTGCGCTATGCGCAGACAGCCCCTTACACTTCATCTTCCGGCCACTCCGGCTCCTCTCTTCCGTCTTCCGGCCCGCCAACCGTATTAAGCGCGTTCGCCATCAACTTCACCATCTCCCAGACGGAACGGAAATATACGGTTTTATTCTGATCCATCCAGGTGATCCGCCCCTGCCAGCTGCTGTGCTGGCGGTGCTGCACGCGGATGATAAAAGTCCCCTGGTATCCGTGCTTGCTGAGCAGTTCTTCATCACTCATAATTTTTTCCTTCTTTCCCATTTGGTTTACAGACTGTTTTATCTCATGGAAAAAACGGTCGTTTGTCGTCGGATGCGGGAAATGGATCGAATCAAAAAAACATTCCATTTCAAACAAAAGCTGCTCCATGCCGCAGACCTCAATCGGCTGCCTGCTGTAAGCATGGTAAAACTTTGCGTTCAATTCCTGGCTCCCTGCTGAATCCACACACAATACAATGCCGTTCGGCGCCCCAATGTAACACTGCAATTTTTCCATTCCCTTACACCTTCTTTTCCTGATACGGTGTGCAGGCCACGCTGTTTACACTGTAGCGCACCTCGGCCCGCTTCCGTCCCGCCGCAAAATGGCAGCGAATACGTCCCTGCAGCATCTCACAATTCTCACGCGTTATATTAACCAAAAGCGTCAGATACTGTCCGCTGCCGTACCTGCTGATGATATCGCTGCGCCTCACAGACTGCCGGATGGCGTCTCCAAGCCGTTCAGACAGTTCTTCCAGCAAAGGGCCTTCCTTCACCGGATCTCCTTTTGCGTCCACAACCGTGCACAGCATCAGGAAAACGGCTTGCCCGTTTCTCTCCATCATGCGTTTTATCATTTGGTAAATGCCCTGGAATACCGGATATGTGCACAAATATCCTCCCGCAACCCCATCCCCTTCTTTTGAAAGCATAGCCTCAATATCGTCTAAAACGGCATAGTGGTGCTGCATCTGCGCACCCAGTTTTTCCAGAAGCTCATACAGACGCCCCGACGGGCGCAGCCCCTGTTCAGCCATATAAAACTCAACTGTCTCGTCATAAAAGCTTTTTGCCTCCGCAAACCGCCCCTGTGACACCAAAGCTTCCATTGTTATAGTTTCCCAATCCTCAAGCGGGCTTATTTTCGCCGCGTACAATCCCAGCTGTTCAAGCCCCGTAAAATCCTGCGCTTCCCGATAAAGCTGCGCCGCATTTTCCACACAGGCGCAAAACAATTCCCGGTAACGCCTCGCTTCCTGCGCCGCCCAGACCGAACTGGCCTGAATACCCAAAAATTCTCCCGTATAACAATGGCAGGCGTCCAGATAAAGCCGCAGCCTCTTCTCCGGATCCTCTTCTGTTTCGGCCATTTTGTAGCAGGATTCCATTTCCCATGTATCCGCTTTTGTTTTAATTTCCTCGGTCCAATAATAAACGCCGTCGCTCTGCCTGATGTAATTAACATCGGGCAGGCCGGCAGCCTTTAGCTTCTTTTTCGCATTGTAAATCACGCTCCGCATAGAATGGTGCGGATCCAAAACCTCCCTGTCGCCAAACAGGTTTTCTTCCAAATCGCTGCGGCTGACGCCTTTTACCCCGTTATGCAAAAGCATCTGCATCAGGTAAGCAAACTGCGTTTCACTTGATTTCGACGCGCCTGTCACCTGCCTGCCGTTCCATATCATAGAAAAAGCGCCAAACAGCTTCACATATAACACATTATTTTCGGCCCTGTTGTCCATACGCCTTTTCACCGCTCCCTTACTGCGTCTTTCGCCCGCCCTATTTTGCCCGGCTGCGTTCCCTGATACGTCCGGCAAGGACAAGGAACATCGCTCCGCATGCTGCAAAACAAACGGCGTAAGCTTTTCCGGCGTTTGTGGCGTACACTGCCATCAACCCGCCGATATACGGATAGTGAGCCGCGACCCCGCCTACAAGCGCATCATACTCCACGGCGTTCATATCCTCTCCGGCGTTTGCATCCCCTTTGGTCCGAAAACGTCCTTCCACCACCTGATTTTCGATCACACGGTGCGCCACCACCGTATCTTTGCTCCAAAAAGCGATTACATCCCCCTCTTTGATTTCCTCCGGCTTCGTCTCTTTTACGTAAATGGCGCTTCCAATCGGAATCTGCGGCTCCATACTGCCGCTGACAATATGGTAAACCTGATAGCCAAAAAGGCGCGGCAGCGCCATAACCAGACAGGAGGCGATTACGCTGAGCAAAATAAGAGTACCAACCAGACTGCAAAGGACGGCGGCCGTTTTCCCGCCCTTTGCTTCCCGGTTATCCATTTGTCTTTTTCTCCTTCTTGCGTTTTACCAGATAAAAGCCTCCTCCTCCGGCAAGCAGTACGGCCGAAAAAATTCCTGCTTTTGCAGCCGCCGGAAGGCGGAACATCCAGGAGGCGAAATCGCCGGGCAAAGGCG
>CAJTLD010000054.1 GCA_910577065.1 uncultured Lachnospiraceae bacterium | reverse complement strand
CCTGTCACACAGCGAACGCCGCATCCCCGGTCCTCTGGCTGACGGAACTTTGCCACCCTTGTTCATCACCCTCAAACTGTGCGAAAACCCAGTTCGTCCATTTTATTTCTATTTCTCAAAATAAAATTCTCTCTTATTCTTATATCGCTTAAATATAAATAAACTATAAAATTAAAAATAACTGTTGACAAAGCAGATCGAAGGTGCTATCTTAGTCAATAGAAAATGTTAGCACTCCCAATCAACGAGTGCTAACAATCCCAAACAAACCGCACAGGAGTGAGGACATGGACGGACTGGATGAAAGAAAAATCAAAATATTAGACGCCATCATCCGCACCTATTTAGAAACCGGCGAACCCGTAGGTTCCCGCACCATTTCCAAATACACGGATTTGAACTTAAGTTCCGCGACCATCCGCAACGAAATGTCGGACTTAGAAGAACTTGGCTACATCGTACAGCCCCACACATCCGCCGGGCGGATACCGTCCGACAAAGGATACCGGTTCTACGTCGATCACCTTCTGGAAATGAAAGACAAAGAAATTTCCGATATGAAGGAATTTGTCATAGAACACACCGAAAAGATGGAGCGCGTACTCAAGCAGGCGGCAAAAATGTTAGCGCAGAACACCAACTACGCCACCATGGTTTCCTCTCCGAAATACAACGGCAACAAAGTAAAGTTTATCCAGCTTTCCGAACTGGACGACAGCCAGCTTCTGGCAGTCATCGTTATGGAAGCGAACGTGGTCAAAAATAAAATCATTCCGCTTTCCGGACGCCTGGACAGCGAAACGCTCTTAAAGCTGAACCTGCTGTTAAACTCCACGTTAAACGGCCTGTCCATCCCCCAGATTAACCTTGGGACCATCAGTAAGATGAAGGAGCAGGCAGGCAGCTACAGCGACATTGTCGGCGTGGTATTAGACGCGGTTGCGGAGACAATCAGCCAGGAAGAAATGGAGATTTACACCAGCGGGGCGACCAATATTTTTAAATACCCCGAACTTTCCGATTCCAGGAAAGCAAGCGAGTTGATTTATACATTAGAAGAAAAGCAGCAGTTAAAAACGCTGGTATCCGACAGCCTAAGCAATGAAAACGAAACCGGAATCCAGGTATATATCGGCAACGAAAGCCCGATCCAGACCATGAAGGACTGCAGCGTCGTAACGGCGACTTATGAATTAAGCGAAGGCGTCAAAGGCACGGTAGGCATTATCGGCCCGAAGCGCATGGATTACGAACGGGTCATGGACAGCTTAAAAGAATTAAAGACACAGCTGGACGGCATTTTCAGCAAGCCTTCCACATAACCGGCACAGCAGAAAGGTGGTAATCAAATGGCAGAAGAAATGAAACAGGAAGAAAAGGAAGACGCGCAGGAGATCATACAGGAAGAACTGCAGGAAGAGCTGCAGGAAAATGCCGCAAATGAGAGCGGGGCTTCCGGTTCGCCGGACGGCGGGAAGGAGCCGGATGAGGGAGACACTCCGCCGGGCGAAGCCAAAAAGGGTCTTTTTAAGAAGAAAGAAAAGAAGAAAGATAAAAAAGACGAACAGATAGAAGATTTGACCGACCGTCTCAAACGCCAGATGGCGGAATTTGAAAATTTCCGCAAACGTACCGAAAAGGAAAAATCCCAGATGTACGATATGGGCGCAAAAGGCATCGTGGAAAAAATCCTTCCGGTCATTGACAACTTTGAGCGCGGGCTTTACGCCGCGTCAGACGAGCAGAAAGAAGATCCGTTTGTAGACGGCATGAACAAAATTTACAAGCAGATGATGACCGTATTAGAAGAAGCCGGCGTAAAGCCGATTGAAGCAAAAGGGCAGGAATTTAACCCGGATTTCCACAATGCGGTCATGCACATAGAAGACGAGTCTTTCGGGGAGAATATCGTAGCGGAAGAACTCCAGAAAGGTTATCTGTACCGCGATACCGTCGTGCGGCACAGCATGGTAAAGGTAGCGAACTAATTTGAGGATAGAAGCTTATTTCAAATCATAACAATGGAATCATTACAGGAGGTTACATTATGAGTAAAATTATCGGTATTGACTTAGGAACAACAAACAGCTGCGTAGCAGTTATGGAAGGCGGCAAGCCGACCGTTATCGCCAACCAGGAAGGCGCAAGGACAACGCCGTCCATCGTGGCATTTACCAAAAACGGCGAACGTTTAGTCGGAGAACCCGCAAAACGCCAGGCCGTTACCAACGCAGAAAAGACGATTTCTTCGATAAAAAGAGATATGGGTACGGACAACGGCCGTAAAATCGACGACAAGAAATATTCCCCGCAGCAGATTTCCGCAATGATTTTGCAGAAGCTTAAAGCAGACGCGGAAGGCTACCTGGGAGAATCCGTAAAAGAAGCTGTAATTACCGTTCCGGCGTATTTTAACGACGCGCAGCGCCAGGCGACAAAAGACGCGGGCAAAATCGCGGGCTTGGACGTAAAGCGTATCATCAACGAGCCGACCGCCGCAGCCCTGGCATACGGCCTGGACAACGAAAAAGAACAGAAGATTATGGTTTACGACCTGGGAGGCGGTACGTTTGACGTTTCCATTATTGAAATCGGCGACGGCGTAATTGAAGTACTTGCCACAAACGGCGATACCCGCCTGGGCGGCGATGATTTCGACAACCGCGTCACACAGTGGATGATTGACGAATTTAAAAAAGCGGAGGGCGTAGACTTATCCGGCGATAAAATGGCGCTGCAGCGTTTAAGGGAAGCGGCGGAAAAAGCGAAGAAAGAACTTTCTTCCGCTACCACCACCAATATCAACCTGCCGTTTATCACAGCCAATCAGGACGGCCCGAAGCATTTTGATATGAACTTAACCAGGGCGAAATTCGACGAGCTGACGCATGACTTAGTAGAAAAAACGGCCATTCCGGTACAAAACGCGATGAAAGACGCCGGGCTTACCAATTCCGATTTGGGGCAGGTGCTCTTAGTCGGCGGTTCCACCCGAATCCCGGCCGTACAGGATAAAGTAAAACAGCTGACAGGAAAAGAGCCGAGCAAATCCTTAAACCCGGACGAATGTGTTGCAATCGGCGCATCCATCCAGGGCGGCAAGCTGGCCGGGGACGCGGGCGCAGGGGATATTCTGCTGTTAGACGTTACGCCGCTTTCCCTTTCCATTGAAACAATGGGCGGCGTGGCAACCAGGCTGATTGAGCGCAATACTACGATACCGACCAAGAAGAGCCAGATTTTCTCGACGGCGGCAGACAATCAGACAGCCGTAGACATTAACGTCGTACAGGGCGAGCGTCAGTTCGCAAGGGACAACAAGTCTCTGGGCCAGTTCCGCTTAGACGGAATCCCGCCTGCACGCCGCGGCGTTCCGCAGATTGAAGTAACCTTTGACATTGATGCAAACGGTATTGTAAACGTTTCCGCAAAAGACCTTGGCACCGGCAAGGAGCAGCACATCACCATTACCGCAGGCTCCAATATGTCCGAGGACGATATCGACAAGGCAGTCAAAGAGGCGGCGCAGTTTGAAGCGGAGGATAAGAAGCGCAAGGAAGCCATTGATACCAGGAACAGCGCGGATTCCTTCGTATTCCAGACCGAAAAAGCGCTCGAAGAAGTCGGAGCGACAATTGATGCGGCCGATAAAGCAGAAGTGGAAGCCGATATCAAAGCCGTAAAAGACATCTTAGAGGCAAATCCGAACGCCGAGGAAATGTCAGACAGCCAGGTCGGCGACTTAAAGGCGGCGCAGGAAAAACTGACGCAGAGCGCGCAGAAGGTATTTGCGAAGATGTATGAGCAGTCGCAGGCAGCGCAGCAGGCAGCAGGAGCCGCCGGCGCAGGCCCGGATTTTAGCGGCGCACAGGCTGAAAGCGCTCCGGAAGACGATGTAGTAGACGCTGATTTCAAAGAAGTATAAAAACGGGCAAAGGGGGTTTGGGCAGCAGAAAACCCCGGAGCGTGTCTGAAAATTCTGATAGAAATTTTTGGGCACGCTCAAATCTGTCTATGAGAGAGATGGGAAGAGGGAAGATAGAATGGCAGAAAAAAGAGATTATTACGACGTCTTAGGCGTTGAAAAAAGCGCAGACGATGCGGCATTAAAAAAAGCGTTCCGCCAGCTTGCCAAAAAGTACCACCCGGACATGAACCCAGGCGACAAAGACGCAGAGCAGAAATTCAAAGAGGTACAAGAAGCCTATGCCGTATTGAGCGACGCGGACAAACGGCGCCAGTACGATCAGTTCGGCCACGCAGCATTTGAAGGCGGCGCAGGAGGCGCGGGCGGCTTTGATTTCTCCGGCATGGATATGGGGGATATTTTCAGCGATCTGTTCGGGGACTTTTTTGGCGGCGGCCGGCGTAGTGCGGATACAAACGGGCCCAGACGCGGGGCGAATCTGCGCGCAAGCGTGCGCGTGACTTTTGAGGAAGCGGTATTCGGCTGCGAAAAGGAGTTGGAAATCGTGTTAAAGGACGAGTGTGCAAATTGCCACGGTACCGGCGCGAAGCCGGGTACGTCTCCGGAAACCTGCAGCAAGTGCGGCGGCAGAGGAAAAGTGATGTACACGCAGCAGTCTTTGTTCGGCACGGTGCAGAATGTGCAGACTTGTCCGGAGTGTAACGGTTCGGGCAAGGTCGTAAAAGAAAAATGCACAAGCTGCCGGGGAAGCGGCTATATCGCGTCAAAGAAACGGATCAAGGTTACCATCCCCGCCGGAATCGACGACGGACAGAGCGTGCGTATCCGCGATAAGGGCGAACCGGGCAGAAACGGCGGGCCAAGGGGCGATTTGTTAGTAGAAGTAGTCGTATCAAGGCATCCGATTTTCCAGAGGCAGGATATGAATATTTATTCCACTGCGCCGATTTCGTTTGCGCAGGCGGCGCTTGGCGGCGAAGTGCGCATCAATACGGTAGACGGCGACGTATTATACGAAGTAAAACCCGGAACGCAGACCGATACCAGGATACGGCTGAAGGGGAAAGGAGTCCCGTCGCTGCGCAGCAAATCCGTACGCGGGGATCATTACGTGACGCTTGTCGTACAGGTTCCGACAGGGTTAAACGAAGCGGCAAAAGACGCCCTGCGCAAATTTGACGCGGAATCCGGCAATTCCCTGCATTCAGATACCAAAAAAGCAGAAAAGCCAAAGAGAAAAAGTTTTAAAGAAAAGCTAAAGGAATCCCTGGAGGATTTATAACAGCAATAAATAGTACTATTTTCCTATTGTTGGCCGTTTACGTTTGATGTATTCTTAGCATAACCTTGTCAAAGGCCGAATGGCCAAAAAGGGATGCCCGGAGGGTATAACCTTGTCAAAGGCCGAATGGCCAAAACGGATGATAAGCAAGCCAACATATTTAGGAAGCGTTGCGGCGGAAAGGGAACAGGGATATGGGTCAGGCTTATGTGGCGACAGAAGAAGCGTTTAGGATTGTTTCGGAATGGCGTCTGCAGAAAACGGTTGGAAGAGGTACAAATGAACTGGTAGTCTCCGAAGAACGAGACGAGTTAAAGCGGCAGCAGCAGCTTCTCGAGCAGGAGCGGCAGGAATTTTTGCGTGCCAAGTCATTTGAAGAAAAACGTCTGGCGCGGGAAAAGCGTATCTTTGATATGGAATGGAAGATGCTTGAGGAGGAATGGCGCAGGCTGGCGGTTGAAAAGGAACGTATGGGTTACAAACAGTCTTCTGCGCACGGCGCCAGGGACAACGATTCGGGAAATGCAGAACGCGCCATGCCAAGCGATGTGACCGTCTCCGTTTTTTTCAGCGGTGTAAAAAATTTGCGTACATTAAGGAAACGTTACCGGGATTTGATCAAAATTTTCCATCCGGACAACGTGTCGGGAGATACCGGCGTACTTCAGAAAATCAACGAAGAATATGAAACCTTAAAGCGAAAGATTGAGAGAAACAGATAACCGGAAAGTCTGCCAGCGGCATGGCAGGCTTTTTGTGGGTTTTGCAATTTTTTGGAGGGGAGAACTGTATATGAAGTGGAATAAATATACGATAAAGACGACTACACAGGCAGAAGATTTCTTAAGCGCCATGCTGGATGAACTTGGGATAGAGGGAATTGAAATTGAGAACAATATTCCGCTTGGGGAAGCGGATATGGCGAAGATGTTTATTGATTTTTTGCCGGAACTTCCGCCGGACGACGGGACAAGCTATGTCAGCTTTTATCTGGAGGACGGCGGGGATCACCATGCGCTGTTAAAAAGGGTGGCGGACGGCATTGAGCAGCAGCGGCAGTTTGTAGACGTCGGGGAAGGCGGCATTACTTCGAGTGACACGCAGGATATCGACTGGATCAATAACTGGAAAACATATTTCCATGCGTTCGCCATCGGGGATATTTTGATCAAACCGACCTGGGAGCCTTTGGAAGAGGAAAACCGCGATAAAATTTTAATTGAAATCGATCCGGGCGTTTCATTTGGGACAGGAAAACATGAAACCACGCAGCTTTGCATCCGGCAGCTTTTAAAATATGTAAAAGGGCGGCAAAGGGTGCTCGATATAGGTTGCGGCAGCGGTATTTTATCGATTGTGGCGTTAAAGTTAGGGGCGGCTTCGGTTACCGGGACAGATCTGGACGAAAGCTGTATTGTGTCCACAAAAGAAAATATGAAGATCAACCGCCTGCCTGAGGAGCAGGGAACGTTTTATGTGGGAAATCTCATAGACGATACGGAACTTTTGGAAAAAGTAGGAACGGAATGTTACGACATTGCGGTCGCTAATATTCTTGCGGATGTCATTATCCCCATGGCAAAGGCGATTCCGGCCAGGCTGAAACCCGGCGGTATTTTTATTACATCCGGCATTATAGATTTTAAGGAAGAGGAAGTAAAAAAAGCCATAGAAGATGCCGGTTTCAAGATAATTGAGATTAACCGCGACGGGGAATGGGTAAATATCACGGCTCAAAAAGAGTAATTAGGATTAAGAAAAGGATTGGGATTATGTATCAGTTTTTTGTGCCAGACGCCCAAGTTGGAAGAGAATTTATTACGATTACCGGCGCGGACGTCAATCACATCAAACATGTGCTCCGCATGAAGCCCGGAGAAAAAATCCGTGTCAGCAGCGGGGGCGGAGCAGATTTTTTATGTGAAATTTCCGAATTGTCCGATACGTTTGTACAGGCGGATATTTTAAAAGAAGACGCTCCGTCTACGGAGCTGCCCGGCAGGATCTATCTGTTTCAGGGGCTTCCGAAGAAAGACCGCATGGAGACGGTAATCGAGAAAGCGGTGGAATTGGGGGTCTATGAAATTATTCCGGTGGCAATGCGTTACTGCGTTGTGAAATTAGACGCCAAAAAACGTGCGGCAAAGGTGGAACGCTGGCAGAAATTAGCGGAAGCTGCGGCAAAGCAGTCGAAGCGCAGCATCATTCCAAAGATCCATCCGGTAATGGAATTTAAAGAAGCTGCGTCATATGCCCTAAACTGCGACGTGCGCCTTGTCCCTTATGAGAACAAAGAGGGGATGGAGGCGACATGGGAAGCGTTTGACGCGGTAAAGCCCGGCAATTCCATCAGCGTTATGATTGGGCCGGAGGGAGGATTTTGCGAAGAAGAGATTGCGCTCGTGTCGGAAACGATGCGGTTAGTTTCTCTGGGAAAACGGATTTTGAGGACAGATACGGCCGGAATTGCCGTTTTGTCTATGCTGATGCTAAAACTGGAAATGAGGTAGAATATGGAAGCATATCTGGATAATTCCGCAACGACAAAATGCAGCGGGCGGGCGGCGGAACTGATGATGCGGCTTTTGACGGAGGAGTACGGCAACCCTTCTTCCCTGCACGGCATGGGCGCGCTGGCGGAAAAATATATCAGGGAAGCCAAGAAAAAGATTGCAAAAACATTAAAGGCCGGGGAATCGGAACTGATATTCACATCCGGAGGCACAGAGTCGAATAACCTGGCGATTTTTGGGAGCGTATGGGCGAACCGGCGTGCGGGAAACGAAATTATTACCACTGCCATAGAGCACCCGTCGGTGCTGCAGCCGTTTCGGCAGTTAGAAGAACTTGGGTACCGCGTCGCGTACCTTCCGGTAGACGCATCCGGGACGGTCTGCCTTAACGCGCTTTCGGACGCTTTGAGCAGGCAGACAATTCTTGTTTCCATTATGCATGTAAACAACGAAATCGGTACGATTGAGCCGGTAGAAGAGGCGGCGGCGCTTATCCGCGAAAAAGCCCCGAACGCCCTGTTTCATGTAGACGCGATCCAGTCTTACGGCAAGCTTCGGATCCATCCGAAAAAATCCGGCATCGATCTGCTTTCGGTAAGCGGGCATAAAATCCACGGGCCAAAAGGCGTCGGCTTTTTATATGTCCGGGATAAGGCGAAGGTAAAACCGATTCTGCTTGGCGGCGGGCAGCAGGGCGGAATGCGTTCCGGGACGGAAAACGTCCCGGCCATTGCAGGGCTGGGCGAAGCCGCGGCGCAGGCATATGAAAACCTGGAAGCAAAAACAGAAGCCATGTATGCCCTGCGGGACTATTTTATCCGGGAAATCCTTCAAATTCCCGGCGTAACGGTCAATGGGGCGTCCGCGGAACAGTCGGCCCCGCATATTGTAAGCGTCAGCGTAGAGGGCGTCAGGAGCGAAGTGCTGCTGCATTCCCTGGAGGAAAAAGGCGTTTATGTGTCCGCAGGGAGCGCCTGTTCGTCCAATAAGCCGTCGGTCAGCAAAACGCTTACGGCAATCGGCCTGAAAAAAGAACGGATAGAAGGCACGGTGCGTTTTAGTTTTTGCACCTGCACAACAAAGGAGGAAGTGGAATATGCGCTGGCGCAGCTGGCGGAAATCATTCCCTTCCGCAGAAAGTTTACGAGGAAATAAGCGATGTACAAATCATTTTTAATAAAATACGGGGAAATTGCCATAAAGGGCAAAAACCGGTATCTGTTTGAAGAGGCGCTTGTCAGGCAAATCAGGTATGCCCTTGAGCCGGTGGAAGGGGAATTTGCAGTGCGCCGCCTGCAGGGAAGGATTTATGTGGACGCGCTGGGGACGTACGATTATGACGAGGTGACAGAAGCGCTTTCCCGCGTGTTTGGGATTGTCGGGATTTGCCCGGTGGTACTGACAGAGGACGAAGGGTTTGACGCGCTCGTAAAAGACGTGTGCGCGTATATGCAAAAGGTTTATCCGGATAAGAATAAGACGTTTAAAGTGCATGCCAGAAGAGCCAGGAAAAATTATCCGATGGATTCGATGGAACTAAATGCCGCCTTAGGAGAAAAGCTGTTGTCGGCATTTCCCAACCTGAAAGTGGACGTCCATCACCCGGATATCCTTTTGTGCGTGGAAATCCGCGAAAAAATCAATATTTATTCGGTTGAAATCCCAGGCCCCGGGGGGATGCCGGTCGGCACAAACGGGCGCGCAATGCTTCTGCTTTCCGGAGGGATTGACAGCCCCGTGGCAGGTTATATGACGGCGAAAAGAGGCGTGGCGATCGACGCAGTTTATTTCCATGCGCCGCCGTATACAAGCGAGCGTGCAAAACAAAAGGTGGTGGATCTGGCCGCTGTTATATCCCGTTATACAGGAAAAATCCGGCTGCATGTCGTGAATTTTACGGATATTCAGCTTATGATATACGAACAGTGCCCCCATGCGGAACTGACGATTATTATGCGCCGTTATATGATGCGGATTGCGGAGCAGTTTGCCGTATCGGACGATTGTCTCGGGCTTATTACCGGGGAAAGCATCGGGCAGGTGGCAAGCCAGACCATGCAGTCGTTAGCGGCGACCAATGCGGTTTGTACGATGCCGGTATACCGTCCGCTAATCGGGTTTGATAAAAAAGAAATCATAGACGTTTCCGAAAAGATCGGAGCATATGAAACGAGTATCCTGCCGTTTGAAGACTGCTGTACGATTTTTGTAGCCAAGCATCCGGTGACAAAGCCAAGTCTGCGCGTGATAGAGCGTTCCGAACAAAAACTTGCCGGAAAGATAGAAGAACTTATACAGACAGCGGTGGAAACGGCGGAGCTTATCTGCGTGGCTGCAGGCGGGGAAGCATAACAATAACAACAATAAAAAAGAGGATGGAAAAATCCATCCTCCTGTTGTTCTTCTCAAAAAAACCGCCCCATGTGCGCTCCGCAGATTATTCGGTTACAAGATACGGCTTTAATGCTTCCATAATTTCATCCTCGTCGCCTTCAAAGTGGATTGCCAAATCAATGGGTTTGGATAAATCCAGGCTGAAAATCCCCATGATGGATTTCGCATCGATCGTATATCTTCCGGAAATCAGGTCAAAATCATAATCAAAGCGCGTAATGGTATTAACGAAAGCTTTTACCTTATCGATGGAGTTTAAAGAAATCTGAACTGTTTTCATGTGTATCATATCCTCCTTTTCTATCAATATCAAACTACCTATATAGTACTTGTTTTACGCGAAAAAGTCAATCGTATTTATACTAATATTCTATAAGAATTTGAAGGGCGGAGTGAGTAATATGAACAAAAAGAAAGCGGCGCTGCATAATCTTGGATGCAAGGTAAACGCTTATGAAACAGAAGCCATGCGGCAGATGCTGAAAGACGACGGATACGAAATTGTGGATTTTTCCGAAACGGCGGATGTTTATGTGGTAAATACCTGTACCGTGACCAATACCGCGGACAAAAAGTCCAGGCAGATGCTAAGCCGCGCCAGGAAGAAGAACGGAAAGGCCGTCGTGATAGCGGCAGGCTGCTTCGTACAGACAAAAGAAGCGGAGAGCGGGACGCTTAGCGGTATTGATATTTTTCTGGGCAACAATAAAAAACAGGATCTGATAACGGCGCTGCATGATTTTTTGGACAGGCGCTGCGAGGGCGGGCCGCTTGTGGACACCGTCGAAATCAATCACAGGCAGCCCTATGAAAATCTGCATGTGGCGAAAACCGAGGGGCATACGCGGGCGTTTATCAAGGTGCAGGACGGCTGCAACCAGTTTTGCAGCTACTGTATTATCCCGTATGCCAGGGGGCGGGCAAGGAGCAGAAAGCTTTGCGACGTGCTTGGGGAAGCGCGCTCTATTGCCGCAGGCGGCTGCAAAGAAATCGTGCTCTCCGGCATACATCTGAGTTCTTATGGGACGGATACGGGGGAAAGCTTAGCGGGGCTGATAGAAGCTATCGCAGGGACGGACGGTATCCGTCGTATCCGCTTAGGCTCGTTGGAACCGGGGATTGTCACAGAAGATTTTGTGAAGACGCTCAGCGGTATCGGCAAAATCTGCCCGCATTTTCATTTATCCCTACAAAGCGGATGCGACGCCACGCTGCGGCGCATGAACCGCAAGTATACGGCGGACGGGTATGAAAAAAGCTGCGCGCTTTTGAGGCATTATTTTGACCATCCGGCAATTACGACGGACGTTATCGTGGGGTTTCCGGGAGAAACCCAGGATGAATTTTTACAGACCAGGGCGTTTTTGGAAAAAATCCGGTTTTACGAGATGCATATTTTTAAATACTCCAGGCGGGAGGGCACCAAAGCCGCCGTTATGCAGGGGCAGGTTCCGGAACAGGAGAAAGCCCGGCGCAGCGCGGAACTGATTTCGCTTTCGCATGAAATGTCCGGGGAATTTCGGGAATACTATATGGGAAAAACGGCGGAGGCTCTTTTGGAGGAGCCGTTTTTGTATCAAGGTAAGCGGTATATGGCCGGATATACCAAAGAGTATGTAAAAATTGCCGTCCGGACAGAAAAAAACCTGGCAAATACCTGTATCAGAGGGAAGATTGCCGGCAAGTTAGATGAGGGCATGTATCTTATGGTTGAATTTTAGGGCATAATATATTACAATAGAACCAAGCAATGCTTTTGCGTGCGTGAAAAACAAAAGAGCAGAATATAAGGGCGTGGAATTATGCAGAATTTGAAGAACACACAATTTTTTAAAGTAGAAAAAGAGCCGGAGATGCAGGTGAAGGACGTTATTGCCGTTGTATACGAAGCGCTTACGGAAAAAGGCTACAATCCGGTAAACCAGATTGTTGGGTATATTATGTCCGGGGATCCGACGTATATCACCAGCCATAATAATGCAAGAAGCCTGATTATGAAGGTAGAACGTGACGAAATTGTAGAAGAGATACTGCAGGAGTACATTAAAGAACTCCTTTCCGGGCAGTAAGCGCACGGGGATATGGCTATGAGAATATTAGGGCTGGATTTCGGCACGCGCACGGTCGGCGTGGCAGTCAGCGACGGGCTTGGCATAACGGCGCAGGGCGTGGAAATTATCCGGAGAAAATCGTCAAACAAGCTGCGCAGGACGCTGGCAAGGATTGAAGAACTTATTGTTTTTTATGAGGTCGGGCGGATTGTCCTGGGCTACCCAAAGCATCTGAACAATACAGAAGGGGAACGCTGCAAAAGCACGATGGAATTTAAAGAAATGTTGGAGCGCAGGATGGAGCTTCCCGTAGAATTGTGGGACGAGCGCCTGACGACGGTTGCGGCGGAAGGGATTTTGGCTGAAAGCGGCATCCGCGGGCGGGACTGCAAAGAATATGTGGACGAGGTTGCGGCTATGCTGATTTTACAGGGTTACCTGGATTATCAAAACAGCGGCAGATCCGTTGGCGCGTCGGCAAAAACCAATAAGGAATCATAACGGATATGGAAAAAATTAAATTTACGGATCCTGTGACACAGGAAATTACAGAATTTTTCTGCCTGGAGCAGACGAAAATAAATAATCAGAATTATCTGCTGGTCACCGAAGAAGAAAACGGTGATTCGGATGCTTATATTTTAAAAGAAACCTCGGTCGGTGAGGAAGAATCGGTATATGAGATGGTGGAAGAGGACGCAGAATTAGAAGCCGTCGCAAAGATTTTCGCAGAACTTATCGAAGAGGTTGATTTGGAATTTTAAGTACGGGCTTAAAATAAAACTTAGGACGGATAATTAGAAAAGAGGTATTTGATTGAAACAGAAAACAACAGAACATGCGAAGCTTAAGATTATCCCCTTGGGAGGGCTTGAGCAGATTGGGATGAATATTACTGCCTTTGAATTTGAGGACAGTATTATTGTCGTGGACTGCGGGCTGTCCTTCCCGGAAGACGATATGCTGGGAATTGACCTGGTTATCCCGGATATCACTTATTTGAAGGATAACATTGACAAAGTAAAAGGATTTTTTATTACACACGGGCATGAAGACCATATCGGCGCTATCCCGTACGTTTTAAGGGACGTGAATGTGCCGATTTATGCGACAAAGCTGACGATCGGCATTATTGACCACAAGTTAAAAGAACACAACATGCTCTCCAAAGTAAAACGGAAGGTGGTAAAATACGGGCAGCATATCAATCTCGGCCATTTCCGCGTGGAGTTTATTAAGACAAACCACAGTATTCAGGATGCTGCGGCGCTTGCCATTTATTCGCCTGCGGGCATTATCGTGCATACGGGAGATTTTAAAGTGGATTATACGCCGGTATTCGGGGATGCGATCGACTTAGCAAGGCTTGGGGAGATTGGCAAAAAAGGCGTACTGGCCTTAATGTGCGACAGCACCAATGCGGAGCGCCCCGGATTTACTATGACGGAGCGTTCCGTTGGCAAGACGTTTGATAATATTTTTTCCGAACACAAAAATTCCAGGATTATTATCGCTACATTTGCGTCCAATGTAGACCGCGTCCAGCAGATTATCAATTCCGCCTGCAAATACGGCAGGAAGGTTGTCGTAGAAGGGCGTAGTATGGTAAATATTATTTCCACGGCTACCGAACTGGGTTATCTGGATATACCGGAAAACACCCTGATAGACGTGGAGCATTTGAAAAATTACCCCGACGAGCAGACGGTGCTTATTACGACGGGGAGCCAGGGAGAGTCGATGGCGGCGCTGTCGCGCATGGCGTCCGGCATGCACCGCAAAATTGCCATTAAGCCAAAAGATACGATTATTTTCAGTTCCAATCCCATACCGGGAAATGAAAAGGCGGTTTCAAACGTAATCAATGATTTGTTCCGCAAAGGGGCGGATGTGATTTTCCAGGATGCCCATGTATCCGGCCATGCCTGCCAGGAGGATATCAAGCTGATTTATTCCCTGGTAAGGCCCAAATATGCGATTCCGGTGCACGGGGAGTACAGGCATTTGATGGCGCAGGGCAAGATAGCGGAAGAACTTGGCTACAGTAAGGATAATATTTTTATTCTTTCTTCCGGGGACGTATTGGAATTAAATGAAGAGAGCGCCAAAATTACAGGCCGCGTCCACGTGGGAAACGTTATGGTAGACGGCCTGGGAGTCGGCGATGTGGGCAATATCGTACTGCGCGACAGGCAGCATCTGGCGGAAGAAGGCATTATTATCGTGGTACTGACGTTAGAACAGGGTTCCGGGCAAGTGCTTTCCGGTCCGGATATCGTATCGAGGGGCTTTGTCTATGTCAGGGGATCCGAGAGCCTCATGGATGAGGCAAGGCAGGTGCTTGAAGGCACAATGCAGCAGATGATGGACAAAAAAGTCACGGACTGGAGCAGGATAAAAACAGAAATCAAAGATTCCCTGGGGGAATTTGTCTGGAAAGAAACAAAGAGAAAGCCCATGATTATACCGATTATTATGGAGGTATAGAGGTAACGATATGAATCAGGTACAGGAAATTACGCTAAAACTGGCAGAAGCCCTTTTGGGATGCCCGGAATATGCACGGTATCAGGAAGCGAGGAGCAGGATTTTAAAATACCCGGCTTTAAAGCAGGATGCGGATATGTTCCGGAAACGGAACTATGAATTGCAGTGCAGCCATGCCGACGTATTTGAGGAGGCGGACCATCTGCGCCGGGAATATACGCAGATGATGCAAGAGCCGCTTGTATACGAATATCTGGATGCGGAAAGCGCATTCTGCAGGGTGATGCAGCAGGTAAACTGGCGGATCATGGAGAACTTAAATCTGGATGTGGATTTCGCGTAATGGCAGTGTGTTGGCAGCTTTTGTATACGGAGGAAAAAATGAATGCCAGAAAAGTGGTTATGAAAATTATAAGCATCAGTTTTTCTGTCCTGGTTATAGCGCTTTTGGTTATGGCTTTGTACCGGGGCGGGCAGATGGCATATGGCTTCGGGTACCGGGTTTTTACCGAAAAAGCAGTCAGCCTGCCGGAAGAAGGCGAAGACAAGGTCGTACAGGTATCTGCCGGAATGGGGGCAAAGGAACTGGGGGAACTTTTAGAGAAAAAAGGGCTGATTCGGGACGCTAATTTATTTGTTTTGCAGATGACCCTTTCAGCCTACTCCAAAAAAGTCCGGGAAGGGACATACACCCTTTCCACCTCCATGACAGCGCAGGAAATGCTGCAGGTAATGTCTGCAGAGGAAGCGTGCAGCACGGAAACAGAACAGTAAGGCGGGCCATATGATAGCAGATGAACGTCTGGTGACGTATATAAATTCTTTGGACACGGGGAATACGGCGTTTTTGGATCGCCTGGAACAACAGGCAGCCGAAGATCTTGTGCCTGTGATACGCAAAGAAACGCAGCGTTTTCTAAAACTGCTGCTGGCTTTAAAGCGGCCAAAACGTATTTTGGAAATCGGGACGGCAGTCGGGTTTTCGGCTCTATTAATGGCCGAATACAACCCGGTCTGCTGTGAGATTACGACGATAGAAAATTATGAAAAACGCATTCCGGCTGCAAAGGCTAATTTTAAAGCGGCGGGCCGGGAAGCGCAGATTGAGCTGATGGAAGGCGACGCGGCGGATGTGCTGCCGCAGCTGTCCGGCGATTTTGATTTTATTTTTATGGACGCTGCAAAGGCGCAGTACATCCGTCTTTTGCCGCAGCTAATCCGGCTGCTTGGGGAAGGCGGGACTTTGGTGGCGGACAACGTGCTGCAGGACGGCGATATCCTGGAATCACGATTTGCCGTTACAAGGAGAAACCGTACCATCCACAAGAGGATGCGGGAATACTTGTATGAGGTGACGCACCATAAAGCGTTGGAGAGCGCCGTGCTTATGGTCGGGGACGGTCTGGCCGTCAGTGTAAAAAAAGAATGCGAGGAACGAAATGATGAGACGTCCAGAGTTACTGATTCCCGCCGGAAGCCTTGAGGTGTTGAAAATTGCGGTTATATTTGGGGCGGATGCGGTATATATTGGCGGTGAAGCATTTGGGCTTAGAGCCAAGGCAAAAAATTTTTCCATGGAAGAAATCCGGGAAGGTATTGCGTTTGCCCATGCGCACGGCGCAAAGGTCTACATAACGGCAAATATTCTGGCGCATAATGCGGATTTGGACGAAGTGCGGGCCTATTTTTCCGAATTAAAAGAACTTGCGCCGGATGCCCTGATTATTTCGGATCCGGGCGTTTTTGTGATCGCGGGCGAGGTTTGCCCCGGGATAGAGCGCCATATCAGCACGCAGGCGAATAACACCAATTACCAGACGTACCTGTTTTGGCATGCGCAGGGCGCAAAGCGCGTGGTGTCTGCCAGGGAACTGTCGTTACGGGAAATTGCCGAAATCAGAAAGCGCATTCCGGACGGACTGGAAATCGAGACGTTTATACATGGGGCTATGTGTATTTCGTATTCCGGAAGGTGCCTTTTGAGCAATTATTTGACCGGAAGGGACGCCAACCAGGGTTCGTGCACGCATCCCTGCAGGTGGAATTATACGCTTATGGAAGAACAGCGTCCCGGCGAGTATCTGCCTGTGTTTGAAAACGAGCGGGGAACGTATATTTTTAATTCCAAGGATTTATGTATGATTGATCATATCCCCGAATTGATCTCGGCCGGGATTGACAGTTTTAAAATAGAGGGCAGGATGAAAACAGCGCTTTATGTGGCGGCTGCGGCAAGGACTTACCGGAAGGCGATCGATGATTATATGGAGTCGCAGGAGAAGTACCGTGCAAATCTGCCGTGGTACCGGGAACAGATTGCATGCTGTACGTACCGGCAGTTTACAACCGGCTTTTTCTTTGGGAAACCCACGCAGGAAGCGCAGATTTATGACAGCAGCACGTATGTAAAGGAGTATACTTATCTGGGAACCGTCGAAGGTTTTGGGGAGGGAGGGCTTTGCCGTATCCGGCAGCGCAATAAGTTTTCCGTAGGGGAGCGGATAGAAGTGATGAAACCGGACGGGGAGAATCTTAACGTAACCGTTTTAAAAATCCTGGATGAAGAGGGCAATGCAATGGAATCGGCTCCGCATCCAAAGCAGGCATTGTATATTGATTTCGGTATACCATTAGAGCGTTATGACATTTTACGCAGAAAAGAGGAGGCGCGTTGAATTTGAAACAGGAAAGATATATTGCATATGTAGGTACGTATACCCATGAGCACAGCGTGGGGATTCATATTTATGATCTGGATGCCGGGCAGGGAACCATGAAGGAGAGGAAAGTAGTGGAAATTGCAAATCCTTCGGATCTGATTGTTTCCAAAAACAGGAAATTTTTATACTCCATCACAGACGACGGCGTAAAATCGTTTCGGATCCTGCCGGACGGGGATTTGGAAGAATTAAATGAAAAGTGGATTGGCGGCATGCGCGGCTGTTATCTGGATGTGGACGACGAAAACCGCTGTCTGTTTGTAGGAGGTTACCACGACGGCAGGGTATCCATGATGCACCTGAATGAAGACGGGTCCGTCGGGGAAATTGCAGACGGGATATTCCATAAGGGCGTAGGCAGGAGCGCAGCGGACAGAAGCTCAAGGCCGCATGTCAACTGCGTAAAAGTAACGCCGGATCAGAAATATCTGTGCGCCGTGGACGGCGGGCTTGATCATGTAAAAGTGTATAGAATTCAATACGAATTGGGGCGTTTGAAGCTGACGGATTTTATCCGCGGGGATTTGGACTGCGCTCCTAAGATGATCCGTTTTAGCAAAGACGGAAAGAACGCGTATGTGTTGAATGAACTGCAGAACAGCATAGATGTATATCGGTATTACGATACGGACAGAGGGCCGGAATTTGAACGCATCCAAAAAGTATCTACGGAAACGGAAGAAGGCAACGGCTGCAGCGCGCAGATTATAGAGTTTTCCCATGACGGAAAATATCTGCTTTGTTCGAATGCAGGGACGGATGATATTGTTATGTTTGAACGGGAAGAAGACGCCGGGCGGCTGAACCTGCTGTGCGTAACTCCGGTCAGCGGTGATTTTCCGCGGGCATTAGCCGTATTTCCGGGCAATCAGTTTTTTGTCAGCTTAAACCATGAATCCAATGAAATATGCACATTCCGCGTCAATTATGAGAAACAATATGCGCTGATGTGCGAAAAGCCGCAGAAGGTGAACCGGCCGACCTGTATTTATATTCTGAA
>CAJTLD010000053.1:13203-18473 GCA_910577065.1 uncultured Lachnospiraceae bacterium | reverse complement strand
ACCAAGGCAGCTTTAATTCATGGCTTAAAATCAGTAGATGTTATGGTAAAAGGACCGGGATCAGGAAGAGAAGCCGCAATCCGTGCACTTTCTGCATGCGGTCTGGAAGTAACAAGTATCAGAGACGTAACACCAGTTCCTCACAACGGATGTCGTCCACCAAAACGCAGAAGAGTTTAATTTATTTAGGAGGGATAGTCTAAAATGGCGATTAATAGAGTTCCTATTCTTAAAAGGTGCAGATCACTGGGTTTGGATCCGGTTTATTTAGGAGTAGATAAAAAATCAAACAGAGAATTAAAAAGGGCAAACAGGAAAATCTCCGAGTACGGCCTTCAGTTAAGGGAAAAACAGAAAGCAAAATTCATATACGGAGTTTTGGAAAAACCATTCCACAACTACTATTTAAAGGCTGACCGTATGAAGGGCATGACGGGTGAAAACCTTATGATCATGCTGGAGAGAAGGCTTGACAGCGTTATTTTCCGTATGGGACTGGCCAGGACCAGAAGGGAATCCAGACAGATTGTAAACCACAAGTTCATTACGGTAAACGGCAAATGCGTCAGCATTCCGTCTTATCTGATTAAAGCGGGGGATGTAATCGAAGTCAGGGAAAAGAGCAGAGGCATTCAGAGATTTAAAGATATTCTTGAGGTGACAGGGGGAAGGATAGTTCCGGAATGGATCGATGTGAATGAAGACGGTCTGGGTGGAACAATCAAAGAATTACCCTCCAGGGATCAGATTGATGTACCTGTTGACGAGATGCTTATCGTCGAGTTGTATAGCAAGTAATTTGACGTGTGCCACACCGCGTGGGCAATAATAAGGAGGGCTTTGTATTGTTCGATTTTGAAAAACCAAAAATTGAAATCGCTGAAATTTCAGAAGACAAGAAGTATGGAAGATTTGTCGTTGAACCGTTAGAGCGGGGATATGGTACGACGTTAGGCAATTCTTTGAGGAGAATTATGCTTTCTTCCCTACCGGGTGCAGCGGTAAGCCAGATAAAAATTGACGGTGTATTGCATGAGTTCAGTTCTATCCCAGGCGTAAAGGAAGATGTGACTGAGATAATCATGAACATCAAAAACCTTGCACTTAAGAATACGTGTCCGACAGATGAGCCAAAAGTTGCTTACATTGAATTTGAGGGTGAAGGCATTGTTACAGCATCTGACATTCAGGCAGATCCTGATATTCAGATTTTAAATCCGGATTTAGTGATTGCGAACTTAAACGGTGGGGCCGACTGCAAGCTGTATATGGAACTTACCATTACAAAAGGCAGGGGGTACGTCAGCGCTGAGAAAAACAAATCAGAAGACGTGCCGATCGGTGTAATTGCGGTTGACTCTATTTATACGCCCGTAGAGCGTGTAAATTTAACCGTTGAAAATACTCGTGTAGGCCAGATTACAGATTACGATAAACTCACTTTAGATGTATTTACAAATGGAACATTGGAACCGGATGAAGCAGTCAGTCTGGCTGCGAAGGTTTTGAGCGAGCATTTGAATCTCTTTATCAATCTTTCCGAAACGGCGATGTCCGCAGAGGTAATGGTAGAAAAAGAAGACGACGCCAAAGGCAAAGTCCTGGAAATGAACATTGACGAACTGGAATTGTCCGTACGTTCGTACAATTGTTTAAAGAGGGCCGGCATCAATACGGTGGAGGAACTGACCAACCGTACGCCGGAGGATATGATGAAAGTCCGCAACCTTGGCAGGAAGTCGTTGGAGGAAGTGCTGGCAAAATTAAAAGAATTAGGGCTTCAGCTTAATCAGAGCGAAGATGTGTAACAGAGAGTGGAAACGGCCAGTTTCATAAGACCAAACGGCGGAAAGAGGTCGGCTTTGCAGGATCAATAACAGCATTCGGACAGTAAGCCCAAAGCGCGTGCCGGATGTATGAAAAAACGTTTTACAGGAGGTAAACATGGCAAAGTATAGAAAATTAGGCAGAACGTCATCACAGAGGAAGGCTCTGCTGAGAAACCAGGTAACAGCGCTGATCCATAACGGAAAAATTGTTACCACGGAAGCAAAAGCAAAAGAAGTGCGCAAAATTGCCGAGGGCCTGATTGCGATGGCTGTTAAGGAAAAAGATAACTTTGAAGAAGTTACCATAAAAGCCAAAGTTGCACGTAAGGACAAAGACGGCAAGAGAATAAAAGAAGTAGTAGACGGTAAGAAAGTAAACCTTTATGACGAAGTGGATAAGACTATCAAAAAGGATCTGCCGTCCCGTCTTCATGCAAGAAGGCAGATGTTAAAGGTATTATATCCGGTAACATATGTTCCGAAGGAAATAGCCGGAAGGAAAAGGAATACCAAGAAGGTTGATCTTGTCGCAAAGTTATTTGATGAAATTGCTCCGAAATATGTAAGCCGCAACGGCGGTTATACCAGAATCGTTAAGATTGGCCAGCGGAGAGGCGACGGCGCCTTAGAAGTTCTTTTGGAGTTGGTTTAATAGTTTGATTTACAAAAACAAACCTCGGTTGTATGGCTTACGACCGGGGTTTTATTTCATTGCGTATCCAGCTGAAAGGAGGAAGGTTATGCTTCCGGAATTATTTTCGATTGGCCCTTTTACGGTATACAGCTATGGGCTTATGACGGCTCTTGGTATTTTGTCTGCAGTCTGGTTGGGGGAACATGAATCAAAGCGGAGCGGGCTTGGGGAAGACGGGTATATTTTAGGATTGGGTATTGCGGCTGTGATTGGCGGGTATGCGGCGTCGAAGCTGCTTTTTTGGATTACGATTTTGCCGCAGATTGCGGCAGACCCCGCTGTGATATTGGAAACCCTTTCAAGCGGGTTTGTTGTGTTTGGAGGCCTGATTGGCGGCGTGCTGACGGCCTATGTGTATTGCAGGATAAAAAAGACAGACTTTTGGAGGACGTTTGACTGCGCGGCTCCGGCCGTGGCGCTGGCGCAGGGAATCGGGCGGATTGGGTGTTTTCTGGCCGGATGCTGTTACGGGCAGCCAACCGACGGCGCATTTGGCGTTGTGTTCCGTGCCTCTTCGTATGCCCCGTCCGGCGTAAGGCTGGTTCCAATCCAGTTGGTTTCTGCCGGTTTGGATTTTGCTAATTTTATACTGTTATTTGTCCTGTGGAGAAAGTCCCGGCTGAAAAGCGGCTCGGTAGGGGCCGTTTATATAATTACGTACAGCGTCGGGCGTTTTTTACTGGAATATTTCCGGGGGGATTTGAACCGGGGAGCAGTAGGCGTATTGTCTACATCCCAGTTCATTGCCGTATTTACCGTTTTGGCGGGAGCCACAATGCTGTTTGCGCGCCAAAGAAGTAACCCTTAATCGTCGTCCGGCTGGCAGAGCGGCAGAGAAAAAATAAATTTTGTCCCGACTCCTTCCGTGCTGATTACATTGATGTTTTCATTATGCGACTGGATGATTTCCCTGGCAATGGCAAGCCCCAGCCCGGTACCTTTTTTGTCTTTTCCGCGGGACGGATCGGTTTTGTAAAACCGTTCCCAGATTTTGCCAAGGCTTTCTTTTGGGATGCCGATCCCGCGGTCATTGACAGAAACAAATATTTTTTCGTTTTTTACCGATGTTTCTACCGTAATGTCGGAGTCGAAGGGAGAAAACTTAATGGCATTGTCAATCAGGTTGTAAATGACGCGTTGGATTTTGCTCATATCCGCCAGAGTAAACAACGTCTGCCCGGTCAGGATCAACTGGATGGAAATACGTTTGTCCTTGCAGATTCCTTCAAACGTCTGCGCCGTCATTTTGATGGTCTGGTTGATATCAAATTTTGAAATATCCATCATTGTTCCACGTTTTCCATATTTGTTCAGTTCCAGGAGGCTTTCTGTCAGTTTATTGAGCCGTTCTGTCTCAAACAGTATAATCTTTAGGTATTTTTCCTGGTTTTCGGCCGGGATGGTACCGTCTAACATTGCTTCTACATACCCTTTAATGGAGGTCAGCGGAGAACGGAAATCATGGGATACGTTCGATACGAATTTCCGCTGATCCTCTTCCAGAGTATTTAATTCATTTGCCATATATGAAAAGGAAGCTGCAAGATAACCGATTTCGTCGTTGGACTGCACATGAATCGGATAGTCGAAATTGCCCAGCGCGTATTCCCCTGCCGCCCGGATCAGTTTTTTGACCGGCAGTATAATGGTAAATGTAAATATGGCTAAAAGTACGAAGGCGCACAGGATTAAGATGGCAAGCGTAAAGTATGCGATGTATAAAAAACCATTGTTAAAAGAAGCCATAACGACGGAAGGTTTGTGTATAAACACGTAGCCTTTGACCCGGTAATTGATGGAAATCGGCGCGTATACGCTAAGGCGTTCTTCTTCAAACCGTCCGTAGAAATTACCTGTCTGGTAATAGCGGCTGCCAAAATCGCTGATGTTAAAATCCGTTATCGCTTCAGGCGGTTCTGTATGCGCATTCTGGGCGGAATCGACCAGGATGTCCCCGGTTGTCCCTATAATCCAAATCTGTGCGGCGAGATAGTGTTCCAGCGCATTTAAGCGTTCCTGAAATTCTGCAAGCGTAATTGTATTATTGTAGTAGCTGACGGCATAATCAGAGGCGATCAGCGTTGCTTCTTTGTAAAGTTTTGCGGCCTCGTTTTTGATAATAAAACGGTGGGACAGATGGTAGGTAAGGGTGGAAATTACGGCAAAGCCCATAATCGCGAATAGCAGGTATCCGACGAATAATTTGGGCAGAATTGTTTTTTTCATAGAATCACCCATTTGCTTCGAATTTGTACCCGATGCCCCATACGGTTGCAAGGCTCCAGGCGCCGTTGTCTTTTATTTTTTCACGCAGGCGCTTGACGTGGACGTCTACGGTGCGCGTATCGCCGATATATTCATATCCCCAGATGTGATCCAAAAGCTGCTCCCTGGTAAATACCTGGTTGGGCGAGGAGGCCAGAAAATACAAAAGCTCCAGTTCTTTTGGCGGCATATCAACCGGATGCCCGTTGTAAACAACGGAATAATTGGAAAGATTGACTATAAGCCCGGGGTATTCCACGCACTTGATATTGGGGTTTGGTTTTTCTTTCCTGCCGGCCGGATGGTAACGCCGTAAGACGGCCTTAACGCGCGCTACAAGTTCTTTGGAATCAAAAGGCTTCATAATATAATCGTCCGCCCCAAGTTCGAGCCCCAGTACTTTATCGAAAATTTCGCCTTTGGCGGAAAGCATGATAATGGGGAGTGAGGATTTCGAACGCACCTCCCGGCAGACCTGATAG
>CAJTLD010000053.1:12481-13193 GCA_910577065.1 uncultured Lachnospiraceae bacterium | reverse complement strand
CGTCGATGCCGGGCAGCATCAAATCCAGTAAAATCAGGTTGGGGGCATATTGCCCAAACACGGCCAGCGCTTCCTCCCCGTCGTTTACGGTGCGGGTGTCAAAGCATTCTTTGGTCAGGTACAGTGAAATCAGTTCTGCAATATTTACATCGTCGTCGACGATCAGAATCTTTTGTTTTGCAGCCATAAATAACCTCCGTAAGAATTTATTCGTTTTTAAATTCGGCGATAGTAACGCCGGCGTCGCCTTCCCCAAGTTCTCCCAGACGGAAGGATTTGATATAGCTTTGCCTGCGCAGATGTTTTTGTACCGCGTTTCGCAGGGCGCCTGTGCCTTTGCCGTGGACAATGCGCACGGAAGGCAGATGGGCGATATAGGCGTCGTCCAAATACTTGTCAAGCAGTGCAACGGCCTCGTCGGTTGTCTTGCCGATTAAGTTGATTTCGGCGGAAATGGAAGCCGTTTTATTCACCTTAAGGCTGCCCGTGCCCGATTTGCTTCGTTTTTGGCTGTAGGAGGGCGTTTCATCCTCTAACAGTACGAGATCGTTTATGTTCACCAGCGAACGCAGAATCCCCATTTGTACGTATAAATCCCCTTTGGCGTTCGGAAGGGAATGTACGGTGCCTTTTAAATTCATGGAAAGCACTTTGACCAGGTCTCCGGGGCGCAGCGTTTTCGGCGGCTTTTTGTTCTGGGCTGCGGCGTCTT
>CAJTLD010000053.1:0-12456 GCA_910577065.1 uncultured Lachnospiraceae bacterium | reverse complement strand
GGGGGATAGATGCTGCCCGGTATCGTTTAGTTTGCCGCGCAGGCGGGCGCGCTCTTTTTCCATTTCGCTTGCCGAAGCGTGTGACTGTCCGAATTTATTGAACTTGCGGATGCTTTCGTCTGCAAAGTCTTTTGCTTCCTGTAAAATGGCAAGCGCCTGTTCGCGGGCTTCTTTTAAAATTTTGTCGCGGCTTTGATCCATACGCTCCTGTTTTTGTTCCAGCTTTTTTTTCAAAGCGGCGATTTCCTGCTTGTGCGCGTTGATTTCGTTTTGTTCCCGTTCAATGGTGACGCGGCTGTGCTCTAAGTCGGCAATCAGATCTTCAAAATCCGCTTCTGATTCGGTGATCCGGCTTTTGGCGTCTTCAATTAACGCAGGGTCTAAGCCGATTTTTCCGGAAATGGCAAAGGCGTTGCTTTTGCCGGGAATGCCGATCAAAAGGCGGTAGGTGGGGCTTAACGTTTCTACGGAAAATTCGCAGCAGGCGTTTTCCACGCCTTCGGTGGAGAGCGCGTAAACCTTGATTTCGCTGTAATGCGTCGTCGCCATTGTACGGATGCGTTGTTCGTGCAGCTTTGACAGGATGGAGATTGCAAGCGCCGCGCCCTCGGTCGGGTCGGTTCCGGCGCACAGTTCGTCAAAGAGCACCAGGGATTTTTCCGTGGCGTTTTTCAGGATGGAAACGATATTTGTCATATGGGAAGAAAATGTGCTTAAACTCTGTTCAATGCTCTGTTCGTCGCCGATATCGGCAAACACGTCTTCAAAAACGGCGAGTTCAGAACGGTCGTTTGCCGGGATATGGAGCCCCGCCTGCCCCATTAAGGCCAAAAGCCCGACGGTTTTTAAGGAAACCGTTTTGCCGCCGGTATTTGGCCCGGTGATAATCAGCAGATCAAACGTATCGCCGAGCGTGACGTCAATCGGGACGACTTTTTTTGGATCAAGCAGCGGATGGCGTCCCTTTCGTATCCGGATGCGCCCGTCCGTGTTAAATAAGGGGGCGACGCCGTTGTGCTGCTTGGCAAGCTGCGCTTTGGCAAAAATAAAGTCTAATGTCGTTAGGATCCGGTAATCGTCTGCGACAGCCGTTGCGTACTCTGAAACGCGGACGCTTAGATTGGCGAGGATTACTTCGATTTCTTTGGCTTCTTTTAAAAAGAGTTCTTTTAGTTCGTTGTTTAGATTGACGACAGAAGCAGGCTCGATAAACAGCGTGGAGCCGCTTTGGGACTGGTCGTGTATCATGCCGGAAACCTGGTTTTTGGCTTCCGCTTTGACCGGAAGGCAGTAGCGCCCGTCCCGCATAGTAATAACGGCGTCCTGCAAATAACCGCTGTTTGACGCCTGGCTCATGACCTTATTCATCTGGCTGCGGATACGCTCGTTCATGCCATGGATCGATCGGCGGATGGACTTTAGCGTACGGCTGGCGTCGTCGCTGATTTCGTCTTCCGAGAGGATGCAGCGTTTGATTTCGTCGTTTAACGGAGTAAGAGGTTCTAAGGCCGAAAAGAACCCGTCCAGGGAGTCTGCGGGCAGATCGTCGCGTTCCGCCCGTCCAAACGCTTTGGCGCGCCTGGCGGCTTCTAACAGGGAACTAAGCTGTAAAAATTCCGGAATGCTTAAAGCTCCTCCGATTTCAAGGCGTTTTAAGGACGCCCCAAACGGGTGGATGCCTGAAAAGGAAAGGCTTCCTTTTTTGAAAATTCGGGAAAGCGCGTCTTTCGTCTGCCTCTGCGCTTCGCGGATTGCGGAAAGTTCCGTCATAGGAAGCAGGTTTTTACACTGTTCCTTTGCGGCTGCGCTGAACGCATATCCGGTTAATGTTTCGATAATTTTATCGTATTCTAATGTGCGTAATGCTTTTTGATTCATAGTAAAACCATCCTTTATATTAAGGCAGTTTAAATTCTACTGCCAGATTTTCTGCCGTAAGGCGGTATGAGCCGTCCGGCAGGCTGCCATACATATTTAGCGTGTAAGTTTGTTCCTGTGACGATTGCGCGGGAAGGATATGTGCAATATCGCAGAATCCCCAGCTGCCCGGTACGGGCGGGACGACGTACCAGACGCCGTCTATCAGGACGTGCAGGGCAAAGTATTCCCCGTAAGCCCATTCTTCTTCCCCCTGGTTTTCAAATGAGACGGTCAGCGCGTCTTGTTCCATGGAAACCAGGCTTGCCGAAATCTGATCCGGGGGATTTAGCGGTTCTGCCGGAGTAAGGAGGCTTTTGTTCCAGCCCGAGGCATCCTGGCATAAAATTCTTGCGCACGGCAAGTCCGCGGTGGACATAAGGGTATCCGTCTCATCCCAGGCGTATTTGCCGTCTAAAGCTTCAAAATCATAATCGAAACGGTATGCCGTCCCATCCTGCGCAATCCAGAAACCGTTTGACCATGCCGCCTGGATAGGGTTTCCGTCTTTTCCGCCAATGGTTATGCCGTAAATGGGAGCGGCAGTCTGTGCAGGCGTAAATCCGCCGGTTTTCTGTGCGTCCGCGGAGGAAAGGGACTGCAGGATTTTTTTGGTATCCGCGCCGTCATAGAGAACTTTGCAGGTAACGGCGCTTCCGTCGTAGCAGTATAAGATCAGGGCGCTCGTATCCGGCGAGGCATTTTTAAACAGCGTATTGCCTTTTGGCGTGGCGGCGCTGACGGTGATTAGGAGCGCAAAAGCAAAAACGGCAGCGGCGCGTTTTAATTGTTTCATACACAGATCCCTCCTTTGAAAAAATATCAGTTTAACAATATCATATACGGGGAAGAGTAACAAGCCTTACAGTTGATAAAATAAATTCTTGCATACCTTTCCCATTCCTCGTATAATAAAAGGTAAGAAAGTAGTTCACCGTTTGGAAAACGGCGGTTCATACCGAATAGGTAAGGAGAAGGAATGGTATGAATGAAGAGAAAAAAGAAGAATTTGCATTTATCAGAGAAAAGATCATTGAAAAGCCGGTAAATAAAAAGCGCCTGTTTCGGCAGGGGGGATATACGGCAGGCTTTGCCGTGCTGTTTGGAGTAGTGTCATGTTTTGTATTTACGGCATTGCAGCCTGTTATGGAAAACTGGCTGCATCCCAAAGAGGATCCGACGATTTCCATTCCAAGCGACGAATGGGGGACAGAGCAGGTTTTCAAAGATACGGAACAGGTGTTGGAGTCGGAAGAAATAACGATGGAGGATACGCCGGAACCGGAGGTACAAGAAGAGCCGTCTGTTGTAAAAGAACTGGAACTTTCCGATTACCAGATACTGCAGAATAAAATTTATGCAATCGGACAGGAGGCAAACCGCTCAATTGTAACGGTTACAAGCGTTGTCAGCGATACGGACTGGTACAATAATTCCTTTGAGAGCAATGGGCAGGCATCCGGAATTATTATCGGGGATAACGGGAGCGAGCTTCTAATCCTGACGGAGCATAAAGCCGTACTGGCAGCGCAGGAAATCCGGGTAACATTTATCGACGAGGTAACGGTAGGGGCATCCTTAAAAAAGTATGACGGAAATACCGGGCTGGCAGTATTGGCCGTAGGCTTAGGGCTGTTGGATGAGAATACGAAAAGCAGGATTTCCTATGCGGCTCTTGGCAATTCGCTGGCCGTTGCACAGGGCAATGTGGCCATTGCGATTGGCAGCCCGCTTGGGACAAACTACTCCATTGGAACAGGGAATATTACTTCGGTCGGAAATGTCATTCAGACAGTGGATGCAACATATACCGTATTTACAACGGATATTGTAGGAAGCAGCAGCAGCAGCGGCGTGCTTTTAAACCTGGAAGGCGAAGTAGTGGGGCTTGTGATGCAGGATTACAGCGGAAACGGGGACGAAAATACGCTGACTGCAATTTCGGTTTCGGAGCTAAAAAAGATGATAGAAATGCTTTCAAACGGAAAAGACATTCCTTATCTGGGACTGAAAGTCGTAACGGTTACGGATAAAATTGCAGAAGAATACGGCCTCCCGCGGGGCGTTTATATAAAGGAGGTTATGCTGGATTCGCCTGCGCTGATTGCCGGTTTGCAGGGGGGGGACGTCATAAAGCAAATTGATCAGGAAGAGATTGCTTCTGTAGAAGCATATGAAGCAAAAGTGCTTTCCCTGCAGCCGGGGCAAACGGTCGAGGTGGTAGTAAAACGGCAGGGAATGAATGAATACCTTGAGGTAGTATGCGCAGTCACGGCAGGTATCCTGCAGTAAGCGCTCATAGATCTATACAACAGGAAGGAGAGCTGGTTAATCAGCAGAAAGTTATGAAATATATTGAGACATTTCGGGAAGGCGAGCGTATCAACGAGATTTTTCTTTGTAAGCATAAGCAGTCGGCGCTTACAAAGAATGGGAAACCTTATGAAAACGTAATTTTACAGGACAAAACAGGGATGCTGGACGCTAAGATATGGGAACCGGATTCCAATGGGATCGACGATTTTAGCGCATTGGATTATATATGCGTGACCGGCGACCTGACCAGCTTCCAGGGGGCGCTGCAGCTAAATATGAAGCGCGTCAGAAGGGCTCAGCCGGGCGAATACGATCCGGCCGATTATCTGCCGGTCAGCGGGCATGATATAAACCAGATGTATGAGGAGTTAAAAGGATATATCCGGACAGTTGAAATGCCGTGCCTGCAGAAGCTTCTGAGCAGCTTTTTTTTAGAAGACGATGCGTTTGCAGAGCGCTTTTGCTCCCATTCCGCAGCTAAGACCGTGCACCATGGATTTGTAGGCGGTCTGTTGGAGCATACGTTAGGGGTGACGGCCCTGTGCGAAGCGTTTTGCAGGCAGTATCCTATTTTAAACCGCGATTTGCTGCTATCAGCCGCTATGTTCCATGATATTGGCAAATTAGAGGAACTGTCGGATTTTCCGGCAAACGACTATACGGATGCCGGCCAGCTTTTGGGGCATATCGTGATAGGAACGGAGTGGATCGGTTCCCGCATCCGCGAAATCCCGGATTTTCCGCCAAAGCTTGCAAATGAACTGAAACACTGTATTTTGGCGCATCATGGGGAATTGGAGTTTGGATCTCCCAAAAAACCGGCGCTGATTGAGGCGGTTGCGCTGAATTTTGCAGATAATATGGACGCCAAAATGGAGACGTTAAAAGAAGCCTTTGCAAACGTACCGGAGGGAAGTACGGAGTGGCTCGGATATAACCGGCTGCTGGAGTCGAATATCCGCAAGACAAGTAAACAGGTTTAGTTATGAAAAAGAATGATTTGATTACGCTTACAATAGAAGATATGGGCGCGGACGGCGCAGGGATCGGCCGGTACGGCGGCATGGCATTTTTTGTAAAAGACGCTGTAATTGGAGATACGGTAACCGCAAAAATTATGAAATTAAAGAAAACCTACGGCTACGCGCGGCTAATGGAAATTAAGGAGGCTTCACCCGAACGGGTGGAGCCCCGTTGCATGTATGCCCGCGCCTGCCAGCTTGCGCAGATGAGTTACACGAGCCAGCTTGCATTTAAACAGAACAAGGTTAAGAATCACCTGATACGCATAGGCGGATTTGAGGAGCGTTTCATCGATCGCGTTATGGAGCCGATTGTAGGAATGGAGGAACCTTTTTTCTACCGCAACAAAGCGCAGTTTCCGATTGGGACGGATAACTTAGGTAATCCGGTGGCAGGGTTTTATGCAGGCAGGACGCATCATATCGTTGCAAATACCAACTGTGTCCTGGGTGTGGCCGCCAATGAACAAGTGTTAAAGATTGTATTGGGCTATATGAAGGAATACGGGATTTCTGCATATGATGAGAGGATGCAAAAGGGGCTGATCCGCCATGTCCTGATCCGGTATGGATTTGATTCCGGAGAGATTATGGTGTGCATTGTGGCCAATGGAACGCGCCTGCCGGAGGAATCAGCCTTGGTGGAAAGGCTGCGTGTATTGGAAGGGATGAAAAGTATTTCGCTGAATACTAATATGCAGAATACGAATGTGGTTCTGGGGGAACATACAAGGGTTATATGGGGGGAGCCTGTGATTACGGACGCATTATACCTGCGTGATACGGCGGACTTCCACAGGATTGGGGAGAAGACCGTATATCGGATTTCCCCGCAGTCATTCTACCAGGTCAATCCGTTTCAGACAGAAAAGCTATACTCTCTGGCGTTAGAGTATGCCGGCCTGACCGGAAAGGAAACGGTCTGGGATTTATATTGCGGAATCGGGACGATTTCCCTGTTTTTGGCACGGAGCGCGAAGCAGGTGTACGGCGTTGAGGTTGTGCCTCAGGCAGTTGCGGACGCGAAACAAAACGCCGCAATAAACGGGATTGGCAATGTGGAATTTCTGGCCGGCAAAGCGGAGGAAATACTGCCGGCGTTTTATGCGTCGGGGGATTTGGAAGAAAGGAAGCGTCCGGATGTGATTGTGGTGGATCCGCCGCGTAAGGGATGCGACAGGATGTGTATTGAAACTATGATCCGGACGCAGGCGGAACGGATTGTATATGTCAGCTGCGATTCTGCGACGCTGGCGAGAGATTTGCGGGAATTTTGCGATGGGGGATATGAGGTGGAGAGAGTGCGGGCGGTGGATCAGTTTGGGCAGACGGTGCATGTGGAGACATGCGTCCTTTTGGGTAGGAAATAGCAACATCGCGGATACAGTCTATGTGTACGATGATTATACGCTGGAAAATAACGGATATTTGAAAGACGTGAAGGGCTGTGCAAGCTACACAGAAATTAAAGAATGTGTAAAGTCGGAGTATGATCTAAAGGTATCATCCTTGTATGTGGCACAGATAAAAGGCAAATGCGGGATTGAAAAGCGTCTGAATTATAATGTAGGTGATAATAAAAGCCGTGTGCCGAAATGTCCGCCGGAGAAAGAAAAAGCGATTATGGAGGCGTTTGAGCATTTTAATATGATATGAGTACAGGTGTTGCAGTTCAGCTTTTCGGCTGAACTGTAACGATATACCATAAACCAGTGAGGAAGCATCCTTGAATATAGGATGTTTTTCTGTATAATGAAATCAAGATACCCTTATTGTTTTCCCGCTGTAAAAGCGGGGAAGAAAGGAAGAAGGAATGGAAAAAACAGAGATTGCAAAATATACAATTAAAGACAGCCTTTTTACGAATTTATTTCAGGATAAAAAAATACCTGATTCAGTTATACCGGGCGCTCCACCCAGAAGATACAGAAACTACGGAAGATGAACGGAAGGACATCACGATTAAAAATATTTTAGTGGATGCGTGCTATAATGACCTTGGCTTCACAGTAGGGGACAAAATTATGATTCTGACGGAGGCTCAGACCACATGGACGATGAATATCATTATCCGGGCATTGATGTATCTGGTGCAATCCTATCATGAGTATTTTGAACGCAGGAACGATAACCTTTACGGCAGTAAAAAAGTAAAACTGCCAAAAGCAGAATTATATGTGATATTCACCGGAAAACGGGTAAGTAAACCCGAATATGTTTCCCTTTCAGAAGAATTTTGGGGCGGGGAGAAACGCGCTATTGATGTAAAGGTGAAAATGATATACGATGGCAAAGACAACGATATTATAAGTCAATATGTCGCTTTTACAAAAGTATATGACGAGCAAGTAAAATTATATGGACGAACTAGGGAAGCAGTTACCAATACCATCAACATCTGTAAAGACAGGGATGTTCTAAAAGAGTATTTATTGAGCAGGGAAAAGGAGGTTGTTGACATGATGATGACATTGTTTGATGAAGAACAGGTAATGCGCGCTTATGTGGAGAGCGAGAAAAAGGAAGCAGCAGAAGAAGCGGCAGTGATTTCAGCGATTGAGATGTGCCAGGAAATAGGGTTGCCTGTTTCAGAAACCATAAAAAAAATAGCAAGGAAATATGAACTGAAAGAAAACGATGCATTTCCAAAAAAACGTATTTTATAATAGAATGTTAATTTTATCAATATGATTTTAAGGATACTTTTCGATGTTTCTTCCTGAATATATTTCATCAGTGAGATTTTTAGATTGAGCTTCTTTAAATCACATTTTAAAAAAGTCAACATAAATTTTTCAAAAGGCTTATTTATATTGCGCTGTATTAGTTCATCGATTGCAGACTCTAACTTAGGGGTTCCATAGTATTGCTGTCGTTTGAAATAAGCAATTCATGTTGACAAACAGAATAAGTGTTTGTGCAATATACCTATCGCTACATTAGGATGATTTCGCACGGAAAAACTGACAGGTCGGTTGACATTCCTTCCAATGTGAATAAACCGTGCAGAATTGTACGTCCGCGTTGGTAGCGTTTCTTCTTTGAATCGATTACAATCAAAACATATTATATTTCAAGGAGGTAATGTTATGAGTTTAGGAAATCATTTATTCCATGCGCGCAAGAAAAAAGGGATGTCCCAGGAAGAGGTCGCTGAAAAATTAGGGATAAGCAGGCAGACCGTTTCAAAGTGAGAAACGGACGAAACGCTGCCGGATATCTGCCAGTCCAAAAAACTTGCCGCGTTATATGGGCTGTCATTGGATGAACTGGTAGAGTTCGACATCGACGTAAAAGAAATACAGGAAGTCATTGACAGGACAAGTGAGGAAGTGTCGGACAAAATTGACTGGACAAAGGCATGGAGCAAAAAATACCCGATCCTGGCCCGGTATCTGGAAAAAGTGGAGTGTCCTGTTATGCGGCAGAGTTAAATCAACTGCTGTGTGATCTGGAAAAGAAGTATGGATACAGCGAACTGGATTCGTTTCTTGTCCTGAAAGATATCCTGGCATCTGTCTGGAAGTGCGGAAAGAGCAAATAAAGGATGGAACGGACAGCCCCTGCCCAACGAATTTTTATGGGCAGGGCGCTGCCAGGCGCCTTAATCTTATGGAGCCGGGTACTGGTATTTATGGGAGTTTGTGTTCCAGCCGTCCTGATATTTGACCGTCATATAAAGCGTTTCGGTACCATGCGAGAGTTTTACGTGGCAGACGCCGTCTTCAAACCGATCCGTAATTTCAATTTTTTGGTCGTAATAACATACCCATACCGTGCCGTCTTCGTTATATACCACCATAGGTTCGTTTAAGGTATCCATCAGTTCGTTTTCTGTCAGGGGCCGCTCGCTCCCGTTGTCTTCAATGGCAATTCCGCCCCCGGCGCTTTCATCGGTTCTGTCCGTTTCCGCCGGATCGACATGAATCGTATAAGTCCCGTCTCCCTTGTATTCAAAAACGGCGTCTGTCTGATCTCCGTCTATCCACAGCTGGACGGTTCTTTGGATGCCTCCGGCATCCGCCGCGTATGCAATGCTGCTTCCGGCGGCAAGCAGCAGGCCGAAGCCGCAACCGCTGCGGCTTGTAATTTTTTTGTTTTCTTTCGTTTAATCATTTTTTCCACCTCCACGGATATTTTGCCGGAGGGATGTAATACCGAAAATGCCTGTCTGTATTTTTCTTTATTTGTCATTTTCCCATTCCTCCTTTAATTTTTCTTTTAGCAGCAAACGGCCGCGTGACAGCCGGACTTTGACATTGTTTTCCGAAATATTCAATATGCCTGCAATTTCACGGATGGCATAATCCTCATAATAAAACAGATGAATTACAATACGGTACTTGCCTGGCAGGTTCATTACTGCTCCAAAAAGTTCTTCCGATTCCGGCGTTTCAAACGCCAGAGTTTCCATATATTCTTCCAGGGAAGTTCTGTTTTTTTTCCAGAATGTGCGGTTCGTGTTTTTGGCCTTATTGATTGCCACTCGGATCAGCCAGGCGCGTATATGCTGCTCGTTGTCAAATTCTTTTTTTGATGAATAATACTGTATGAACGTATCCTGTACGGCGTCTTCGGCATCCTGCGCGTTTTTACAGACGTTAAACGCGGCTGCGTAAAGACTGTTTCGGTACCGCACAAATAGTTCCTGTACGGGTTGTCTCATGAGCGCTCCTTTAGTTGTTTTTGAAAAGCCTTTCACCAATCATACAATTGAAACAAAAGAAAGGTTACAAAAAAGATCAAATAAATGTTTTTTCTCGTCTTACAGATGCGAAGCACATTTGCAGTTAAAAAAACGATCTGCTATAATAAACACCACAAACAATCAGAATCCGGAGCAGGCGCATAGAACGTGTTAGAAAAATGTAATCCGGCAAGAAAGGCAATAAGATGAACGTGAAAGAGATACGGGAAGAATTGTTCCAAATGCAAGACTGCGGTTACCGCGATTTTCAGGCAAAGCTGATTCCCACGATAAATCCAGAAATGTTGATAGGCGTTCGGACGCCGGAACTGAGGCAATTTGCAAAAACGCTGGCAAAAAAGGGGCATGCGGATTTATTCCTCCAAGAACTGCCCCATCAGTACTTTGATGAAAACCAGCTTCATGCTTTTCTGATATCAGACATAAAGGACTTCGGGCTGTGCATGTCAAAACTTACAGAGTTTCTGCCATACGTAGACAACTGGGCTACCTGCGATCAGATGTCCCCTAAAGTGTTTCGGAAACACCGGCTTAAACTTCTTGGCCATATCAGGGAATGGATTTCATCGGATCAGACGTATGTTGTGCGGTTTGCAGCCGGCATGCTGATGGAACATTTCCTGGATGATGATTTTGATCCGGCTTATCCTGAGCTGGTAGCCGGCGTCCGGTCAGAGGAGTATTATGTCAACATGATGAGGGCGTGGTATTTTGCAACGGCGCTGGCAAAGCAGTACGACGAGGTTCTGCCGTTTATTGAAGAAAGGCGGCTGGATGTGTGGACGCATAATAAAGCGATCCAAAAAGCTGTGGAAAGCAGGCGCATTACGCCGGATCAAAAGGCGTACCTGAAAACAAAAAAGGTGAAAAGGTGAGAAAAGGCATTTCCTTTTCGCACTTGCCATCATTTTTCAAATGCTATATAATAATGGCGAGGTGATACTATGGCAAATGAAATTCATGCATTTTTAAAGGAAGTCTTAAATAAGCTTCAGACCATCGACTATGTAAAGCCGGAGTCTTTGCCGAATATTGATTTGTATATGGATCAGGTTACCACGTTTATGAATACCCAGCTGGCGTCTACAAAGCGGCATGAAGATGATAAAATCCTGACGAAGACTATGATCAATAATTACGCCAAGAACAATCTGCTCCCGCCGCCCAATAAAAAGAAATATTCCAAAGATCACGTGCTGACGCTGTTGTTTATATATTATTTTAAAAGTATCCTAAGCATCAGCGATATTCAGAATATTTTAAATCCGATTACAGACCGTTATTTTGGAAACGGGGAAGGGCTGAATTTGCAGGATGTATACAATGAAGTGTTCGGGCTTGAGCACGAAGAAGCGCAGCATATTTTAAAAGACCTTGCCAAAAAATACAAAACCAGCTACAGGACATTTGAAGGCGTACCGGAAGAGGAAGCGGAATTGTTACATACTTTCTCATTTATCTGCATGCTCAGCTTTGACGTATATATCAAAAAGCTGATTATTGAACAGACAATTGACAAGCTGCCGTCCTCTTTTCCTCTGCCTAAGAAAAATACAAATAAAAATTCCGGCAGGAAAAAAGAATAGATGGCGGCATCTATTCTTTTTCTTTGCCGTTTTCTCTCAGCCGTTTGAATACCATGTCGTATCCGTCGTTGCCATAATTGAGGGAGCGGTTTACCCTGCTGATCGTAGCTGTGGAAGCGCCTGTTTTTTCGGCAATATCAAGGTATGTTTTCTGTTTGCGCAGCATATAGGCAACCTCAAAGCGCTGCGAAAGGGAAAGCAGTTCATTGACCGTGCAGATATCTTCAAAGAACGTATAACATTCGTTTCTGTCTTTTAACGTCAGGATGGCGTCGAGCAGATGATCCACCGCTTCTGTTTTTATTTTTTTGTTCATGTTCCATTCTCCTTGCTGTTTCGATGAAATTATTTTAACATATTAAAGTATCAAAGTAAACATAATAATGATTGATTGTAGGAATCAGTCGTGTTATGATATTAAAGTGTGTTTGAAAAATCCAAGTAGTTGCTAAAAATGCGATAAATGATTGAAAAGTTGTTCTATATCTAAGCCAATTTTGGCATAAAACGATCAAAACACGACAGTTTTCGAGCGTTTCGTTTTAACGAAATTGTAAATTTGTGTAATATTTATTGATCAAACACGTTCTAATACTACAGCGAACAATATACCTATAAATTATTCCGGTATAATGCTGATAAAAAAAGTTGCGGCAAAGGGCTGAACCCATCCAAAAGATTTGGAAGCGGAAGCCGTATATCGTGTAAGCCTGTCAAAAACGCAGTCAGACAGAGGACAGGGGGGCGGCATTTGCCTTGTGACAGGATTTAGCGGCTCTTAAGTATCCCTGCGATTTCCAGCAATGCCCTGCCATGGATGGCAGGGCAAGCCGGAATGCGCCATGGATGGCGCGTTTCCGGCGGTTGCGTCCGCATTCGGGCACGTAAACGGGATACTTTAGAGCCG
>CAJTLD010000052.1 GCA_910577065.1 uncultured Lachnospiraceae bacterium | reverse complement strand
CGGTAAATGGAAAATCGAAATTATCTATTACATCGCCTTTCGGGATATACACCGCTTTGGAGAGCTTCGCAGGCATATTGGTGACATTACGGAATCAAGCCTGACAAAGCAGCTTCGGGAACTGGAAGCGGACGGCTTCATTACCCGTTATGATTATAAAGAAGTCCCTCCCCGTGTGGAATATAACCTTACTGACTTAGGCAAAAGTTTCATTCCCGTTTTTGAACATATGAAACAATGGGGAGATGAAAACCTCAGCGAGTAAATAATGCACATTATCTGGCAGGCACATAAATAGTTAGGAAGTAATACTTATGGCAACAAATAGCATACGCTACATATATAATTCTAATATGGGCATGGAATTGATTTTCTGTGAAAATTCAACAATATCCTATCCCACTCATAACCATGTTTCCGTGCTTACAATCGGCATTGTGTTAGATGGCTCTATTGTGCTTACTGCGAATAATAATGTAAAGGTTTATGAAAAAAATCAGACCTTTATCATCTGCCCATATATGCCGCATAGCATTTCAACACATAGCAGCTATACTTTGCTAAGTTTATGTATTGATAAAAATATTGCCGCACACTTTTCCGCCGATAAAATAAGGCATAACATAATGGCTCTGTTAATGAATGCTTTAAATACAGAAAGAATCAATCAGTACCAGATATTACAATTATTGGACTGCTTAAACTCGTTTGCCGCCTATACAGATTGGCACTCTGAAAGCCAAAATCCATTTATCAATAACCTAAAAAAGCGGTTGGAATTATACCCCGAAGCCAAAGTTAGTATTGAAGAAATGGCTCAAAACGCATTTATCAGTAAATACCATTTCATCCGAAGTTTTAAGGCAGAAGTGGGACTTACACCGCATCAGTTTCAACTTCAAAACCGCATTCGTAAGGCACAACGATTGATGCGCAACGCCGAAACAATAACAGAAGTGGCTTTGTCCACAGGTTTTTGCGACCAAAGCCACTTCATAAAGCAATTTGAAAAGCAGGTAGGCTTACCTCCGCTGACTTATAAATTATCTTCCCAAACAATCCTAAAGGATACGTCTATACCATTCGGCAATATTGAGGAAATTAAAACTGGGGAATGAGTTAGCACAATGCAGGCATAAATTTTGCAAACAGATAAAGACCATCTTCTCCTGCAATGACTTCATGCGGTACTCCGATAGGAAAAATGGAAATTACGCCTGCTTCATAGGGCAGCTTCGCTCCATTGTTCACACAGATGCCTGCACCAGAAATAACTTCATGTGTTTCTAATTGCTTTTCGTGGATATGATCGCCAATCTTTTTATTAGGGGCTATTTTCACAAGATGGAAGCTGAACTGTTCATCTGTCTTTTCGGATGTGATAATATGTTTTAATTCCACACCCTCGAAAGTTGGATGTTTCGACCACGAAATAGCGTCAAAGGCTACCGTAGCATCTGGTAAAAGTAACTTTCCTCCCTCATTGAATTTTTCAAACAGATTTTTATAATCCATTCTCAGCACTTCCTTTCAAATTTTATTGACAGTGTTCCTGCCTGCTAATATCATATCAATAAGCACAAAATTTGAATTGTAAAAAATTGCGGAATAAAAACAGAGCCAGTAAGCAGTGAGAGATACCCACTTGCTATTGGCTCTGCATCCTTTTTATGGGGTATTAGGGGCAAATGTCCCTGACAAGCGAATTTGGATAACCAAATTCAGTGCTTGGTAAGACATAACATTTTTAAAAGCATATATCAAAATCATACACTAAAATATCACAATTGAATGATTTTCTTAACACAAAAGACTTATTCAATAATTTTTTATGATATATTTTAACTATTTTATATTATACATTTGCAATAACTCTTCCAGCGAAATGTCGAGTCCAACAGCTCTCAAACGATTTATTCTTTGATAATAGAGAGAGGTTAATAAATCCTTTGCCCCAACACCATAATGGATGTGATTATGACAGGTGCTGCATAGTGAAACAATATTTGCTTCCACATCAAGTGACACTTTGAATTTATCAGAATATGCCATTGGGATTAAATGATGTGGCTCTGTATAATTTTGATTTGTACTTTTTCTTATAAATGATTTGTGTTCTTTTAGAAATTTCGCATTTAAAATCTGCGAGTTGCAAAGCATGAAATGCGGTAGTCCTATCTCTTTTATATACAAAAATACCGTTAATTTCCTTTGGCTGCTGTTTCAGTTTAGGTCTTTCACTTGTATTTTCAAAACTCCGCAAATTTAAGTCAAATGTGATATTGCTAATATCTTTTATCATCAATGTATCTTCTATATCATTACGTCCAATCTCCTCTGCCTGTTTTTTTATAAACTTTTTACTATACCCTTTAATTTTATTTGCTCCATAAAAAGAATATTTATCCTCCATCTTATATGATACATCTACTGGCAAAAGAGGAAATATCCAAACAAACTTTAAAGTTTTATTTTCACTAAGTTCTTGTATCTGGTAAGGCCTATTTTGAGGAACCATAACATGACCATATCTATATTTATCTTTTTCCTCAGCCCAAAAAAGATGTACCGCAATATCGTTTCTGTCTAAAAAATATAAAGCATTGTCCTTAATATTTAAATTATTTATATCATTTTCTAAATCATATTCTTTTGTTCCACGAAGATGAAGTGTTTTTCCATTTTCCCATAAATCAATTTTTGAATTATAATCCCAGTAATCTAAAAACACTATCATGATGCCAGTGCCTTAATAATATACGATTCTTTCTTCTGAATCTGGCAATCCAAAATAACTTAAAATTCTTTTTCTTTTTATATTTGTTTTAGCTTCAAAAAATTTATCCTTTTCAAAGTATGCATCATCAATATGAAATCCGTCCCAAAAATCCATAAATTTACCTGTGCTTTCTACAAGAACATAGCTTACAACCTATAAGCAAATTTATTCAGACAGTTCATTCTCTATTTCTTCCACTGTCGGCAGACTACTTTTAAATTCTTCACGAAGTACCTTTGTCAATTCATATTCTGCAATCCCGATTGGCTGTGAAATATCATCAAGCGCATACTCAGCAACGACGTCGTCTTTATCCTTACATATAAGAATACCTATTGTTGGATTATCCTGTTCTGTTTTTATCTGTTTATTAACAGCAGTGACATAGAAATTTAATTTACCTGCAAATTCTGGCTTAAATTTTTCCGTTTTTAGTTCCACGACAACATAACAATGAAGGCGGACATGATAAAAAAGTAAATCCATATAAAAATCACTTTCGCCGACATGCAAATGTATTTGCCTGCCAACATACGAAAAACCTGTGCCCAGTTCCAGTAGAAATTGAGTAATTTGATTGATAAGGGCATCTTCCAATTCTTTTTCGTCATATTTTTCTCTCAAAGCCAGAAAGTCAAAATTGTATGGATTTTTCAATGTTTGTTCAGCCAAATCAGACTGCGGCTCTGGCAATTTTAATTGAAAATTGGTAATAGCTTTGCCCTGTCTGTTATATAGACCGCTATCTATTTGATGCTCTAAAACAGTTCTGCTCCAACCGTTATCCATCGTTTTCTGCGCATAAAATAATGCTTCCGCAATATTTTTACACTTATACATAATCCTTTGATTATGTCCCCACGGAATAGATTTGATTATTTTTTCAATTAATTCCATTTGGCTTACAGGCTGTAAGCCATTTTCATCGGAATTATAAAATTTGTACCAATAACGTATGCTTTTTAAGTTTTGGACTGAAAAACCCGACATATTAGGAAAAGTCTTTCGTAAATCCTTGCTCATTGTTGCAAGAAACGCCTCTCCCCATTTCGCATTTTTCTGCTTGGCAGCAATATCTCTGCCGATATCCCAATATAAATCGAGCATCTCATGATTCACCTTAACAGAAGCCTTTATCTGACTATACTTTATCCTGTTCTTTATATTCTCTATCCATGCTTTATATTCATCATCCACAATAAAGCTAACCTCTCTGCTTGCCATTCTTATCTTCCTCCAATCAGTATATCCTATCCTATGCCCGTATATGTGTTCTCCATTTTACCATATACGGATGAACTTTTCCACTTTCTCAGATGAAACAGCGGCATTAGCTGTGCGCCAATGCCGCTTTCAAAATCAATTAAAAATAAGTTCTGCAAAAATTATTTCATTTGCCTGTTATCTGATACAATTCATTAATTGTGTTCATTTTATAGGATTAATTGCCTTTACTTGTTCTGTCATTTCTTGTTTTTGTTTCATCTGCTCTAAAATCCGAAAAAAAACGTTTTTGTGCCTGCTTGTCAATCTCAACAAGATATTCATTGAGATTTCCATTCGTAAGTAAATTAATGTAGGTTACTCTACGGTAATTCTGTAAAAAATATAGATGCCGCTGACCGTAAAAACCAATTTCCAAGTTTGCTATATCTGGCATTTCAAGATTTGGAATGACATAGTCACTTTCTTTTCGATATGTGCCGCCAAACTGTTCAAATAATGATTTCAATGTAGATTCCAATTATCCATTTATCGCTACAAATTCATCACATCCAACCGTCTTTACAAATTTCCTAAAATTCCACAAGAGACACTTCCTTATGTGAAGTGTCCCTTGTCAGCCTCATTTTTTTTGTCAGTCATTATTCTTTTTTGGTTTTTGCTTTTTTAAGACGTCTTTTGGAGGTTCTTCTACAGGAACCTCAGGAACAGAAGGAGCCGTGTGCAGCGGGCAGGTGTTCGTGGCGGAATCCGACATCAGGTAAGGCCCGTCCGCCGAACCGGAGGATCCGCCGGAAATAAAGACGCCTCCTGTGCGTTCCGGGCAAAATTCCGTCGCCAGCATACCGGATTCGGCGCACAGGGAAACGCTGACGTGGCGGTTGCAGTATTCGGTCGGAACGCTGCCTTCCGCAAAATATTCTGTTGTTACCATGCTTCCCCTCGGATCGGAATCGCAGTGGCCCGCTACGACAAGCCGGCCGGATTTTTTGCAGACCGTGGCCGTCGTAATATCATCCGGCATGGTAAAGTCTTTGTATTCGAGGTTTTCATGGATTCTCGACATAACGGCTTTCCAGATGGTTTTTGGATAAGACGTCGTGCCGGAAGCCTGCGGCGTATTGTCGTCGTAGCCGCCCCAGACAACACAGGTGTAATACGGGGTAAACCCGGCGAACAGTGCGTCGCGGTTTTTGGTCGTCGTGCCTGTTTTTCCGGCAATCGCCATATTATCAAAATTTACCGAGGTTCCGGTGCCTTTTTTAACAACGTCTTCCATAGCGTTGGTCAGGAGCCATGCGGTAGAATCCTTTAATACGCCGTGTGTCTGCGGCGTATTGTCGATCAGGACGTTGCCGTCGTGGTCAAGGATTTTGGTATAAAAGCGGGGCTTGATATAAGTTCCGCTGTTGGCTATTGTGGCGTAGGCGGACGTAAGTTCCAGATTGGTTACGCCTTTGGTAATGCCGCCAAGCGCCAAAGCCTGGTTGTTATCGTCGTCTACAAGCGTGGTAAAGCCAAAATCATGCAGGTAGCTAAAACCCAGGCTGGTGCCGATTTCTGTCAGCGTTTTTACCGTTACGATATTAATGGAACGGGTAATTGCTTCCCTGAGCGTTGTAAAGCCGCGGAAGGAATTGTCATAGTTGCGCAGCGACGTGCCGTTTTCGTAGGAGTACGGGGCGTCGTCCTGTACGGAAGCTAAGGTCAGGCCGCCGCTGTCAAGCGCCGGGGCATAAGCGGCAAGCACTTTAAACGTAGAGCCGGGCTGCCTGGAGGTATCGGTTGCCCGGTTTAAGGTCTTGCTGGCGGTTTTGTCCCCTCTTCCGCCGATGATGGCGGCGACTTCCCCGGTTTCCTGGTTCATTACGGTAAGCGCGGCTTCTGGCTGAAGCGTAAACGTTACGGTTTCCCCGGCTTCCACGATTTTATCCCCGGGTTCCATAATCTCTGCTTTATATGCGTCAATTGCAGCCTGGGCCTCTTCAATGGAATCGAAATTTAAGCTGTAATCGCTGTTGGACGACTGATAATAGGAAAGCATAGTCTGTTCGCTGTAATTGGCGAAGGAGCCGTCCCGTTTTTCGATGGTCAGGCGGTAAGAGAAGGAGTATTTGGCCGCCGACGGGTAGTTGTCCGGGTTATTGAGTTCTTCGTCGCAGATAGCCTGGATTGTGGGATCCTGTGTGGAATAAATGGTCAGGCCGCCGTTGTAGAGCGCTTTGTATGCCTGTGTTTCCGTATAGCCCTTTAAATCAATGAAGTCCTGGATGATCTGATCCGTCAGCTCGTCTACAAAATAAGAAGTGATGGACTCTTCCTCCACAACGGTATTTACCACCTGAATGCGGTCGTAAACGTCGTCTGCCATAGCGTCGTCAAATTCCTGCTGGGAAATATACTGGTGTTTTAACATATTGCGCAGGACTTTTTCCCGGCGTTCGGCGTTTTTGTCCGGACGGCTGATGGGATTTAAGCGGGAAGGGTTCTGGGTGATGGCGGCGATGACCGCGCATTCGGACAGGGTCAGATCCGATACGTTTTTGTTGAAATAGCGCCTGGATGCCGCCTGCACGCCCAGTGTGTTCTGCCCTAAATTGATGGTGTTTAAGTAGTTTTCCAAAATCCAGTCCTTTGAGACCTTTTTTTCAAGCTGCATGGCAAGGTACTGTTCCTGGAATTTACGTTTGAATTTGTCGGCCATAGAAGTTTCGTTGGTCCAGTTTGTGAAAACGTTGTTTTTCAGAAGCTGCTGTGTGATAGTGCTTGCGCCTTCCGAAAAATGTCCGCTTGTAATGCCGATAATCCCGGCGCGCAGAATGCCTTTTAAGTCGATACCGTTGTGTTCGTAGAAACGCTCGTCCTCAATCGCGACGAAGGCGTGCTGTAAATGTACGGGAATTTCTTCAAACGTGGCGTAGACGCGGTTGGAGCCGGTTGCGACCAATTTGGCAGTCTGGTTGCCGTCCTTGTCTAAAACGGTGGACAAAAACCCGGTCGGCGTCGCGTCGTCCAGATTGATCTCCGGAGAGGAATCAATAATGCCTTTTATGATGCCGAATCCCGCGCATCCTCCTGTTACAATAACTGCCAGAAAGCATACAAAAAGGGTTTTTAGGAATATTATGCTGAATTTTTTGCATATCATAGTACTTTTGGAGGTAAGCTCTTTTTCGCGCTTACGCGTACTGGTTTTACCGTAATTCATAATTAGCCTCCTTATAAAAATCTATTATAGCAAAAAGTTTCTCATATTAAAAGTACCCTTTTTTCATTGATTCAGACAAAATAACGTGATAGAATGGTTCTACCTGGCGATAAAGGAGCGGACAAAACATATGAAAGCAGTATACAAAGGCGGCGAAGGAGAAATTATTGAAAAGAAATCACGGTTTATTGCGACGGTAAGCCCGGCAGAATCGGAAGAAGAGGCGGTAACGTTTATTGCCGCAGTGCGCAAAAAATACTGGGACGCAAGGCATAACTGTTATGCGTTTGTCACGGGGCCAAACCAGGAACTTTCACGCTGTTCTGACGACGGCGAACCTGCCCAGACAGCGGGCAGGCCCATGCTTGACGTACTGCTGCGGGAAGGGATCCACAATGCGGCGGTAGTTGTGACGCGTTATTTCGGAGGCGTATTGCTTGGTACGGGCGGGCTTGTGCGGGCTTATCAGAAGGCCGTGCAGGAAGGGCTTTTGCACAGTGTGATTATAGACAAGCAGCGGGGAAGGAAGCTTACGGTTGAGACGGATTATACCGGGCTTGGCAAACTGCAGTATGTGCTCGCGCAGCAGCAGGCATCCGTCCTGAATACGGATTATACCGATACCGTCCGGATGGAAGTCATGGTAACCGCAGGGGACGAAAAGCGGATCGGGCAGGCGCTCACGGACGCGGCGGCGGGAAACGTCCTCCTTACATGGGGAGACGATACGGTATTTGCAATGATAGAGGGGAAGGTAATGGAATTTTAAACCAGTTTTTTTGCATTTTCAAAAAAATTTTATTTTATTGTTGACATTTTTGGGATAAGCGTGTATAATACTTTTTGTTGGTTGAGAGAACGACAGAATGAATTAATGGCCCATCGCCAAATGGTAAGGCAACGGACTCTGACTCCGTCATTTCAAGGTTCGAATCCTTGTGGGCCAGCTTGGAAAGCACCGCATACAGTGGTGCTTTTTTCTTTGCTTCACAGGAAAGTCTGCGCGGTTGTAAAAAACCCTTAGGGGAAGAAATTGTGTCAAAAAGCGGGTGATTGGATGTATTGTTTTGAAAGCGTCGTAAGGTACAGCGAGTTGGACGCGGACGGGCGCATGTCGCTTACGGCCATACTAAATCTGCTGCAGGACTGCTGTACGTTTCAGTCGGAGGAAATCGGCATTGGGGTAGCGTTTTTGCAGCGGGAGCGCAGGGCATGGGTGCTTTCGTCCTGGCAGGTTGTAGTGAACCGGTATCCCGGGATGGGAGAAAAGCTTTACAGCTATACATGGCCGTATGGCTTTAAAGGCTTTTTGGGATTCCGGAATTTCAAAATTGAAGACGGGAAAGGCGAAACAGTAGCGTATGCCAATTCGATTTGGACGTATCTGGACACCGAAAAGAAAATTCCCGTAAAAGTCCCCAAAGAAGTAAAGGAACGCTATGTGTTCGAACCTCCGTATGAGATGGAATGCGCCGGGCGCAAAATACGGACCGAAGAAGGGATGCTGCCGGGGGAACCGGTGCGGGCGGGGCGTCTTTATCTGGACACCAACCGGCATGTCAATAACGGAAAATATGTTGCAATCGCGGCGGAATGTCTGCCGGAGGGTTTTAAGGCGCGCCAACTTCGGGCAGAATACAAAATGGAGGCGCACCTGTCGGACATGATTTACCCGAAAAGCAAAGCATTTGGGAACCGGGTGCTGGTATCTTTGGAAAACAGTGAGCAAAAACCGTATGCGGTAGTGGAATTTTGGGAGGAAGACGTATGAAACTGGGAGAAAAACAGACGCTTGTAATGGTAAAAAAAGTGGATTTTGGGGTGTATCTGGCAGAAGGGCCGCAGGAAGAGCGCCGCGTGCTGCTTCCGGCCAGCCAGGCGCCCGAAGGGCTTGAGATAGGGGATCAGGCAGAGGTTTTTTTGTATAAGGACTCCAAAGACAGGCTGATTGCAACGACAAAGGAACCTTATATAACGTTAAACAGGCTGGCCGTTTTGAAAGTAATTGAAATGGGGGAAATCGGGGCGTTTTTAGACTGGGGTTTGGAAAAAGATCTGCTGCTTCCTTATAAGGAAATGACAAAAAAGCTGCAGGCAGGGGATAAAATCCTGGTGCGTCTGTATATTGACAAAAGCAGCAGGCTGTGCGCAAGCATGAGAAACCTCTACGACCTTTTGGCAAAGGATTCCCCGCATCAGAAGGGGGAGACGGTATCGGCAAGGGTATATGAATTTAGCGGCAATTTCGGAACCTTTGTAGCTGTGGACGATAAGTATTCGGCCATGATCCCGGCATTTGAAGACTGCAGCCATTTAAACATCGGGGATGTGATTGAGGCAAAAGTGACCAAAGTAAAGCCGGACGGCAAGCTGGATCTGACAATCCGCAAAGAAGCGTATGCGCAGATGGACGAGGACGCAAAGCAGGTTTTAAAAGCGCTCGAAGCGTATGCGGGCGTGCTGCCGTTTAACGACAAGGCTTCGCCGGAAGTGATTATGCGCGAACTTAAGATGAGCAAAAATGCGTTTAAGCGCGCAGTGGGGCGGCTTTATAAGGAACGGAAGATTGAAATTAAGGAAAATTGTATCCGCAGGTTATAAAAAGGAGAAAAAATATGTATGATGTCATTATTATCGGCGGCGGGCCGGCCGGCCTTTCGGCGGCGGTATATGCGGCGAGGGCGTGCCTGAATGCGCTGCTGCTTGAAAAACATCCGATGGGCGGAGGGCAGATTTTAAATACGGCGGAAGTAGATAATTATCTGGGGTTGCCGGGCGCGGACGGGTTCGAATTGGGTCAGCGGTTTACGGAGCATGCGGCAAAGCTTGGCATAAAGCCGGTTGCGGAGGAAGTAATCCGTATTTCGTGCGGGGGCGCAGTCAAAAAAGTCATAACCGCAAAACAGGAATACGAGGCAAAAGCGATTATTTATGCTGCGGGAGCCGGGCATAAAAAGTTAGGGATACCAGGAGAAGAAGCGTTCGCGGGAAAAGGCGTATCTTACTGCGCAACTTGTGACGGCGCATTCTTCCGCGGCAAAACAACGGCGGTAATCGGCGGCGGGGACGTGGCCTTAGAAGACGCGCTGTTTCTGGCAAATGTGTGCGAAAAGGTATATTTAGTGCACAGAAGGGATACGTTCCGGGGGGCAAGGACGCTTGTGGAACGGGTAAAAGCAACAGAAAACATTGAACTTACGCTGGATACGGCTCCGGAGGAAATCGCAGGGGAAGATCGCGTACAAAAGCTTCTCTGCGTCCATAAAAAAACAGGAGAGAAAAAAAACCTTGCGGTGGACGGGGTGTTTATTGCGGTAGGGATGGCGCCTTATACCAGGCTGATAGACGGACAGGTCAAGCTGGATGAAAACGGGTATGTGGCCGCGGGGGAAGACTGTAAAACAAGCGTAGACGGCGTGTTTGCAGCCGGAGACGTCAGGACAAAAAAAGTGCGGCAGATTGTAACGGCAGTCAGCGACGGGGCCGTTGCGGTGGCCGGGATACAGGGATAAATAAAAGGGGCTTTTCATAAGCCCCTTTTGAATATCTCTTTTACAAGATTTCCGAGATTGAATTATACATACCGGTTTGATATAATGAAAGCAGCAAAAAAAGATGGGAGGTTTTTTCATGAAAACAAATGTAACGAAGCGTCTGGCCAGCTTTTTTATGGCTGTCCTGCTGGCGCTCGGGGCCGTTCCGGTAACGGCGTATGCCGAAGGGGACGCAGGCGAAAATCTTCGGGATATCGCGGGCGACTGCGAAATCAATCCGCCTTCGTCGGAAAGCGGAAAAGGGCCGGATCAGATGACGGACGGCAATCCTTCTACCATGTGGGTAAATAATGGAGGCGACTGGCCTTGTATGGTAGAATTTGTGCTTCCGGCGGATAATACGAAGCGGGTCAAAAAAGTTTCAATGCAGTTTGAAAAGCACAGTAACCGCAGTATGGACGTCAAGCTGCAGTATGCGCTGAATAATGTGACAACCGATTTGATTTCCGTAGAGGGATCCGAAAAAACGGCGGTACTCAGCGAAGGCTACGAATATGTGTTTGATGAAGCGAAGTCTATGTCGCATTTGTATGTAACGCTTGACAATCCGCTGACCGACGGGGCTGCGGGGCAGTTCTGGCCTGCGATTGCGGAAATACAGATTTTTGTGGACGAGGGCGCGGGAGAGGTAATTGAGTTAGAAAACCTGGTCAGCAAAGCAGTGCGGCTGACAATGGACGGAAGCGTGGATGCGTCCGAGGACAAAAGGCTTGCGGCGGATGACGATTTTACAACATCTGCTCCGCTGCATACAAAGAATTTCAATGAGATCGAAGCGGAAGGCGGCGAACTTCCGTTTGTGGAAGCAGAACTGAACGCGGATCAGAAAATACGCCAGTTTGTACTTGCCATGCAGGAAGATACAAAAGGCGCGCAGTACGGATATACGGTTTACGGCCGTTCGAGATGGAGTGAAAGCTATGAAGAGGCCGTGTCCGGCAGCATTGGGACGGCGCCCGGCAGCAGCAAAGTGGAAATTCCGATAGAAGAGCGGGAATATCAGTTTATAAAGGCTGTTTTTACCGCAAAGAACGAAGCGGCCAGGACAACGGCGCCAAAGCTTGCGGAATTTCAGGCGCTGGCAAACAAAGCTTCCATCGTAAATCCGGACGAAGGCAATATCGCATGGGGCAGCAAGGATCTGCATACCAATACCAACCAGAGTACGGTCAGCCGGATCGTGGACGGGAATACAAAAAACACCTGGACGGCCACGCAGTATCCGGCGTATGTGGACATCGGCCTGGGCGGCGAGTACAGCCTTTCCGAAATTGAGGTGTATACGCCGGAAAACGGATATTCACAGTATTCGCTGTACTACAGCAATGACGGCGTAAATTATACGAAGTTAGGTGAAAAAGACTGGACCGAGTCTTGTCCCGGCGGCGGGGAATTGTTTCCGGCGGACGGAGTAAAAGCAAGCAGCGTCAGGATTTTAATGGAGTATCACTCCGAAAATGAAAAGGCTGTCTTAAATGAAGTGCGTATCAAGGGAACACGGACGGGCGATTCGAAAAAAGCGGCGTTTGTACCTCCGGTTTCGTATAAGGATTCCAAGTACAATGTGCCCGTAACGGTCCAGGATACGATAGACGAGGTAAAAGGCATTGTTAGGCGTAATTTGGGCGAGGAATATGTAGACTGGTTTACCTTTGAAATCGGGCCGAAAGGCGAATATGATTATTATGACATAGAAAATGGCAGGGGAGGCAGGATAAAGATTACCGGAAACGACGGGATATCCCTGGCCAGCGGCTTAAACCATTATCTGAAATATTTCTGCAACGTATCCATTACGCAGGTAGGAAACCAGGTCAGGATGCCGGACAAGGCGGTTTCGGTGGATACGGCTGTACATAAGGAATGTAAGGTTCCGGTGCGTTATGCGTATAACTACTGTACCATGTCGTATTCCATGCCGTTTTGGGGCGAGCAGGAATGGCGCAGGGAGTTGGACTGGCTGGCTTTAAACGGGGTCAATGTTGTTTTGGACGTAACGGCGCAGGAAGAGGTCTGGAGACAGTTTTTAAACGCGCTTGGCTACAGCCACCAGGATGCGAAAGATTATATTGCAGGCCCCGCGTATTATGCATGGGCATATATGGCAAACTTATCCGGTTACGGCGGCCCGGTGCATGATTCGTGGTTTGCAAAGCGGACCGAACTTGCGCGCAAAAACCAGCTTGTTATGAGAAAGCTTGGCATGCAGCCGATTTTGCAGGGCTACAGCGGCATGGTACCGGTAGATATTGCGCAGAAAGCCAAGGGGGAATATGCGCTGGACGGCGCGGACGTAATATCACAGCCTACCTGGTGTTCTTTCCAGCGTCCTTATATGCTGAAAACGACTGCCGCCGCATATGAAAAATATGCAGAACTGTTTTATCAGTGCCAGAAAAACGTGTTTGGGGACGTAACCGATTATTATGCGACGGATCCGTTCCACGAAGGCGGGAATACGGGCGGCATGAATCCGGCGGAAATCAGTTCCAGGGTACTTGATTCTATGATTGGCTTTGACGCGGACGCCGTATGGGTAATCCAGGCATGGCAGGGCAATCCATCCGCCGCGCTTGTAAACGGGCTTGCCGGCAGGAAAGAACACGCTCTGGTTTTGGATTTATATGCGGAGAAGGATACGCACTGGAACGATTCAGGTTATTCCGGAGGAAGAGAGTTCCAGTCAACGCCGTGGGTATATTGTATGTTAAATAACTTTGGCGGACGTATGGGCCTGCACGGACATATGGACAATCTGGTCAGCGGCGTTGTGGACGCGGCCAATACGGCGGAGAAAATGACAGGGATTGGCATTACGCCGGAGGGTTCCCAGAATAACCCGGTGTTATATGATCTGTTATTTGAAACGGTATGGTGTGACGATGCAAACGAGCCTCTTGAAGAAATCAATACGGAAGAATGGCTCAGGGATTATGTAACCAGGCGTTACGGCGCAGAGAGCGAAAATGCATACCAGGCAATGCGGATTCTGGAAAATACAGTTTATAAGGCGTCTTTAAATATGCGGGGACAGGGCGCGCCGGAATCCTTTGTCAATGCACGCCCGAGTACCGCCATAAATGCGGCGTCTACCTGGGGAAATGCGGTAATCGGATACGACATGAAAGAACTGGAAAGGGCGGCGAAGCTTCTTTTGGATGATTACGACATTTTAAAAGAAAGCGACGGCTATCTCTATGATTTGGCGGATATTTTAAAACAGGTGCTTTCCAATTCCTCCCAGAGTTACCATAAACGGATGGTAGACGCATTAAACGCACGGGATCTGCAGGAATTTACGGAAACTTCGGACGAGTTCCTCCGCCTGATAGACAGAATCGATCAGGTTCTTGGCACGAGGAAAGAGTTTTTGCTTGGCACATGGGTGGAACAGGCAAAAGCGTTAGCGGACGGTGCGGATGATTTTTCAAAGGATTTGTATGAATTTAACGCGAAGTCGCTGGTAAGCACATGGGGCGCTTATCCGCAGGCAGAGTCAGGCGGCCTTAAGGACTATTCCAACCGCCAGTGGGCAGGGCTGACGAAGGATTTATACAAAGAACGCTGGGGCAAGTGGATTTCCTGGCAAAAAGAAAAGCTTTCCGGAAAGAATCCTGCGTCTATCAACTGGTTTGAAATGGAATGGGCATGGGCCAGGGCAAATACCGAATATACTACGGAAGCATCCGGTGCGGATTTGAACTTAATCGGAAAGGGAATTTTGAGCAATTATAGTTCTGCTGACAAACCCCAGGATGATGTGGAAAGCGTTCGTATCCATACGGATATCACGGAAGTTTCTGTCGGTGAAAACTTGTGGCTTTCTGCGGATGTGCTTCCGGAAACAGCGGACGGCCGCCTGCTTACTTGGAGCAGCAGCAATCCCGGGATTGCATCCGTGGATGAAGACGGGGTTGTGACTGCAAACGCAAAAGGAACCGTTACGATTACGGCAGAAGCAAAAAACGGAAACGGCGTTTCGGATTCGATAACGCTTACGGTTTTGGGCGCGAAGGTAAAAGCGATTGAACTTACGGCAGAAAAAACAACGCTTAAAACGGGCGAGAACGTGCAGATTCATGCAGTTGTGCGGCCTGAATATGCAGAGAATAAAGAAATTGGCTTTCAATCAAGCAATTCAGGCGTGGCGTCCGTATCCGGCAAAGGCCTTGTAACAGCCAAAGCTGCCGGCACGGCGGTCATTACGGCGGAGGCGAAAGACGGAAGCGGCGTTTCTGCCAGCCTGGTCATTACAGTGGAACAGGCGCAGGATATACCAAATCCGGATCCGGTTCCGCCAACTCCGGTCGATCCGACTCCGCAGCCGCAGCCGAAACCGGAACCTGAGAAGCCTGCGGCTTTGCCAAAGAAAGGGACGGTTGTTAATACGAAATCATTTGGGATGCGCGTTACCTCATCTTCGGCTTCCAAAAAGACCGTAGCCATTACGAAGGCAGCAAAGAAAGGCAGTAAGCTTACTGTCCCGGAAACCGTAAAAGTGGACGGATATACGTATCAGGTAACGGAGATTGCCGCAAAAGCATTTCGGAACGATAAGAAACTGACAACGGTTGTGATTGGGAAAAATATACAAAAGATTGGGAAAGAAGCGTTTGCCGGATGTAAGAATTTAAAACAGGTGACCGTGAAATCCAAGGCGCTTAAGGATATCGGAAAAAATGCGTTTAAGGGAATCAAGAAAAATGCAAAGATTTCGGTGCCGAAGAAGAAATTTAAAAATTATCAGAAATTGCTGAATAATGCGAAGGTGGCAAAAAGCGTAAAAATAGTAAAGAAGTAAGTCGTTTATTGGACACAGAAGCCTGATTCAGGTGAAGAAGGGGCTGTCGCAATAAGGATTGAGTATACGGGATATAGTATTATTTTGGGATTAAATTCTACGAAATCTTGTATATGCTTTTCTTAGTGCGACAGCCATCTTTTCATTTTCCCGTTTGTTTTTGGATACGTTTGAAAATAAGCCTTCCAATTATATGCGCCGAAATGCTATAATAAAGATATGAAATATTAAAGTTTGAAAGGAGCGGGTATTTATGTATCAAATCATTACAATTGAACGCCAGTATGCCAGCGGAGGCAATGAAATCGGGAGAAAACTTGCTGATAAGCTGGGGTATGAACTGTACGACAGGAACCTGTTATCTATGGCGGCAAAGGAACTTCAGATCCCGTCTATGTACATTGAGGGATTGGAAGAAACACATGCCGGCGGTTTTTTATTTAATCTTTCCAAAACGCCGTTGGGGGGAAGTACGGGCGGGGAACAGTCCATGTCCGAAAAACTGTTCCAGGCAGAAAAACGTATTATTGAAGAAGCTGCGGATAAAGGAGGATGCGTTATAGTCGGGCGCGCGGCCGGGTATATTTTAAAGGACAGGGAAAACTGTCTGAATGTTTTTATCCACTGCAGCAAGGAAAAGAGAATAGAACGTGCGATACAACGGGAGGGAATTAAAGCTTCCGGAGCAGAAGATGCGTTGAAGAAAAATGACAAGCGCCGGAGCGGATTTTATAATTCCGTGACCAAATGGGAATGGGGACACCCGGCATTTTTTGAGATTTGTTTAGACAGCGGAAAGCTGGGGATTGATCTTTGTGTAAAAACACTGGCAGAATTGGCAGAGCGGCAATAGCAGGCTATGAACCGCTGCCAGCCGGCGTTGAGATTGGCGGACGTGGCTGGCTGCGGTTTTGGTATGCTCAGAGATAAGGATGCAGGCGGGCAAAGAAGGGCGCCATTGCGCCAAATCGAAGAGCGGCGGTATGTGAGAGAGCTAAATGACGGCGGGTATGCGTCCATGGTGCGGTATGGGATGGCGTTGTTCGGGAAGGATTGTGCAGCGCAGATGAAGGTGTGAGGATAAAATATGGAATATAAACCATTGCCAATCGGCGTTGATATTTTCGAAAAATTAGTGACTAGGGGCTATTACTTTGTGGATAAGACGATGCTGATCAAAGAACTGTTGGATAAAAAGGGGGATGTAAACCTGTTTACCCGTCCCCGTCGGTTTGGGAAAACCTTAAATATGAGCATGCTGCAGTACTTTTTTGAGGATGCGAGGGAGGAAGACGGGACAAAGAAGGACAATAGATATCTGTTTGAGGGGCTTCGGATCTTAGATGCGGGGGAAGCCTATGTAAGCCGGATGGGGCAGTACCCGGTGATCAGCCTGTCTTTAAAATCGGCGAAGCAGCCGGATTTTGAATTGGCGTATGGTCTTCTGCTCCAGGAGATTGCAGACGAGTACAAACGCCATTCTTTTATCCTGCGTGGAGATATGCCAAAAGAGGATCAAAAAAAGTATGAGGATATTATGTGGAGAAGGGCTGACCGGGAGAGTTACAGCACTTCCCTGAAATATTTGTCCGAATGCCTGGAACGGTATTACGGAAAGAAAGCCATTATCTTAATCGACGAATACGACGTGCCGCTGGAAAACGCTTTTTTTGAAGGATTTTATAAGGAAATGGTAGATTTTTTGCGTTCCCTGTTTGAGTCGTCGCTCAAGACAAACGGGAGCTTAGAGTTTGCGGTGCTGACGGGCTGCCTGCGGATTTCCAAGGAATCTATCTTTACAGGGATGAATAACCTGGAAATGATTTCAATCTTAACAAAAAACTATGCGGAATATTTTGGTTTTACGGAAGAGGAAGTAAGGCAGATCTGCAGGGATTATAAGCTGGAACACAAGTACGAACTGATCCGGGAGTGGTATAACGGGTATGTATTTGGAGATACAAATGTATACAATCCCTGGAGCCTGGTCCGGTTTATCAAGGATCTGAAAGCGTATGAGGACGAGTTCCCGTCCGCATACTGGGCAAATACAAGTTCCAACAGCATCGTGCGCAGTTTAATTGAGATGGCGGACGAGGAGACAAAGAAGGAGATTGAAAGCCTGATAGAAGGGAAGGCCGTGGAAAAGCCGGTGCATGAGGATATTACTTACGACGAAATATATCAAAGCATGGATAACCTGTGGAACTTTATGTTCTTTACGGGGTATTTCCGGAAAGAAGGGGAGCGGATGGACGAACGGACGAAGCAGCTGTTTGTGACATTTTCCATCCCAAATGAGGAAGTGAAATATATATTTCGCACGAAGATCCTGTCATGGTTTGGAGAGCAGGTAAAGCAAACAGACCGCACGGCCCTTTTTGCGTCGTTGGTGAACCAGGAACCCGCAGCGTTAGAAGAGGAAATCGCGGAACTGCTGTTGGAAACAATCAGCTTTAACGACGCGTATGAAAGCTTTTATCATGGGTTTTTAACCGGGATCCTCTCCGGTATGAAAGGCTATATTGTAAAATCCAACCGGGAAGGCGGAACGGGGAGGAGCGATTTATTTATTAAGCCGGTGACCCGGAGGAAGACCGCATATGTGCTGGAATTTAAGGTGGCAAAGCGTTTTGACGAACTGGAGAAGAGGGCGGAAGAGGCGCTGCGCCAGATTGAAGAGAGGAAGTATGTGCGGGAGTTAAACGATGATGGGTATGCATCTGTAGTGCGGTATGGGATGGCGTTTTTCGGGAAGGACTGCGTGGTGCGGATGGAGAAGTGAAATAGAATTGAAATTACTGCAGGAGCAGTTGGAAACGGAACGTAAGATTGTGAGCCGGAAACAGCGAGAAGCAGAGAAACAGTTTGAACTGAAACAGCAGAAAAGGAAAGAGAAGCATAAATTGGAAATTGATAAATTGCAGTTAGAACATAAACATCAATTAGAGCTGCAACAAAAACAATTTGAAAATCAATTAGGTGGTGATAGGATGAATACGCTTATCTCTGAGGCAATGAAGATGCCGGAGGTAAAAAAACAAATTTCTCAAGGTATGAATACAGCAAGTAATAAAAGACGGTAATCGCTTTGCTGGCGGATAAGTATATATTAGTGGTTTTTAAATTCACGCCAACGCAGCCGGATGTTATGGAGATATTGGAGAAGTTAGGGGGATGCAGATGGAGTACTGGTACTACAGCGAACAATGTTGGCAAAGTTCCGTCAGCCAGAGGACAGGGAATTGCTGGGAATCGCAGGGGAT
>CAJTLD010000051.1:16578-19106 GCA_910577065.1 uncultured Lachnospiraceae bacterium | reverse complement strand
CGCCGTCTTACTTGGCGCAGCCTGCCGGGTTGCAGACAAATCCTTTATTTTTTCTTTAACTCATATAAGCGCAGTTTATGCAGAGCCCTCGTCACATTGATGTAAAGCGCCTGCTTGTGCAGCGGCGTAACATACTCCTGCAAATCCGGAATAAACACTGCGTCAAATTCCAGCCCCTTTGCCAGATAAAACGGCATCACCGAAATACCCCGCCCAAATTTCATGCTGTCTTTTGTCAAAAGCGCAGCTTGCCGGATTCCCGGACAGGCCGACAGAACTTCTGCCGCTTCTTTTGCGCGCTTCGCATCCAAACAGAGTACGGCCAACGTTTCATACTGAGCTTCTTTCACCAAATCCTCTGCAAGTTCCCGGTACATCGCCTCTTTTGTGGCGCATGGTTTTATCTGGGGGACGTCTCCATGCCGCCTGACGGCGTGCACGCTTGTTTCCTGCGAAATACGACCGGCAAACGCCATGATTTCTTCTGTGGAGCGATAGCTTTTATCAAGATACACGCAGTGTGCGTCTTTTCCAAAAATCTTCGGCAAAAACGTAAGCGCGTCCTGCTGCCTTTCTGCCATCGTCTGTCCCCTGTCCCCTAAAATTGTCATTGGGCAGTGAAACAGTTTATCAATCAGCACATATTGCAGATACGTATAATCCTGCATTTCATCAATCACCAGATGCTTTGCTTGCGTGCGCCATTGACACCCATACAGCGCGTATTTCAAATAAAGCAGCGGATAAACGTCCTCATAGCGCAATATGCCGTCAGATGCGTCGGGCGGCTTATACCCGGTTTCCAGAAGAAAGCGGCAGTACAAAGAAAGCAGGCCTTTGTCCGTATACATTTGCTCCAAACGGCTGAAAATTTCCTGTTTTTCCCCGTCGTCCATATTCCTGCCCCGAAGCGTCTCCTCCGCGTCAATCACAAACTCGCCTATTTTTTCCATGCGCCCAAGCAGCGGCACATCCGCCAGCTTTTCGTAAAACAGCTTTGAAATTTCCGTTTCTTTTAGTTCCATTTTTTTGTAACGGAAATCCCGTATGTCCACAATCTCCCACTCCAGACTTAGCACAAAACCGTCCAGTTCCTGAATAAATTCCCTCGTCTGCTTATAAGCCGCATGCGCCGACGCGGGTTTGCCGTAAGGTTCACCGGGATGCAGCAGCTTTTCCAATTCGTCATACCGGTCTTCCGCTTCTCCGTATTCACGCAGCTGGCGGTATGCAAAATCATCAAACGTCATTTCATGGATGTTTTCTTCCCCCAGTTCCGGCAGGATACGCGAAATATAATCCGCAAAAATACTGTTCGGCGATAAAATAAACACCTGCGCGGCGTTTAACCTGTTCCGGTTGTGGTACAAAAGATAAGCGATACGATGCAGCGCAACAGACGTTTTACCGCTTCCGGCACATCCTTGCACCGCCAAAATACGGTGCTTCTGATCCCGGATAATCCGGTTTTGCTCCCTCTGGATTGTCGTCACAATACTTTTTAAGCTTGCGTCCGCATGTTCCAAAAGAGCCTGCTGCAAAATTTCATCATCAATATTCATTTCGTGTTCCAGGACATAGACCAACTTACCGCACTTGATCTTGTACTGCTTTTTCCCGGTTACTTCTCCCGTCATAATTCCCGCGGGAGCCAAAAACTGCGCCGGCCCTTTGTCATAATCGTAAAACAGTCCGCAAACCGGAGCGCGCCAGTCAAATACGTAGGGATCTTCCGCCCTGCCGGCCGATAGATTCGCAATCCCGATATAATACCGCTCCGGCTCTTTTTCGCCTTCATAACAGAAATCCACCCGGCCAAAATAGGGAGAATCCAGCATCTTTTCATACCGGCTGCGTTCTTTTGTATAGTCCTTTTGTTCGCGCATGCGGCTTTTTAACGCGGCGCTGTTGTCGTACACCTCATAGCCGTATTCATCAAACTCATTGTAGTTTTCCCAAAAATACGCGTGCATTTGCGCAATGTCCTGTTCGCCTTCTGCCATTTTAACGTCAATTTCTTTTATTTTGCGGCGCAGGACATCCAGTACAAATGTCAGGTAATCTTGTTCCTGCATGGGCTTACACTCCGTTTTCTAATTTTTAAAGCTGTGAATCGGCGCGGGAATCCTGCCCGTCCGGTTGATAAAACCGTCGCAGGCAAAGCGGTTGACAGGCATAATCGGGGCGTAGCCGAATAAACCGCCAAACTCCACCGTATCCCCGACGCCTTTTCCTATCACCGGGATCAGGCGCGCAGCCGTCGTCTTCTGGTTTACCATCCCAAGCGCCATTTCATCTGCAATAATACCGGAAATCGCCGTCGCTTTTGTATCGCCCGGAATTGCAATCATATCGAGCCCTACCGAACAGACGCAGGTCATTGCTTCTAATTTTTCCAGAGTAATCGCGCCTGCCTGTACGGAATCAATCATTCCCTGATCCTCGCTGACCGGGATAAACGCGCCGCTCAAACCGCCTACATAAGAAGAAGCCATCACGCCGCCTTTCTTTACCTGATCGTTTAACAG
>CAJTLD010000051.1:0-16541 GCA_910577065.1 uncultured Lachnospiraceae bacterium | reverse complement strand
GCCCCGGCATATTCCAGGCCGATTTCACAGAGGATATCCGCTACGCTGTCGCCAATAGCCGGCGTCGGCGCAAGGGAGAGATCTATAATCCCAAACGGGATTCCTAACATCCGGGACGCCTCCTGGGCTACAAGCTGCCCCACCCGGGTTACTTTAAACGCCGTTTTCTTAATCGTTTCGCAAAGCACCTCAAAGCTTTCGCCGCGCACCTGTTCCAGGGCGGTTTTAACAACGCCTGGCCCGCTTACGCCGATATTTAATACGGCGTCCGCTTCGGTCACCCCGTGAAACGCCCCCGCCATAAACGGATTATCGTCCGGCGCATTGCAAAATACCACCAGCTTCATACAGTCCACCGAATCCCTGTCTTTCGAACGCCGGGCCACTTCCAGCAGCACTTCCCCCATCAGCCTGACCGCGTCCATATTGATTCCCGTCTTAGAACTTGCCAGATTGACCGAACTGCAGACGCGTTCCGTCCGGCAGAGCGCAATTGGAATCGAACGGATCAAAAGTTCATCCGCTTTCGTCATCCCCTTGGAAACCAGCGCGGAATAACCGCCAATCAGGTTTACTCCCACAGCTTTCGCCGCCGCGTCCATTGTGTCCGCAACCGAAGCAAAATCTTCCGGCGTATGGCACGCCGAACCTGCCACCAAAGCAATCGGCGTTACGGAAATCCGCTTATTGACAATTGGAATGGCAAATTCCCGTTCAATTTCTTCCGCCGCCGCGGCCAGATCTTTTGCCGCCGTTGTAATTTTATTATAAATATTTTGATTTAGTTTTTCCAGATCCGCATCGATACAGTCAAGCAGGCTGATGCCAAGGGTTATTGTACGTACGTCCAGATTTTCCTGCTCAATCATTTCATTCGTCTCTTTGACTTCCCAGATATTTACCATAATCCGACCTCCTGTCTAAATGCGGTGCATTTTCCTGAAAATTTCTTCCCGCTGGCATTTGATGCTGACGCCGATTTCTGTCCCTAATGCTTCCAGTTCTGAGGCGCATTCCGCAAACGGCTTTTGGCACGCGCCCGGATCGGCAATCATCATCATATTAAAATACCCCTGTACAATCGTCTGGGAAATATCCAAAATGTTAATCCGGTTTTCGGCCAGGTACGTACATACCTTTGCAATAATCCCCACAGTATCTTTTCCCACTACCGTAATAATCGTTTTGTCTGCCGCTTTCTCCATGTTCTTCGTTCCTCCTCTTTTCTATACAACCGCTTTTTTCCTGTTATGTTAGATTATCACACACCCCGTTCAATTTCAAGCGTTTCCTGTCTTCCGCATATAACGCTCTAAAGCAAACGCACGCTTTCCTGTCAAGACGCAAAAAATCCCCGCAGGCACAGGAAAGCGCCTGCGGGGGGGGGGTCTTAAGCTATGACTTATTTCATTCCTGCATTTTTCAGTTTTTTAAGTAATGCACTGCGCTGTTTGCTGTTCATTTTCTTCGGTACTTTTACATTTACCTTAGAAGCCGTCTTTGCAAAAGCCCCGTTCTTCACGGTTTTAATCGCGGTACCTTTTATCACAACTGTTTTTAATTTCTTACAGTTCTTAAATGCAGATGCTCCAATCTTCTTTACGTTCTTGCCGATTGTCACCTTTGTCAGCTTATCATATCCCTTGAAAGCATTTTTGTCAATTTCAACTACCTTGCAAGATACGCCGTCAATCGCAACGGTCGCCGGAATAGTAACGGTCGTCTGCTTTTTGTCGATACCTTTTACCAGAATTACTGTTTTGGCTGCCGCATCCTTTACTTTGTAAGTAAATTTGCCTACGTTCCTTGTAATGCCGGCTGTAAATGCGTTTTCTGCAAGCGCTGCCTGCGCCGCTTTCAAAGCGGAAGCCAGCGTCTTAACTGCCGCCGCATCCATATTGGCATTTGCTGCAGTCGCTGCAGTGTAAGCGTCCGTAAACGCTTTCCAGGTTGCATCCGTATAATTCTTCTGCCCGGCTTCATAAACAGCTTTTGCTGCCGTTACTGCCGCAAGCAGTTCTCCGTTTGCCGCTTCCACTTCCGCTGCTTTTGTTACAAGGGCTGTTTTTGCCGCTGCCAGTTCGGTATATGCTTTGCTGTAATCATCAAAACTTGCCTCGGAAGATTTCAGTACTGCTTCCGCGCTGTCATAAGCGGTTTTCACTTTACTCCAGCTGTCAGCCGTATAATCGTCTTCTTTTAATCCGGAAATCTCGCTTACCAGATCTTCCAGCGCTTTCTTGTCGCGGATTACCAGGTTATTTACTGCGTCTCTAATCGCCTGCGTATATGCTTCCACGCGATCGGCCGGCGCATTCTGTCCAAGTTTTGCGGCAATGTCAAGCGCGTCTTCCACTGCCTTCCAGCTTTCAGCCGTGTACTTGTCTTTGTCCGCTTCATATTTCAGCGCGTCTGCCATGGCATCCGATAAAGCTTTTGTCTGCTCGCTGGTCGGCCTTGTGCTTGTTACGGTATAAGTAGCCGTAGCAGTCTTGGTCTGAACGCCCAATTCCACCGTCATGCGTACCTGTACCCTGCCTGCCTGCGTTACCTTCAATGTTTTGCCTGTCAGCGCTGCGCCTGCCGGGCTTCCAACCAGAGCATAGCTTACGCTTGGTTTTGCAGATTTATGTACCATACAGTCATTTGTGCTTTCAAATTCGCCGCCTAATGTGATGGTCTTTTCCGCATTCATGCCCAGCGCAACCGTTTCATTTGAAAAACCGGTAATATCAAATAATTCGCATTCACAGTTTTCCGCCGCCAGGTCAAGCCCTGCAACCGCCGCCCTTAAATCAGCCAGTATGGACTGGTAATTTTCCGGCGTAAGCGTACTGCTGCCGTTTGCCGCGCTGGCTGCTTTACATGCCTGTAAATAGGTGTTCCAGGAAGCCGCCGTATATTTGCGCAAGTTGTCTTCGCCTTTATTTTCCCAGCCGATTGCCTTGAAGCCTTCGTCTGTGTTGATATACTCGGAAAGCAATACCTTCGGATGCGTTTCACCCTTAAAGGTATAAGTAATTACCATTTCGTCGCCGCTTGCCGTTACATTTACCTTGTCTGCCGGAAGTAAATTTGCCGCGCTTGTTCTCACAACCGCCGTTGCATTTTCTGCAAATTCATATCCTTCGTCCGCACGTACCACAACTTTTACATTATAATCCTGATATTTCTCAAACGCATTTACCGCAGGTTCCCATGTGGTGCTTTCAATGCTGTATCCCATTTGTTTATCTGCAGTATTTGCATTCAACTCAAAGCTGTTTTCCCGGCCATCAATTGCATCTTTAAAAATATTTACAACCTCTTCTGGCGTTGCACCTTCCTCAATAACATATTCCGGTACCTGTTCTCCAATGTACATGCTGATATTTTTCAATCTTCCTGGGAATCTTTGCTCGTCCTTTGTAGGATCCGGATTCCAGAAAATACCAAATATACTGCCTGAGTATGAAACCAAATCGCCGCTTCTATTATGGCTGCTTGGAATAGTTCCCCTTACCCCATCCAGGTAAAGTTCAAACTGGCTTCCATTATAGATACCCACTACATCATGATACCTGTCATACCATTCATCATCGCTTGGAAGCGTGCAATTCACCTGATTCCATCCGCCTGACAGATGTCCGAACAAGAACAACTTGGATCCGTCTATCTGCAGCCCAAACTGCTCATCCATCTTTCCGATAATAGCACTTGTACTGTTTACTTTTGGCGTCTTCATTTCAAAATGGATTAAGAATTTTGTTTTTCCTTTTACATCAAATACAGCATTTTTTGGCCTGTCATTTGGAGCCGTAATTTTTCCTGTAATGCCGCCTTCTTCATCAAAATCAAGTTCTTCAATATCAATGTCGATGTTCGTATCCAATGTTCCGCCTGTAAGTTCGGCGTCTTGCGGAACTGCCCCTGCTACCGGAGCCGTAATCGTTACATCCGGGGTACCTGTCACTACTTTTACATCTTCTACACGCAGCAGCCTGCCGTATGCGCTTATCAATGCATTCTTCGCTGTTTCCACATCGGCAATGGTCACTCCTGTTAAATCGGTTAATGCTCCAAGCCTCTGCGCTTCTTCATAAGCCTCCTGGTATCTGTTATAAGATGCAGTGGTATAAATCTGCTCTTCTCCGGACTGATTGCCTGACGCAATAACACGATCCATAGCTGCCGTAATAGAATCTATCATATCATTAACGGCGTCCTGCGTAGTCTTATCAACTATTGTTCTTCTGATAACGCCAAACTCTGCGCAGGTAATAAACATATTGTTTTGGGATGCAGACTGTGCGCCAGTCGCCTTAGCAGTTATTTTAATACCAGTAACATTTTTTTGTTTTTCGTTAAAAACAATTTCTTTCTGAGCCTCATCATTTGCCCAATTGCCATTATCAAATGAAGAAGTTTCAACTTTCTTCCATGTAATATTATCCGCCTTAAAAATATTTACAGCCGCATTATTTTTTTCTGTTGCACTTGCTTGATCCGTAATATCTTTTAAAGACGGCATGCCTGTCAATTCATCCGTTGTTACATAAACATCGCAATTCAAAATTGTACCATTTATTGCAGCAGTTCCTTCTGGCTGCCTTGGAAGATATGTAATCTTGTCAACAGAAGCAGCTTTGTCCAGCGCAATGAAATAACTGTTATTTGCATTTTGTGAAAGATCAACATCATTCTGATTCCAATTGGAATACCAATAAGTATTATTCTTACCGTCTACAGCATATTTCGCCCATCCATTTTTTCCGCCAGACTCACCTGTCATTTCCTGGCTCTCTGCAGCGCCCATTTTAATCGTTTCATTTACAAATTCCGGTTCCTCAGGAACTTCCTTGGCGAAAACTGCAAATTCTGCTCCGCTGATAAATTTATCATTCTGATTCCCGGTTCCTCCGGTCGCCGTTACTTTAACCTGGACTCCTGTGACGTCCTTTTCCGTATTATTAAAAATCACTTCTTTTAACTTATCGTCATATGCCCAGTTACCATCGTCAAAACTACTGGTCTCAACCTTTTTCCATGAAACTTTTTCTGATGTGAATACATTCATCGCGTCATTGTTAATAACGCTGCAGCTGTTTGCATCTTTAATATCGCCCAAAGACGGCATTCCTGTCAGCCTGTCTGTCGTTACATATACTTCGCATTTCAAAATTGTGCCGTTTACATCCGTCTGAGCATTCTGCCTTGGAAGATATGTGATTTTATCTACGGAACCCGCTTTATCCAGAGCGATATAATAACTGTTATTTTCGCCTTCCGCTATATTTACGTTATTACCGCCGTCCCATTGAGAGTGCCAAAACGTCCCTTCATCTCCGTCTACCGCACATTTTGCCCAGCCGCTTCCATTGTTGTGCTGTTCACCCGTCAATTCCTGACTTCCTGCCGCGCCCATTTTGATGCCGGATTTTATCCATTTTACTTCCGGATCCGGTTCGACAGGATCCGGATCAACAGCCGTTTTTACTGCCTGGACGCCAAATTCGCTTGCGCTGATAAACTGTTTGTTCTCCTGATCGCTGCAGGCCTGCTTTGCTGTAAATTTAATCCCGGTAACATCCTCTTCCGTTGCATCAAATACAAACTCTTTTTCTTGCTTCGTATCATCCCAGACTGCTTTGCCAACTTTTTTCCAGTTCACGCCTTCTGCTTTAAATATGCCTACAGCCGTATTGTTTACAGATCCTGCCGTCGCCTGATCCGTGATGTCGCTTACAGAAGGCATACCGGCCAATTCATCTTTCGTTACATAAATTTCACACTCCAAAATGGTTCCATTGGCTCCAGATTCCTTGTTATTCCTGGGAAGGTAAGTAACCTTGTCTACAGAAGAAGGATTTTTTAATGCAAGAAAGAAACTGTTATTGGCATCATTTTCCATGTTTACATTGTTGTTTTGCCAGTTAGAATGCCAATAAGTATTTACATTTCCATCTACTGCATGTTTTACCCAGCCATTTGCTCCCCCGCTCTCACCTGTCAATTCCTGACTCTCTGCAGCGCCCATCTGGATTTCTACATCCTCGTAAACAGGCTCTACCGGAACGTCCGGCTCGTCTGTAGCCGGCACGCCGAAAAGACGGATTTTCCGAACAGCAGGCCCCAAGTACCCGGCTGCCGGGTTCATTCTTGTTACAAGAAGGCGGACATACCGTCCCAGCTTTGCGTCTTCCAACAAACCATTGGAAGCATTCAAGGTATCAAATACCGTAAACCCATCTTTTGTCGCGCTTTCTCTGCTGATCTCTGCAACTGTCTTCCAGGATCCGTTCTGATAATCGGCGTCTGCCGTAGTAATGGATCCGCTGGTATTGCCTGCCATCAGGTTTGGATTCTCCGGCGCCTGATAGTCGTCGCAGGTCTGGAGTTTAAACTCTGTACCGTATGCTCCGTTAAACCACAAAACCTCCGCGCTGCTTAAATCTGTTTTACTGCCTTCGCCCAGATCAAAAACCAGGTAAGACACCGCGTTTTCAATTGGCGTGCTTCCGTCTTTGATGTTGGCCTGTGACACCCACTTTTCATTGTCATCGTTGTTCGTCGGCGCCGTGTCATTTGTCAGCTTTGCAAGGCTTGCAGCATCTGACCATCCCTGCTGATGCGCCCCCGGATAAGCAACAAGCTGCGCTTCCAGAGCGACGTTCGTCGCTTCTTCGGCGGCTTTTGCCTGCGTACTTTTAAGCCCCGGTATCGGCAGGCTGGTAATCACCAGCGCCGCTGCCACGGCTCCTGCTAAAAATTGTTTCAGTTTCATAAATAAAATCTCCTTTCATAATATAACCCACGCCATATACAGAGCAGATTTCATGTGAAATTGTATGTTTTCCCCATGTTCCTTTTATTATAATATAAAATTTTCCACAATTCAACCAAAAAAAGAATCTTTTGGAAACAAAAAAAAGATTTACCGTCACAAAAGTACATGCCCTATACTGCCAAATATTCTGAGACGCCTTCCCGATTTGCCACATACAGCGGAAAATCGCCCCCTTTATAGGGCTTTTTGCCCATCGTAATTTCTAACCGCACCGCTTCATAGGCCAGTTCCGGAAAGTTATTTTCTTTGCTTAAATGCCCCAGCAGCGCCGCGTGGAACCCGTCGTGCAGTATGCTTGCCAAAAGCTGCCCGCAGCGTTCATTGGACAAATGGCCCCTTGTCCCAAGAATCCGCTGTTTCAGATAATAGGGATACGGCCCCGTCTGAAGCATATTCACATCATGGTTTGCTTCCAGGAGCAGCAGATTTAACCCCTGCAATTTGTTTATGATATAATCGTCGTAGGCGCCCAGATCCGTGACAACGCCTGCCGATTTACCGCCGTTTCTTATAATATAAGCCACCGGATCGGCCGCGTCATGGGATATCCGGATTGGCTCGGCCACAAGTTCCCCCACAGAAAAAGGCTTATCCGGCGCAACGGCATGAAACAGGGAACGATCGATTTTTCCCACGGACTTTGTATGTAAAATTGCCTGTATGGTTCCCTGCGTCGCATAGATGGGGAGCCCGTAACGCCTGGCTATTACGCCGAGCCCGCTGATATGGTCAATGTGCTCATGCGTGACCAGAACGCCCTGCATTTCACTTGTTTTGCGGCCCAGCGCATTTAGTCCCTGCTCAATCCGTTTTCCGCTGATCCCTGCGTCTATCAGCAAATGGCAGTTTCCTGCCCCCGCCATAATACAATTGCCGCTGCTGCCGCTGGCAATACTGCATAATTCCATTTTCTCACCTCAAAAGTATTTTATTTCATCTGCACCCAAAAAGGCGCACCCCAGATTCCGTTCAGGAGTAACGCCTCTTTGCATTTTAATCCGTATAAAAAGCCGGATTTCATAATACTAAGCCTGTGCCAAAGCTTTTCGAACCTGCTCAAATGCCTCTTTTAGCGTCCCGTTATTCTCAATTATCACATTACAGTGTTTCTTATATTCCTGTTCGGAAAGCTGGCTTCTTAAAATAGCGTCCGTTTTTTGATCCGAGTATCCGCGGCTGTTTTTCAGCCTGCTGCGGCGCAGCGCTTCATCCGCGTCAATATACCACAACTCGTCGCATATTTTATCGTATCCCTCCTCGACTAAAAGCGCCGCTTCCAGAATAAAATATGCGTAAACGCCCCGTTCCCTCTCTTTTTCCACACGGCTTAAAATTTCCCGCTTTACCGCAGGATGGACAATCCCGTTGATTGTTTTGCGTTTGGCCGGATCCGAAAAAATCTGTAAAGCCAGCTTTACAGAATCAAAGCTGCCGTCTTCGGCATATATATCTTCGCCTGCAAACGCTTTTTGTATCTGTGCAAAACATGCTGTCCCCGGCGTCATCAGTTCATGCGCCAGTTCGTCCGCCAGCAGTACTTTGGCTAAAAATTCCTTTTCTATGTAGTGCAGAAGTTCGGATTTCCCGGCTCCTACACCCCCTGTAATTCCTATAAAACGCATATCGTACGCCTTCTTTCCATTCATTTCCTGTTTGCCTCACTCACAATGAAACGGAAATTGTACCGGTGATTTAGGCGAACATATTATTTGGTTCTTGTTACTATACCTGTCTGTTTTTGTAACCTTAACATAATGAACCAGATCCGATATCTTTAATTTTGCTTTTCCTGGCTGCACAAGTTTTTGCCAAAGCTGCCGCTCTTTTAACTCGATTCCTTTTGGGATCTTTTGTCTTCCAGGTGATACAATAAACGCATGTTTTTCTGTATTTCCACTGGCCAGCTGTTCCAATTCCTCCTCGTTTTGTAAAAAATTTATCGTATCAATGATTTGGCCATATGGATTATAGCCGCTCTTATTTGAGATATTTTCTCCTTTAAGTTCAACAAAACAGGTTTGCAGTTGCTTACCGCAAACTATTAAAAAATCACATTTTTGCTGATTTTGTATATTGGAAATCAATTTTCCGTCCGGTTCTGTCAGATATACTTCCTCCTCACAAATCTTAACAGGAAGATGCGAATCTTTGTTTGATTTCCTGTCTTTAAGACAACGTATTTCTCCCATTTTAAGGAGTTCAAAATATTTGCTGTATTTACCAAGCTGCAAGACGCATGATAAACTTTTGTCCTTCCTTTTATTTGTCCTCTTCATTTGCGTCCTCCCCTGCCGCGGCTTTCTCAGATTCCAGATAAAATAACTCTATATATTTTTCGTTTACACATTCCGATATCTCGTCAATTAACCCCGTATCCAGTTCATCAAATTCACCATGAATCAGATTTTGAACCGAAGCATCTTTCATTATTTTAAATGCAGTAACTTTTTGAGGCATAATCTCGCATTTAGATCCGATAATTTCAGACACCTTTTTTGACAAATCCGGATATTCATGAATAACCTTTCCTGCGCAGTAAAGAGCATTAACTGAAGTCAAAATATATGGACTGTGCGTCGTAAGTAATACGGAACTATCGTTTACATTTGCAAAGAAAGCAATAAACTCAACTACTTTATTCTGTAAATCCGGATATAAATGCGCTTCTGGTTCTTCGATAATTACAAATGCTTTTTCTTTTTTAAGCAGAAGAATATATAACTGATTCAAGAGCCATAAGACCTCCTGCTGTCCTGACGACGCAAAATTAATCGGTATTTTCTCATCATGAATCATGTTGTCCTGCAGAACAATATATTCCTTTCCCGCCGAATACTGATAATCTCCCTTTAAATTTGAAATCAGCGCTTCTGATATTGTTCCAACATCAAATTTCCTTTCACCATCGGGATAATATTTGTGGGCATTTCGGATCCCATTGGCAAAATCTCCATGAATATTGTCAATGATGCGCATAAATTGCCGCGTGATCAAGTCCAGCTTTTCATTCTCAATAAGAGAACGGTTATTTACCAGCAGTGTAATCATACTACGTCCGGCAGGAATATAATATGTTTCTTTATCATCATCAAAAATCTGATTCACCCTGTTTTTAAAACTGTCATAATTACGCTGTCTCTCTTTACTTGCAAATGCAAGACTTGAATTTTTCGCGCTTGGTTTTTGCATATATAATTCTAACGCTTCTTCTTCTAATTTTCCTATAGCCCGGCTTAATTCATAAGAATAACTAACACTGATATATCTTTTACTTTTCTCATTCAGCTTTACATCAATCCATATGTTATCCGTAAATTCGTATTTCAAATATAAACGTGGATCTAAATCCCAGCTAAAACCAAACAACGATATAAAAACAGATTTTAATTCTCTTTTCAGAACCCTTTTAAAACCACCGCTGGCTTCCTCCCCATTATACACGGAAGTATCCAGTAATTGGCAAAGATAATCTGTCATGGAGTCTTTCATTATCCTAAAAAAATATATCGCTTTTGCTGCCGTGCTTTTTCCTGTCGCCTGTTCCCCTATGAGTATATTGAAATCCTTTATTTCCATTTCTAATTTTTTTAAAGGGCCTAAATGTTGAATTGTAATTTTCTGCAAATATCTCACTCTCCCGCAATTTTTACCTACTTCGCCTCATACCAGTCCATCCCGGTATGCATGTCGATTTCAAGCGCTACGGACAAATCGGCCGCCTGGTGCATTTCCTCGGAAAGAATCGTTTCCACCTGCGCAAGTTCTTCTTCTCTGGTCTCGATCAAGAGTTCGTCATGCACCTGCAGAATCAGCCTGGACTTTAATCCTTCCCTTGCCAGGCGGTCATGCACCCGGATCATGGCGATTTTTATAATGTCTGCCGCCGTTCCCTGGATAGGGGCGTTCATAGCGACGCGCTCCCCGAACGAACGCTGCATAAAATTACTGGAAGAAAGTTCCGGCACAGGCCTGCGCCTGCCGAACATGGTCAGGGAATACCCCTTTTCTTTTGCATCCGCAATCAGCCCGTCCAAAAACGATTTGATTTTCGGATAAGTTTCAAAATAACGTTCGATATAGTCGGCCGCTTCTTTTTTGCTGATGCTTAAGTCCTGGCTTAAGCCAAACGAACTGATGCCGTAAACGATTCCGAAATTGACGGCTTTGGCATTGCGCCTCTGTAAGTCGGTGACCTGTTCAAACGGGATATGGAATACCTGCGAAGCCGTTGTCCTGTGGATATCTTTCGCTTCCCGGTACGCCGCAATCAGCTGCCCGTCCCCGGACATATGCGCAAGCACGCGCAGCTCTATCTGCGAATAATCCGCGTCCACAAAGATACATCCCTCCTCCGGCAAAAACACTTTCCGGATCCGGCGTCCAAGTTCCATACGGATTGGAATGTTCTGCAAATTGGGATCCGTGCTGCTGATCCGCCCGGTAGCGGTGATCGTCTGGCGGAACGTACTGTGGATACGCCCGTCTGCGCCGATAAAATTCGCCAGCCCGTCCGCATAGGTGGATTTTAGTTTGGTAAGCTGCCGGTATTCTAAGATATCCGCTACAATCGGATACTCAACAGCCAGCTTGTCCAGTACGTCCGCCGCCGTCGAATATCCGGTTTTGGTCTTTTTGCCGTACGGCATCTTAAGCTTTTCAAACAAAATCACACCTAGCTGTTTGGGAGAACTGATGTTAAACTTTTCCCCCGCCTTTTCACAGATATCCCGCTCCAGTTCTGTAATCCGTTCGGTCAGGCTGTCCCCGTACGCCGCGAGCGCTTCTTTATCCGCGGCGACGCCCGCCCGTTCCATATCCGCCAGTACAAATGCCAGAGGAAGTTCTATTTCCTCATACAAAGAAAACATACCGGTTTCTTTCAGCTGCGCAATAAGCGCATCTTTTGCCTTCCACGCGGTGTACGCCATATAACAGGCGCACATTACGCCTTCGTTTTGTTTTTGCGCAATCCCGTCCGCAAGGCTTAATTTTCCAAGCAGATCCGCCTGGGAGGGAACCAGCAGATCCAGATAATTTTTGGCGATATCTTCATATGGATACTCGCTTTGTAAGGGATTGAGCAGGTACGCGGCAACGCCGCAGTCAAACAGGCGTTCCCGAAGCCCCGGATCGTATCCGGAAAGCCCGAAAAACTTCACCTGCGCTTTTACATCCAGAACCGAAACCTGCCTTCCGCCCAAAAAAAGGCCTTTTATCTTTTCTTTTAAGTAATCCTCTCTCAGAAAACCTTCCACCGGAAGATACGCGGTTTTTTCCTCCCCAAAACAAATGGCCGCGCCGCAGAGCGCGCCTCCTTTTACAACCGGTACGATCCCTGCGCACGCGCTCTCTAAGGCCCCGGCAAGCCACGCCTCGGCCTGCGTAAAATCATCAATCCTGCAAAAAAATTCCGCCATGCCGTTTTTCGGCGCGTCGATTTCAAAACGGCTTAGCATATTTTTAAATTCCAGCTTTTTGCAGAGCAGGTATGCTTCCTGCGTATAAAAATTATGGACTCTCGCTTCTTCCTGTTCAAATGCAATTTCTGCATTTACGTCAATCGCAGCCAGCGTTTTGGAAAGCACGGCCAAATCATAATGCGCTTTTAAATTTTCTTTTGCACGGTTGGGCTTTATTTCTTCTGCATGCGCATAGGCATTTTCAATACTGCCGTACGCTGCAATCAGATTTGTCGCCGTTTTTTCGCCGATACCCGGAACGCCGGGAATATTGTCGGACGTATCGCCCATCAGCGCCTTTACGTCAATGAACTGCGTCGGCGTTACCTGGTAACGGGCAACGACGTCTTTTTCATAATAATCCTCGATTTCCGTCCCGGTGCGTTTGGTCTTTGGAATCCGGATTTTTACATGCTCCGTCGCAAGCTGCAATAAATCGCGGTCTCCGGAAACGACCGATACCTCTAAGCCGGCTTCCTGCGCGCGTTTTGAAAGCGTTCCTAAAATATCGTCCGCTTCATAGCCTTCTTTTTCCACAATCCGAATGCCCATTGCCGTAAGCATTTCCTTGATCACCGGCACCTGCTGCCGCAGTTCCTCGGCCATTGGCTTTCGGGTGCCTTTGTATTCGGGGTACATTTTATGACGGAACGTAGGCGCGTGTACGTCAAACGCTACCGTCAGGTACTCCGGCTGTTCTTCGTCTAATATCTTAAACATAATGTTTAAAAAGCCGTAAACCGCATTCGTATGGAGCCCCTCCGCATTTGTCAAATCCGGGATCCCGTAAAATGCGCGGTTTAATATGCTGTGTCCGTCAATCAATACTATTTTTTTACTCATATTTCCCTCGTATATTCTTTCAGCCATTCGCGTTCCGCATCCGGAAGATGCGGCGACAGGGTTTCGTATACTTTGCGGTGGTAGGCGTTTAGCCTCTCCTTTTCACATGGGGACAGGTATCGTTCATCCACCGCGTCCAAATCAACCGGCGCATACGTAATCGTTTCAAAACGCATAAACTGCCCGTACTCGTTCTTTTGCGCCCTGCGGCAGACCAGTTCGTTTTCAATGCGGATACCGTATGCGCCTTCGATATAGACGCCCGGCTCGTCCGTCGTTACCATGCCTTCCTCCAATACGCCGTTGTCCTTGCTTTCCTCGCCTTCGCGCAGCCTCCACCGGAATGCGTTCGGCCCTTCATGCACATTTAAAATATGCCCGACGCCATGCCCCGTCCCGCATTTATAATCCAGGCAAAGTTCCCACAAAGGCTCCCTGGCCAGAATATCCAGCTGGATTCCTTTACAGCCGTACAGAAATTTTGCATCGGCAAGATTTAGGTTTGCCCGCAGGACAGCGGTAAAATTGCGCCGCATTTCCTCCGTAACCGGCCCTAATGCCATTGTCCTTGTAATATCGGTCGTCCCTTCCAGATAATGCCCGCCGGAATCCACAAGCAGAAAGCCTTCCGGTTTTAACGTGGCGTCGCTTTCCGGAGTAGCCGCATAATGCATTTTTGCAGCGTTTGCGCCATATGCGCAGATGGTGTCAAAACTCAAATCCAAAAAATTCTCCTGCGCGCGCCTGAGTTGTTCCAGATAATCGGAAGCGGAACGTTCTGTCATAGGAATCTTTCCAATATTGGTTTTCAGCCAATACATAAATTTTGTAAAGGCCAAGCCGTCTTTGATATGCGCCGTAACGGTATTGCGAAGTTCCGTCGGGTTTTTCACGGCTTTTAAAAGTTCCGTCGGGTTCTGCCCCGCAATCCGTTTGGCCTGTTTTGGAATGCTTTGCAGAAGCATGTAATTGACGCTATGTTCATCATAAAGCACGGCCTTTGCAGAAGCCGCGGCTACATACGCATAAACAGCGTCGTACGGCATCGTTGTAATCTGGTTTTCGGAAAGAAATTCCTTCTGCGCATCCGTAATAATGTCTTCCTGTACAAACCAGACGCACTCCTTTTTTGAAAGCACAAGATAAGACAATACCACCGGAACGTGTGAAATATCGCCGCCCCGTACGTTTAGAAGCCACGCGATATCATACAGGGACGAAAGAATATGCAAATCCGCCCCTTTTTCTTCCATCTTAGCGCGCACCATAGAAAGCTTTTTGGCCACGGTGCAGCCGGCATACGCTTCTTCCAGCACAAAAAACGGTTCTTTTGACAGCGGCGGGCGGTTTTCCCAGATTTGTCCCGCGAGATCTTTCGTCGTATCAAGCTTCGCCTGCTTTGCGGCTGCCAGCGTTTCGTATTCTTCTCCCGCTTTTGCGCAAACCGTACGCCCGTCAAACCCCAGGCAGCCGCCCGGTTTTAATTTACTTTCTATATATTCTTTTACGGAAGGCACGCCTTCTTCTTCCATACGCTGCAGCGTAACGCCGCTTCCCTGAAGCTGTTCTTTTGCCTGGATAAAATACCTGCCGTCTGTCCAAAGCCCCGCTTCTTCCATTGTGATTACCGCTGTCCCGGCGGAGCCTGTAAAACCGGTGATATATTCCCTTGCTTTAAAATGTTCTCCCACGTATTCCGAGCCATGGTAGTCTGCCGTAGGAACCACATAGAGATCGATCCCATGCTTTGCCATTTGCTCCCGAAGCTTTGCCGTCCGTTTGGCTGCCAGATTATGCATGTTCATTCTCCCCGTAAAATTCAAAAAATTTAGTGTCAAGTTCCGGATAAGAGCGTTTCAGTGAAATGGGCTTGCCGCTGCGGTTTAAAAAACAGTGTTCGCTGACCGCTAAGGTACGCAGTTCGCCTGTTTTTTTATCCGTCATACGGTATTCCACTTTCATCCGGATTCCGTCGTATTCCGCAATTTTGGTTTCAATAACGACCGTATCGTCAAAATGTACCATACTTTTATATTCACAGGTCACGGAAAGCACCGGGCTTATAATTTCCATTCCTTCCATGCCTTTATAGGATAACCCAATCTGTTCCATTAAATCCATCCGCGCTTCTTCCATCCATCGGATGTAATTGGAATGATGGATGATTCCCATTTGATCTGTTTCGTAGTATTTTGCATGATGTTCGTAGGGTTTGATGCAGATCTGCTCTGTTTGCCCATATACCTGTATTTCTCTGTCTGACATAAGCGGTTCCCTCCTTTATTTTAGCTTATATGCTATTATGTCACAGTGGTTTTAGAATTTCAATGGGTTTTGTCCGGGTAATTTTCAGATCTGATACGATACAAAAAAGGGCGCCAAAGGAATCCATATCCTTTGACACCCTTATGTTGCTTCTTTTTCTTACAATCGGCTTACAAAAAAACTTTTGGATAATTTATCCGCTTAGCCGTTATAATTCACGATCTTCCCGAAATCAGCCTTTAAGGAAGCCCCTCCGACTAATCCGCCGTCGATATCCGGTTTTCCGAATAATTCCGCCGCATTGCCTGCGTTGACAGAACCGCCGTACTGGATACGGATAGCTTCTGCTGTCGCTTCGTCGTATACTTCCTTGATGCAGTTGCGGATTGCAAGGCAAACTTCTTCCGCCTGATCGGAAGTAGCCGTTTCGCCCGTTCCGATAGCCCAGATTGGCTCGTAAGCGATAACCGCTGTCTTCGCCTGATCTGCCGTTACGTTCTGGAACGCAATCTTAATCTGCATACGGATCCAGTCAATGTAAATGCCCTGCTTGCGCTGTGTCAGGGACTCGCCGCAGCAGATAATCGGCGTAATGCCGTGTTCAAATGCTTTTAATACTTTTTTATTGACAGTTTCATCTGTTTCCGCAAAATATTCCCTTCTCTCGGAATGCCCGATAATGACATATTTTACGCCGGCGTCCACTAACATGTTCGGGGCGATTTCACCCGTGTATGCGCCGCTTTCTTCGTAATACATATTCTCGGCCCCAATCTGGATATTCGTACCTTTTGCCGCTTCCATTGCCGGGATAATGTCAATCGCCGGTACGCAGAATACTACGTCCGCCTCGTCGTTTGCTACCAATGGGGTTAATTCTTTTACCAATGCAACTGCCTCGCTGGGAGTTTTATTCATCTTCCAGTTTCCGGCAATAATTTTTTTCCTTGCCATGTGATTATTCTCCTTTTCGTTGTTATGCCTGTCTGCGCCTGCGGCTTGCCAATCGCTAAGCGCCGGGTTGTTCCCCTTACTAAGCTCATCTTTCGCCTTCGGCTCGGCTTCGCTAAGTGCGGCGAACTAAGTACGCACTAAGCTCTGTCTGCGCCTGCGGCTTGCCAGTCGCTAAGTGCTTTACTTATCGTCTG
>CAJTLD010000050.1 GCA_910577065.1 uncultured Lachnospiraceae bacterium | reverse complement strand
ACAATCCCTGGAGCTGTTATTCCTATCTTCTCTACGTTTGTATGATCCAAAGAAAGATTTTTTAACAAAAAAATATCTTCATCCGTTAAAATTGCATTCGACCATTTCTGTAATGGTTTATTCTTTTGAATTATATTTCTGCTCACAATTAGTTTTTCTTTTGAATCTGAGTAAACTTCATAAAGAATATATGGAAGAAAATTGATTTTATTTGTAAGATACACCAGACATATATCCTGTTCTATCTCTGGAAATACGCTTTCTTCAAAAGAAATAATATGTATTGTATTGAATTTTGATTCTAAATAGCGCCTTAACTTTTCAGCATACTGTACCTGCAAAAATTCCATTGGCAATACAAAAAAAAGCGTGCCGTCAGGACGTAATAGCCTGCATGATGCCAAACCTCAAATACTTTCGCGCTCTCTAATAAAACCTGAATAAATTCTCTCAGCTTTGCCTCCTTTTTTTGATCCGCAGCTTCCGTATCAAAAATGTTTTTGGAGTATTTATCCCGATCTGCTACCAGCCCGTCCGTAATTTGATCCGTATCCACAGCCGTCATAATAAAGCGCTGGATATCACGCATAGAATCATTAATATAATTAATCAGTGTGGTTCCATTAAATCCATAAGTTTTCACCATTTTATAATCAATCAACAGCACGTCTATCTGTTTCTCATAAATTCTGTCTAAAATATCCTGCTTACTCTCACAGTCATCAATCAGAACCAGTTCAAGTTCCTTACATCGCCGCTGTTACTCAGATATGGTACGATTTACAATCCACATTCCCATTCCGGTACCATCATCTTCGTCCTCTCCACCAAAATGATGCCCGCTTTCAAAAGCTTCCAAAATCAATTCCGGCCGCTTTTTGTATTTCGGGATCAATCCCCATCCACTATCACTATAATCCATAGATAAGCCTTTTTCAAGTCTGTCTATATTTAAATGAATCTCCCGTTTCTCAAATTTTTTATCCATTTCCTGTTCAAAAGAAGCCAAACTGTTAGCAATCAGATTGCTAATAATATTTTCAATATCAAACTCAAAGCACCAAAGTTCTATATCCGGATCACACACATAGAGTAAATCCGTACCACTTTTATCCAAAATATCCTTCCACGTATGCATATATTGTTCCAACATAGTTTGAATATTATGTTTTTTTCTCTTTCGTTTGTCTTTTTTAATACTTTCAATTGTGATACCAAACCACGACGCAAAATTTTTCTTCACTCTGATTGCACGCAGGATATTCTGTAGGGCATATGCCACATCGTTATCATATTCTATAGCTTCATAAGCTGCATTTAATTCAATTCCAATATTATTGGTAGATGTTCGGATCTCATGCATAAACATATTGGTAATGATCCCCGTTGTAGCTAAAGTCTGAAGCATTTTGTTCTCACTGCGCAGTTCTTCCAGTTTTTCCTCCTGCTTCTGCTCCATATTCGCCACTAAATTCATAACATCTTCCGGATTTGCAGAAGGTGGCAAATTGATTTCTAATGGTTTACTCTTTGCCCCATCTGTATTTTCCTGCTGCTGTTTGGTCAACCGTTCCGCTTCCCATTTCTTCCGTTCTTCTGCAAGCTGACGCATACTTTCTAGTTCAGCCGCTAACTTATCCTTTCTATCTGCATACCTCGCCAACTTCCGCCCCACGGACTGCCGATCCCGTTCAAACTCTGCAATCACAAACAACAGAATCCTTTTCAGTTGCGAAAACCCTAATCCCTCCTGGATGCCATTCCGGTTCGCCGCATCTTCCAAGTTTGAATTCTTTCTGGATATTGACACAGTTCCTAGAATCTATTCCGAACCGACACGCCAATTTCCCTTCTCTTTACCAAGACCCGCCGGAGATCGGTTCCGCCTGGCCGAAAGTTCCAACCCGTCAAAATCGTTATCTCCATATTCACCATAAGGACGCACCCGGAATTGATCGCGGTATAACTTAATTCCGCCAAACTTTTTTGCAAGGTTTGCCCGGCCCGCGATATCTTTATAATAAAATCGTTCCCTGTCTATTTTATTTGCCGTTATTTTATAAAAATATAACGTCCCCTCAAAATCCCCAATCAAATTATCTTTTTCCCCTATTTCTTCCATGGTAAAAGTTTCTTCCTTCTTTTCCCCTTCCAGATATGCCTGTTCTTTTTTATCAAATCCTGCTTCGGTATATACTTCCTGCTCTTCTCCCCGGAAATCAAATTCGTTCCTTATAATCTGAATATTCACCAGGTTACAGATAATCTGAAAGTCAATCCGATAGTCGTAAGATTCCACATTTGCGCTGGTTATCAGCGCTGCTTCCACACTGGTTGCTTCATCGAAAAACCAGATACGAAAATTCTGCGTCACATCCGGAGGCAGCAAATTTTCCAAATGATTTCTGAGACGCTTCATCGTTCTTTCGTCCCAGACATCATGAAGGCAATCCAGCCGAAATGCTGTTCCGGTTCCTGAAAAATTACTTTTCTTGATCTCCAACACCGCTTCTCGATTTCTCCAGTTCTCAATACCAACATGTTCCAATAGATGCGCATCGGTATCGTAAACTTTTGCTTTCACTTCTGATATCCTTTTATTTCCATCAAAATCCCGCCAGTCTACAATCCACTCCAGACCTCCTTCTTCTGATTTTGTAAGCATATCACATTTATCGGACATACGATCAAGCGCAAACCGGCCAATACCTTTTGCTCCGGTCTGAATCCTCCCGTTTTTTGAAACATATGATTTTTTTTGGAAGATATTGTTATTGTACCAAACTATAAGCATTTCTACAACTTTTGTATCTTAAAAATTTTATCTTCCTCCTTTGCGTATGATAAACCAACGGATTGTTTATATTGGCAGACTATCCCTCAAACACAACGTCCCCCACCCAATCTGTGGATTCGGATACTCCGGCAATATCGGCAGCTGCCTTGCTCCCCTTATCAAATACGCCTTCACCTTCTCCCCATACAAAAAAACATCGTTCCCCTTTACAATCCCCCATTCCATCAAAAGCGCCGCGCTCCCCGTCACAAACGGCGCCGCCATCGACGTCCCGCTGCGCGCCGTATAGCCGCCGCCCGGCGAAGCGGACATAATATTCACTCCGGGCGCGGCCAGATCCGGTTTCACCTGGTTTGTCCAGGCCGTATATCCCCTGCCGGAAAACGCCGCCGCGCTGTCAAGTTCCGCATCATACGCAGCAACGCTAATCACCTTCTGCGCCGTGGAAGGAATCGTAAGCGTGCGTATTTCAGAAGGATAGGGAAATCCGGTATTTTCACCCAGCACGCCGCCTGACGGCAGCCAAACGTCATATGTCCCGTCCACGATTCTTCCGGCAGTCAGCCGGATTCTCCACAAACCGGGTGGGATATATTTCCCCCTGGGAATAAAATCAATGTATATCTCCTGGTAAATACTGTAAGGCACAGGCTCCCCATAAAAAATCAGAAGTTCTACATCCCCAAACTGCACGCGCAGCGTTCCCCGTCCAATCAGCTGGCCGCTGGTCTTTCCGTCCGGCAAAATCACCTCTACGCGCAGTTCGTCTTGGTAACGCTTCCAAAGTTGTAGGTTCAGCTTTGCCTCATAGCTGCTTACCGTCAGTTCCACATCTTGTGTTTCTCCGCTCTTTATCGTATTCTGGTAATGGGCCGTGCCTGCCCCTTCGTTGCCGGTGCCTGTGACGATGCTGCACTGGTGATGGTCTGCCATATCGTTTAAAAAAGTTTCAATCAGGCTTGTGCCGCTGTGGGAACCGTAGTTATTGCCGAAACTTAGATTGATGGCAATCGGACGATTTAAGCTTTCAGCGGCACGGATACAAAAATCCACTGCTTTCATCATTTCTGTTGTTTTAGGAAATGAATTATCTCCGGGTAGCCCCAGTTTCACAACCAAAAGCCCGGCTTCATATGCCACTCCGCGGTATCTCCCCATAGACGCCCTTCCGTTTCCCGCGGCAATACCGACTACATGCGTGCCATGACCAGATGTGTCGCGGCTTGGGACAATTTTTTGCCGGGTAGCCGGATCTTTTTGCGCTAGCGCCAGATTGATTTCTTCCCCGGAAAACAATACTCCGTCCGCATATCCTTCCGGCGCATGGTAAGTTATCTGCATGTTTGCTTCCGATTTCGATTCATTCAGAACCGCAGCGTCTAACGTCTGATCCCATAACGCCACAATTCGGGTCGTATTGTCCGCATTGCAAAAATCCGGATGGCTGTAGTCTATCCCGCTGTCTATAACAGCAACTAGGCACCCCGCCCCGGTAAGCCCGGTATCCAAGCCTGACGGAATGCCTGGCACACCTGTGGCGGCAGACTGCAAAGGCGTAATACAAGAGGCTCTTTTTGCCGCCTGCACGGCAAAAAAGAGCCTCTTGGGTTTTTCCATATAAATAATTTCATCCAATCCTGCAACAATATCTACAAGAGTTTCCGGCAGGATCAAAATGGCATACGAATTGCTAAGTCTTGTCACAAAAGGCAGCAGACGTTCTGCGCCATAAGATGCCAGAATCTGTGAAACCTGGTTAAGTCCGTCCCGGATAAAACGTACAATTACTTCCCATGTCTGCTCTGTGGAAGAGTATCCCACTCCCAGCTGAAGTGATTTTTCCCGTTCAGCCGCACTTGCTTCCAAAGCAAGGTTTAACAGATTCTCTATTTTTGCATTACTCATAATCAACCGTTCCTTCTGTTTTTATGAGTATATGCCGCAAATCAAATATACATTACTGCATATGTTTCCGGATGCATGCAATAATTTCTTCCTGGACCGGCTCGATTTTCTTTAAAATCTCCCTGGCCTCTTCCGGCTTCCCGGTACGCAGCAGCGCCAAAATTTCGCTGTATGATTCGTAAATTGGCGTAAGGGACAAATTTCCTGCCGTCCCTTTGATCGCATGCGCTTTCTCTATGGCTTCGTTGCAGTTATTGGCATCAAAATCCGGCTTAACAACGCCGGCATCAAACGTCTTTATAAATGTTCCCAGCAGTCTGGTATAAAGTTTTTCATTTCCGTTTAAGCGTTTTAAGCCGTCGTCAATATCTACTCCCAAAGCCCTCAGTTCTTCAAATAAACTCATCAAAACACCTCACATTTCTAATATTTGCCAAAATCATCCTCTAATGAAATGATCGGCTCATTTGTGCTGTCTGCTACTACAGGCATCGGCGCGCTCTTTACGGAAGACTCCACGCTGCCTGTGCCTAAATTGTAAATGGACAGCATTTCACGCATCCTGGACGCCTGGTTGGAAAGTTCTTCACTGGCAGCCGCACATTCCTGGCTGGTTGCGGAATTGGTCTGTACAACCTGCGATACCTGCGAGATAGCCTGTTCAATCTGGGACACTGCAGTTGCCTGGTAATTGGAGGATTCTGCAATCCCGTTAATAATTACTTCGCTTTCCTGTACAACATTGGTAATTGCTCCCAGCGCTTTGGCCGTATTGTCCGCAATGTTGGAGCCCATCGTAACCTTATTAATCGAATCTTCAATCAGTTCCGCTGTTTCTTTGGCCGCCGAAGCGCTCTTTGCAGCAAGGCTTCTGACTTCTTCTGCTACAACGGCAAAGCCCTTGCCTGCTTCCCCTGCCCTTGCAGCCTCAACTGCTGCGTTGAGCGCTAAGATATTGGTCTGGAATGCAATGTCGTCAATTACCTTGATAATCTTGGAAATACTCTCGGACGACTGGTTGATGTCCTCCATGGCCGACATCATCTCTTCCATCTGCTTGTTGCCGCGTTTCACGTCTTCAATCGCATTTACCACAAGGCCTGCGGCTTCGTTTGCCTGCTCCGCATTTTCCTTGGTCTTTTCCGCTATCTCGTCAATGGAAGCCGTAATCTCTTCGATTGCGCTGGCCTGCTCGGTAGACCCCTGTGCAAGCGCCTGGCTGGCGCTGGCTACCTGGCTTGAACTAATGGTAACCTGTGTGCCCGCGTCGCTGATGTTGCTTAAGGTGCGCAGGTTATCCTCTACTAATTTCTTCAAGGAATGACCCAGAATGTCGTCCGCGGACTTCGGATTAACCGAAATCGTCAGATTACCTTTGGAAACTTCTTCCGCGACGGTGGCCTGATATTTGATATTATCAATAACCTGGCGGTATTTGTCAATCAAATCGCCAAATTCGTCGTTGTTATATTTTACCATTTCCACATTTACATGGCCTTTTGCAATTTCGTCTGCCGCTTCCGAAAGCTGCAGCACGGATTTCTCAATGACCTTAACCAGTGCGGACGCCACAAATATGGTAACCCCAATGGATATTACGGCTACTACAACGGTAAATATCGTCGCATTCCTGACATAAGACTCCTGCCTTGCAGCTTCCACGATAGAAGCCGCCTTTTTTGTCGACATATTGCTGATAATAATATTAAATAATGTCAGCAAAATCGGAATAGCGAAGCCTACAATCAGTTTGGTTTTCATCTTCATGTCTTTCATGTTCATACCTCTCACTCTTTCATTGCAATCATATTATTATTTGACAGTTCTATAGCTGATAAATCTTCATCATTTAATAACCGATCGGGATCAAGCAGTAACTTTACGGAATTCCCAACCCTTGCGATACCGTATACAAACCGGTGGTTCGCGCGTTCCACGCGCCCCATTTTGGGCGGCGGCAGTATATTATCTTCCTTTATCTCAATTACATCAGCAATTTTCTCAACGATCAATCCGACTGTCATAGCGTTTACAATCACTACAATGATACAGGTTCTTTCGTCATATTTTAACGGCTCTTGCTTAAACCGCAAACGCACGTCAATCACAGGGATGATCTTTCCTCTTAAATTGATCAGGCCCTTAATATAATCTTCTGTCCTGGGAATGGCGGTAATCGGCGGGATCTGGATAATCTCATTTACATATTGGATTTTCAGGCCGTAAAACTCATTTCCGGATTTAAAGGTCATATATTTGCACTTCTGTGAATCATCCCCGTCCGCCTTGGTTGCTACCAGAGCCTCATCTACCTGTTTTTTCAACTCGCTCAACTGATCCATATGGATACCGTTCCTTTCTATAAATTTACATTAACCCGGCAGGATCCAATATCAGGGCAATGCTGCCGTCGCCAAGCTGCGTACATCCCGAAAGGCCCTTTACCTTCTTGATATAGGACGGGATCGGTTTTACAACAATCTCCTGCTCTCCGACTAATTTGTCGACAAACAGGCAAAGTTCCCTGTCTTCCATTTCGATAATCAGCATCATGCCGTCTTCCACGGACTGCCGAAACTGCTGCTGCTCCATACCGTACCACTCGCCCAGCCTTAGTACCGGGAAGCATTCGCCTCTTATCATAATATATTCGTCCCCGCTCGGCTCATGAATCATCATTTCTTCCGTCACGCGCACAAACTCTTTGATAACGCCGGTTTCAATAACAAAGGACGCGTCCCCTGTTTCCATAACAATCCCGTCGATAATTGCAAGCGTAAGCGGGATTTTTAAACTCATGATACTTCCCTGGCCCGGCGTACTGTCAATGTCAAGCGCGCCGCCGACCGACTGTAAGTTCTGTACTACAACGTCCATACCTACGCCCCTGCCGGAATACTCCGTAACCTTTTCGTTGGTTGAAAAGCCCGGCTGCGTAATAAACTGGTACACTTCCTTGTCCGTATAGGCCGCCTCCGGCTTGCCGTCCTCCAAAAGCCCCTGCTTCCTGGCTTTTTCCATGATCTTAACCCGGTCAAGCCCTTTTCCGTTGTCCTCTACGCTGATCCAAACCTTGCCCGCTTCCGTTTTGGCGGAAAGCGTTACCTTTCCTTTTGCGGTTTTGCCGCTTTCTTTGCGCTCTTCATTGGTTTCGATTCCGTGGTCTACCGCATTGCGGACCATATGCATCAGAGGATCGGAAATGTGCTCGATAATGTTCTTATCCACTTCCGTATGCTCCCCGACCATCTCAAACTCAATGTCCTTGCCCAGCTTTCGGGATACGTCGAATACGATTCGGTTCATCTTCTGGAACGTATTGGTCAGCGGAACCATTCGCATGGACATAATAACATTCTGCAGATCCGTCGATATCTTGGACATCTGCGCGGCCGCCTTGTTAAAGTTGTTTAAATTTAACCCGGGCACTTTCAGATCCGGATTCTGCAATACCACCGATTCGGAAATAACCAGTTCTCCGATCAGATCCATCAGCTGATCCATTTTACTTACGTTTACGCTGATAAAGGAAGCCTTCTCCGCTTTTGGCTTATCCCTCGCCAGCTTCTTCTGCTTACCCGGCTCTTTGGACTGGACGACAAAATCTCCCGGTGCAATCTGAGCCTTTTCCTGGGGTTTCTTTTCCGCACCACCTTCTTCTTTGCCAGCATTTTCTGCCCGTGCCTCAATTTCCTGCACGCTTGATTCAAGGTCTATCGGCCCGCCGAAATCAAATCCCTGTAAGAATTCCTCCGCCTTGCATTCAAAAAACTCTACCTTGCTGATCTCATAGCCTTCTTTTACGATTTCTTTGAGTTCTTCCAGGCTGCTCTTTGTCTGCAGAAGAATTTTAAAACCTTCCTGCAGGATCACTTCCGCACAGTTTTCGTCCGTAATGACCTCTTCCGGAGAATACAGCAGATCCTCCGCTATCTCTTTTAATGCATATACCGTTTTATAGGCATGGACATTCACCATTTCCGTATCCGGATAAAATGTAATATAAATTTTATAAAACCGGCTGTCCTCCGTAGCCGTAGGCGCTATGTAAAACTGCCTGGGCTGTTCCTTCATGCCGGTGTTTCCTACCGGCGCAGGCTTTGCTGCGGAACCTCCCCCTCCTGCGGGTTCTTCGCCTCCTCCTTTGATCTTCGTAAGGAACGCGTCTAAGTCGGCTACAATCTCTGTAGCATCTCCGTCCGCAGGGTCGCCGTTGCTTATCTTATCCATTTCGTTGGAAATAAAATCTTCGACTGCCAGTACATGCTCTACCAGTTCCATATGCGGCACATTGTCCGGATGGGATTCCCTCAGGAAGTAAAAGACGTCCTCCAGCTTGTGTGATACCGCCGTAATATTGTCAAACATCATGATCCCGGACGAGCCTTTGATGGTATGCATAGTCCTGAAAATTTCATTTATGCTGTCTTCATCAAAGCAGTCCTCATCCTTCTGATCCAAAACCATCTCCTGAAGCTGCTCCAATAGCTGCTGGTTTTCAAACAGGTATATGTCCAGCATTCCTTCATTGTTAAATTCTTCAGCCATGTCATTCTCCTTTCCTGCATATTCTTTCTATTATGCGCCTTATACCAGGCCCAGCTTTTTTAGCGCCTGTTCAAACCGATCCTTGTCGATCGGCTTGCCGGAATAAATCGTACAGCCCAGTTCAAACGCCATTTTGACATTTTTTTCCTGGTTTAAGGCTGTTGTCATTATTACTTTTACTGCTTTGTCCTCCGGAATATTCCTCTGTTTTTCCAGATTCCGGATACCGACAAGTGACTGATAGCCGTCCATAACCGGCATCATAATATCCAGGCACACCAGGTCATAGGGTTCGTCATCCTCCAAAGCCATCATGAATGCGTCCACTGCTTCCATCCCATCGACCGTGACGTCACACTCACCGTACTTTGACAGGAAATTAAGCATAAACTTCCTTGTAGCAAAATCATCTTCTGCCAGCAAAATCTTCATATGCTCCCCTCCTTTACATTCTATTTAATAATGCGTATGTCCTGCCTGCAATATCGGAAAGCTTTTCCTGATATTCCACGGCACCCAGATCATAAGCCACTTTGGGCATCCCATAAACCACGCAGGTCGATTCGTCCTGCCCGATTGTCTTTGCGCCTGCCCTGCGCATTGCAAGCAGGCCTTTTGCTCCGTCACCGCCCATTCCGGTGAGGATAATCCCGACCGCATCGCGCCCCGCCGATTTTGCAACGGAATCAAACAGCACGTCGACCGACGGGCAGTGCCCGTTTACCTTCGGGCCTTTTTTCACTTCTACCTGATAAACGCCGTTCACTTTGAGCAGGCGCATATGCGCATCCCCGCCGGGCGCGACGAGCATATGCCCGGGCAGCACCATATCGCCGGTCTGCGCTTCTTTTACCACAAGCTGGCTCTGGTCGTTTAACCGCTTTGCGTACATTGCGGTAAATCCCGGCGGCATGTGCTGCGTCGCAACGACGCCCGGGATATCCTTGCCAAAGCCTTTGACTACATGGAAAATCGCTTCCGTCCCACCTGTGGAAGCGCCGATTGCAACGATTTTATTTTTGCCCTTATCGGAAAGGGAATGCTGCTGTGAAAGCAACGCCGATTTTTTTGTATTGCTGATCTGCGCAGACGATGCGATTTTAATCTTAACAATCAGTTCATTCTGAATAAACTCTTCTAGCTGGCTGCGGTTCGAAACGGCGGGCTTTGCCACAAAATCAACCGCCCCCGCGCTCATGGCGTCAAATACCTTATCGCTTAAGGAACTGATGACCACGACAGGCAGCGGATACTGCGGCATCAGCTTCCGCAAAAACTCTATTCCGTTCATTCGCGGCAGCTCGACGTCAAGCGTCATGACGTCGGGCCTGTATTTTAAAATAGCGTCCCTTGCTTCAAAGGGATCTCTGGCTGTCGCCACAACCTGTATTTCGGAATCCCGGTTCAGATTCTGAACCAGCAGTTCCCGAAATACAATGGAATCTTCTACTACCAAAACCTTAATCCGTCGCATAGGTCAATCAATTCTCCTTTTTTCTAAATATTGATGGCTGGATAATCTGAAACGGCGTACTGTTGCGGTCAAGGGTCTCCGTCGTCCCGATAAACAAATATCCGCCCGGTTCTATGCAGTTATATACTTTCTGAAGCAATTGGTTTTTGGTCGGCTCATCAAAATATATCATAACATTCCGCAGAAAAACCGTATGCATTTTCTTACGGAACGGAAACGGACTCATCAGGTTGAACTGACGGAACAGCACCTGGCGCTTCAATTCGTCGCTTACTAAGTACTGGCTCCCGCCCGCTACCGGCTTAAAAAAGTTTTTCTTCCAGTTCGGGGGCAGGTTTTTGAGCTGTTCTTCGCTGTAGACCCCTGCCATCGCCTGTTTTAAGACCTTGGTTGAAATATCGGTCGCCAACACCCTTGTATCCCATTTGGAACGCTCCATCCCAAAGAAATCGGCCAGAACCATCGCTATCATATAGGGCTCTTCCCCGGTAGACGCCGCGCCGCACCAGATGCGCAGATCCTTTTTTTGCTCTTCCTTAGACCTAAGCCACGGAAGAACGGTTTTCCTGAAATATTCAAAGTGCTCAAATTCCCTCATAAAATAAGTATGATTGGTTGTCAGAAAGTTGACAAGCATTTTGTCAAGCTGTCCCGATCGGTCTGTTTTCAGGGCGTCCATATATGCGTCCAGGCTTGCCCAGCCGCTTTTCCTGAGATAATTTTCAAGGCGTCCGTTGATAATGACTTTTTTCTGACTTAAATCTATGCCATAATTGTCTTTCATGTAAACTGCAACTCTTCTAAACTCATTATCCGTGATCAAACTCCATTCCTCCCGTCATCCTAATGAAATTCTATTTTGCCCGGATAGCTTCCCTAGTACTCCATCCGAACAGGAATTGAAGTTTGGATAGAGTACTAGTAACTTAACACAACTGGCGTGATATTTTAGAACATATTTCAAAAATATCAGGATTCCATCTGATACCCGCTTCTTTTTTCATTGCGTCAAGCGCTTCCGTACGGCCGAAACCTCCATTTCCGGTCAGCGCGGTATATTGTTCCATAACGGAAACAATCTGTGCCGCCAGAGGAATTTCGTCTCCTTTCAGGCCGTCCGGATAACCGCTCCCGTCCCAGTTTTCGTGGTGGTGGCGTATCATATCTGCCGATATGCCGATAAAGTCGTTGTAATCATTGCTCACATATAAATCATGCAAAAGCCTGCTCCCAATCTTTGTATGCGTCTGTAAAACCGCAGCCTCTTCCTTTGTAAGCGGCTCTTCCTTCTCAAGAATCTCCTTCGGAATCCCGATTTTCCCAATATCACAAAGCGGAGCCGCAAGCTCTGCCGTATCGATAAACGTATCTGAAACCCTGTCCTCAAACACAGGCGAAAGCTGCATTCCCTGCGCCAAAATCCTGCAGTTGCGTCCTAAACGCCTGCTGTGCTCTTTCTGGTAATCCAAATTCTGCGCCGCAATATTCGCCAGTGCAAAGAGAATGCTTTTTTTCTCCGATTCAATCTGCTTAAGCTGTTCGTCCACAGAAGCCTTTAAATGCCGGTTCATCTCCATCAGTTCACGCTGTGCTTCATTCAGGCGCAGATGGACGCCCACACGGGCTTTTATTACTTCCGCGACAAAAGGTTTTGTAATATAATCTTCCCCTCCATAAGAAAGGCCTTCCACAATTGCCTGCGGATTATCAAATGCCGAAATAAAAATCACCGGAATATGTTTCGTCGTTTCATTTCCCTTTAAAATCCGGCAAAGTTCATATCCGTCCATGCCAGGCATGGAAATATCCGTTAAAATCAGCTGCGGCGGGGATTTGTGCATCATTTCAAGCGCTTCCTCCCCTCCCCTGGCCAAAACCGGCTTACAGCCCATGCTTTCAATGATTTCCTGCAGGATAAAACGGTTGGATTCCACATCATCTACTATGAGAATTTTTTCATTGTGCATTGCCTGATCCCCATAAACCACGCTGATACCTCCCTAAGCCTGCAGGATACGGCTCAATTCTGCATACTGGCCTGCTATTTTATCGTAATTTTCTTTTTGGATTGCCATTTTAAGCTTTAATACCACGCGGCTGATTTCGCGCGGCGCGCCTTCCGTCATCTGGCGGATCGTCTCCATAAACATTTCCGCCTTTTCCCAGTTTTCCATCTCAACGCATAAAATCAGTTTTGAAAGATTTTTTTGCAGGCACTCAAGGTTCTCGCTGGTACCATACTGCCTGATTTTTTCAACAGAAATTTCTTCCTGGGCAGGCGCGGCCACAAACAATGGCCGTTCTGCCTCCTCCTCAGGTACGGCGGCTTCGTCTTTTTCACACGCGCCCACCCATACCGAAAACGAAAACGTACTTCCTTTGCCTTTCTCGCTTTCCACCTCCATTTTGCCGCCCATCAGTTCTACAAGCTGTTTACAGATATTCAGCCCGAGGCCTGTGCCGCCGTATTTTCTGGAAATAGACGCGTCTACCTGCGAAAAACTTTCAAAGAGTTTATCCTTATCTGCTTTATCGATTCCAATCCCGGTGTCTTTTACTATAAAAAACAACTCTATCTTATCGTTTACCTGCGCCGTCTTGACGGCTTCCACCGTAATTTTGCCTACGGCGGTGAACTTTTGCGCGTTAGACAGCAGATTTCCAAGCACCTGTACCAAACGCAGTTCGTCCCCTATGACGTATTCCGGTACCTGAGGCGATACTGTCATAAAAAAGCCAAGCCCTTTTTCGGTAAGCTTATTCATATGATTGTTCCTTACATAATCCATCATATTCCGAAAATGGAACCTTCGGGGTTCTAAAACAAATTTCCCGGCTTCCAGCTTTGAAAAATCCAGGATGTTATTAATAATCTTATTCATATCGTCACAACAGCGTTCAATCAACCGCAGTGATTTCATGATTTTAGCGTCCGAGTTTTCTTCCAGCAGCGCCCGGACATTGCCCTGTATCCCGTTTACCGGAGTGCGCAGCTCATGCGTTACATTTGCGACAAACTCTGATTTCACTTTCAGGGCCTGCTTTGCCTCCTGCCTTACCTGCTCGATTTCTTTATTTAAAAATTCCTTTTCCAGTATGTCGTTTGCCATACAGATATACATACCGCAGTCTGTACAGCCGTCTAAAATTTTTGCTTCCACAGGAAAACAGGTAAGATTTTTGCGGTACGCCGCAAGTTTTTGCAGCTTATGGCCAAATAAATAATCTGTCTTAAAGCCATCTTGCGTACTATAAAAGGTATTCGGAAAAATATCGCTGATATTCCTTCCGCACAATTCACTTTCATATTCCAGTTTCTTCTTCGCCGTATCGTTTGCATAGGAAATTATCCCGTATCTGTCAAACATCAGAATCATTTCCAAAGCGTCTTCTGTCGGAAATATACAGTTTTCCTGCCGTTCCATAACAGCCTCCTGCCTAAGACCTGAAAAAGGCAGCAAAAAATATTACATTTTCTTTGCTGCCTGCTTTCTGTTTCGAGTATTACGAAAAACCAACCATATTAATAACTTCCACAAACATTGAAGAAATCTTCTTTTGCAAGCCTCATGCATTCCAATACATCCGGTGAAAACTGTCCGCATTCACCGTTTATAATCATATTAAATGCTGTTTCCTTATCAAACGAACTCTTATATACCCTTGGACTGACCAGAGCGTCAAAAACATCCGCTACCGCAACAATATGCGCGCTAATCGGAATTTCATCCCCTGACAGACGATCCGGATAACCGCGGCCGTCCCACCGTTCATGATGGTGGCGGCAGATTTCATAACAGTATCGGTCAAACTCGCTCGTCGTGCTCCGGTAAAACTTTTTCAGTATATCGCAGCCAATGGTCGTATGCGACTTCATTATTTCAAATTCTTCATTTGTTAAACGTCCCGGTTTTGACAAAACAGCATCCGGAATACCGATCTTTCCAATATCATGCAGGACAGAGGCCCGGGCAATCTGATCTACCTGAGAATCCGTCAGGCCATACTGCGGAAAATTTTCCACAAAATATTTCAGCATAATCCTCGTCAGGTTCTTAATACGTTTGGTGTGTTCCCCGGTTTCGGCGCTTCTGGATTCTACAACGGAACTGAGGGCATCAATCATAAACTCATTGTTCTCATTCAGTTCTTTCTGCTGTGCTAAAAGCGCTTCTTCCTGTTCTTTTAAGCGCACCGCCATATTATGCTTATTCTGGTACAGATCAATAATATTCCTGCTTCTCTTTTTTACTATGTTCGGGTAAAAAGGTTTGTGGATGACATCCGCCACCCCGTAGGAATACGCCTTTTCTTCGCTGTCTCCAATCGTTTCACTGGTAATCAGAATAACAGGGATCTCTTCCAAAAGACCATGCTCCTTCATATATTCCAATACACCGAAACCATCCAGGACCGGCATTAAGATATCCAGTAAGATCAACACAATACCATGGTTGTTCTCAATATGGGAGATCGCTTCCTGCCCATTGCTCGCTTCAATCGTCTCATATGTATCCGCGTCATCAAACATCCCGTCCAGTATCAGACGGTTAATTTCTTCGTCATCGACAATCAAGATCCGCTGTTTTTCCATGCCAACTCCTTATTTCTATCACTCATTCTATCTGTCCGTAATCAATAAGTTCTCAATAATAAAGATACCACGATTATTGGTAAATGTCAATTTACAGTTCTATATTTCCGGACTGTGCGTCGTCAAACCCAATTCCCGCGCCGGATGCTTTTGGAATGTATTCTTCGCGGAGTTTGAATTTCGCCACAAGTTCTTTTAACATCTCCGCCTGGCCGGACAGTTCCTGGCTGGCAGCCGCGCTCTGTTCCGCTGTAGCGGAATTGGTCTGCACTACGCTGGAAATCTGATCCACGCCAACCGTAACCTGTTCTACCGCACCGGACTGTTCTTCTGCCGCATCTGCGATATGTTCTACGGCAGAAGCTACCACACGTACTTCTTCTACTACTTTTACCAGAGCCTGCGCGGTGGAATCTGCAATCTTTGTCCCGCGTGAAACGGCCTTAATGGAACTTTCAATCAGTTCCGCCGTATCTTTGGAAGCTACCGTGCTCTTGCCTGCGAGGTTGCGCACTTCTTCCGCAACGACAGCAAACCCTTTTCCTGCAATGCCTGCACGCGACGCCTCAACGGCTGCGTTCAGAGCCAGTATATTGGTCTGGAATGCAATATCTTCAATTGTTTTAATGATCTTGCCAATCTCATTGGATGTACGGGTGATTTCTTCCATAGCAGCCATCATATCCTGCATCTGTTTGTTACAGCCTTCCATTTCGTCTCCTGCAAGGCCGGACTTAGTTCTTGCTTCCAGCGCATTGTTGGCCGTTTCCTTAATCTGCTGGGAAATACCCGCAATGGTGGCCGCCAGTTCTTCTACGGCGGAAGCCTGTTCCGTTGCGCCCTGGGAAAGCGCCTGCGATCCGACAGATACCTGGCTTGCCCCGGAAGCAACCTGATCCGCGCTCAGGTTAATCTGTCCCAATGTAGAACTCAACCCTTTGTTCAGCTTACGGATAGAAAGTAAAAGACCCTGAAAATCCCCGACATAATGCTGCTCGGCATGCGTACGGACGTCAAAATTGCCGTCTGCCATTTCCTGCAGAAGCATAGACGCGTCTGAAATCACATCGCCTAAAATTATCGTCATGTTCCGGAACGCATCTGCCAGGCTGCCCATTTCATCTTTAGACTTATATGTTATGTTGATATCGAAATTTCCGCCGACAATCTTTTCTGCGGAACGTTCCAGTTCGTCCAGCGGACGCTTAATCGATCTGGTAAGGTAAGTGGAAAGAAACAACGTAATCACCAGTGCGCCGCCCGCCATAGCCAGCTGGGCAATGACCAGCATCCTCTGCATTTCGGTTGTGGACTGGTAATCCTGTTCCGCGGACTGCTCTGCAACAGAACTGATCTGAATCAGCGTATTTACGGCTTCTTCTACCAGAGGCTGATACTCATCCAACAGCATATTCCTTGCTCCCTGCATGTCCGTCTCCGCCAGCTTAACGACTGCTTCCTGCAGTTCAACGGCCTCTCTGATATTGGCGGAAAAAGCATCCAGTAACTCGGAATCGCCTTTAAAATTCTCAAAAAGCCACGTTGCATTTTCTTCCAGCAGCGTCATTTCTTTATCAAGATCCGCTTTATGAGTCTGGCTTTTCGCGTCGTCTTCTTCTATCGTAATGAATGAAATATCCTTTACAATAATCTGAAGGCCGCGCCGCATGTTCATAACTTTGTTCGTGATTTGATACCCGACGTGATAAAAATCCGAGTACTTTTCTGCATTTTCCCTCAGCCCGTAAATCGCGCTGGCAACCGTTGCGCAGAAAAGCAGGATGATGATCATAAATGTCACCAAAAGTTTTGTTCCGATTCTTAAATTCTTCATTTTAGCCCCCCTGTGTTTTTATGATATTTTATTATACTCGAAATTTGTCGTTCTGTCTACTCTATTCCAAAACTGGAATAAAATTTCATTTCGGACAGGTTACAGTCATACTCTTTGCACCGGCCTTTCCGTTCTGAATATCCGTTTTTCCTGAAACTGGCCTGATTGTTTTTTCAAAAATTGGCTCTTTTCACAATACCACTGTATGCATATGATAGAAAAAAACAAAAGGAGGCACTTTTCATTATGGAAAAAAATCTGAAAAAGAAAATCCTTGCAGCCCTGATGGCTGCACTCACCTGCATTGCAACGATGATTCTAAAGCTGCCCACTCCAACTATGGGATATATCCACATAGGCGACGGAATGACGCTGCTGTGCGGATTTTTACTGGGACCCGCTGCAGGAGCGCTGGCCGCCGGCATCGGCTCCATGTTTGCAGACATCTTCTCCGGCTACGCCGCCTTTGCGCCCGCTACGTTTTTGATCAAAGCGCTGACCGCGGGAATTGCAGGCCTATTATTCCGTCTGTTCAAACGCCGCCCAAAACAGCCGCAGCCTTATCAGATTTTTGTAATTGCAAGCGGCCTTATCGGAGAAACCGTGATGGTAACCGGTTATTTTCTTTATGAAACGGCAATCGCAGCTTTTGCCGCGGGCAGGCTCACTACTGCAGCCGTTGCCGCCGGAGCCGCTTCCGCTGCCGCCGGAGTCCCTTTTAATCTGGTACAGGGGTTAGCCGGCATCCTAATCAGCCTGCTTTTATTTCCCATCCTGTCCAAAGTACCGGATATAAAAGAACAACTCTTATATTAATCCAGGCTGAGCCTGTACATTGTTGCGGATGAATACGCTTCCCCCGCTTTTAAAAGAGGCGTTTCAAATAACGGGATATTCACGGCGTCCGGAAAACACTGGGCCTCCAGGCAGAACCCATGGCGTTCTCCGTAAAGGGCGCCTCCTTTCCCCTTATGCGTTTCGATAAAGTTCCCGGCATACAGCTGTACGCCGGGGCGATCCGTATACGCGTACAAATGAATCCCGGTGGCCTCGCAGATCGCCTCTGCCATCAGCCCAAACCTGCCGCCGCCGTCCAGCACAAAATTATGGTCGTAGCCTTTGGTATAAACAAGCTGATCATAATCCGCGTTTATTTCCCGTCCGATTTCTTTAAACTCCCTAAAATCAAGCGGCGTTCCTTCCACCGGGCAAATTTCCCCTGTCGGGACAGAACCTGTGGGCGCAACGGGGGTGAACGCATTTGCGTAAATCTTTAATTTCTGTTCTCCTATGTAACCGCTGTCATGCCCTGCAAGGTTAAAATAACTGTGGTTTGTAAAGTTGGCTATCGTATCTTTGTCGGATACCGCTTCATAGTCAATACGCACAGCGTCGTCCCCGGTCAGCGTAAAAGTAACTTTTATCGTCATATTTCCCGGAAAACCCTGTTCCAAATCCTTACTGAGCAGCTTCATTGCAACGCTTCCCGCTTTCTCATCCACCCGTTCCGTATCCCATACCCTGTGGCTGACGCCATTGCTTCCGCTGTGCAGGTTATTGGCTCCGGAATTGGCTTCTAAGGCATATTCCACACCGCCTATTGTGACCCTGGCGCCGGAAATACGGTTTGCATTCCTTCCGACGGTAGCCCCGAAATAATAGCCTTTCTGCTCCAGATAAGAAGCCGCCTCATCATACCCAAGCACTACGTCGCGCATTGTTCCTTCTTTGTCGCGGAACACAAACGAAACAATTGTAGCTCCAAGCGTCGTGACTTTTAACTGTGTCCCGTTTGTATTGGTAATGGTAAACAGTTCCGCTTCCTTCCCGCTGTCATCCGTCCCAAAACGTTCTCTAACTATCATGCTGCCTCTCCTTTCATCTTTATTGCATGGTGTTTTCTGCATTATAAACTCAATTATAACATATTACCGGGGATGTCTCCATTATTCCCTTTAAACCACAAAAAATCCCGAAAGATAACTGCTTCTTTCGGGATTTACAGTAGCGGAAGGGAGATTTGAACTCTCGACACCACGGGTATGAACCGTGTGCTCTAGCCAACTGAGCTATTCCGCC
>CAJTLD010000049.1:2025-19234 GCA_910577065.1 uncultured Lachnospiraceae bacterium | reverse complement strand
ATGTCTGACTGTTAAATATTTTGATTCATGACGTAACTTCCCAAGCCTCACATCCTTTCGTATTCTTTCACTTTTTTTAACAGTTCAACTACCATATCCTTTTCTTCCAGCTGGCGTTTCAACCGTAGATTTTCGCGCCGTAAACGTTCCAGTTCATTTACCTCATCATCCGTTTTGCGGTGTCCCCTCCTGTCTGTTAATCCGTCCTCTCCATTGGCATCATATTTCTTTACCTATGAATAAACCTGGCTGTAAGAAACACCATGCTTTGCTGCCGTATTCTTATAATCACGGTTATGGCTGATACAATAATTGACAATCTCTTTGCGTTCTTCAAAAGTTGTTTTTCTCCCTGCTTCTGCCATATAGACCTCCTGTTTTGGATCGTAATCCTTAAGTTCTCTATTGGCATTATACACCTTAATCCATTGTCTTAAAACAGAACGGCTGGAGATTCCATATCTGGCAATGATGTCATCAACGGAACCTTCACCATTCATGACTGCTTCTACGCATTTTATTTTGAATTCTTTAGAATAAGTTCTGTTCTTTTTATGACAAAACGCGGATATTCCATGAATCCTGTATTCGTTAATCCATCCCCTTAGTGTCGAATAACCTATTCCATACTTATCGGCAAGGAAGTGAACAGAACCTGTCCCGTCAATATATTCTTGTGATACCCTGGCTCTGAATTCGGGTGAGTGTTTTGATCTTGGCATGAAAAATACCTCCAAAGTAACAGATTTTTATATTTAATCTGTCTACTTTAGAGGTATCATATCAAATAGCGACGTCTGATGTAAAAATTAGCTTTTCACTGTTTGGGGTAGAGCCGTTTTTATGGTTCTCCCTTTTCTGTTTGCAATATAGCATATCTGGCAAAGAGGTTCAAGAGTTTTTTATATTTCTTCTTTTGTATCCCTCATTACAAAAATCCCTTTAAAATCACAATTTAGAATGTTGGCTATCTGACAGCTATAGGAATCAGAAACAATGCCATTTGCCATATAAGGCGAGCCAAAGATAGGAATAATAAAAATTATGAAAAATAGAATATGACTTTAGCAATGGAAATTTTGAAAGATGAACAGCGTCATACCCAGTTTTGGTTTATCGTTTTTTGGTAATGCTTGTATCGGTAGTTATTAACAGCGTTACAGGAAAGGCAGGGCGGCAAAATACGCATACCGAGAAGAACAAACGGTAAGACGCATTGAGGACATGGGACGGAGGGGCATGGCGGAAAAACGAAAAGACAGCAAAGGGCGCAATGGAGAATATTAAACAGGATGCAGGGGAGAAGATACCGTTGTCAGAAGATGAAATAAAAAGGCTGATAGATTTTTGCATAAACAGCGGTACATATTCCGCCTATGTTCTATTCCTTACGATCGCAATCGGCACTTGTCTGAGGTGTGGGGAACTTACTGACCTGACGTGGGGCAATATAGACATGAAAAACCGTACAATCAGAGATTCATAAAATTTTCACACAATTTTAGCACTCACCTCTTGACAGTGCTAACAACGCGTGTTATATTTCAGATAGAACAAAGCAAATTCGCATATTCTGCCGCATATCGCGCAGAATATCCAAAAAGCCCTACGCAGGAGGTGTTGTTATGAACATACAGAAATTCACGCAAAAGTCAATCGAAGCCATCAACAACTGCGAAAAATTAGCCTACGAATACGGCAATCAGGAAATCGAACAGGAGCATCTGTTAGTTGCCTTAATGCAGCAGGAGGACGGTCTGATTCCCAAAATGATTGAAAAAATGGAAATCAACACGGCCCATTTTTCCGAAAACGCCGTCCGGCAACTGGAAAAACGCGTTAAAGTATCCGGCGGACAGGTATATATCGGCCAGGCATTAAACAAAGTTTTAATCAGCGCTGAAGACGAAGCAAAGCAGATGGGAGACGAATACGTTTCCGTCGAGCATTTATTCCTTGCCCTGATAAAATACCAAAACCCTGCAATCAAAGATCTTTTCAGGGAATATTGCATTACAAGAGATCGTTTTTTAAAAGCGCTTTCTACCGTCCGCGGCAACCAGAGAGTCACTTCGGATAATCCGGAAGCTACTTATGATACCCTGGAAAAATACGCCACGGATTTAGTTGCCAGGGCAAAAGATCAGAAAATGGATCCGGTCATCGGCAGGGATTCCGAAATCCGAAACGTGGTCCGGATTTTATCCCGTAAAACCAAAAATAACCCCGTCTTAATCGGGGAACCCGGCGTCGGCAAAACAGCCGTTGTGGAAGGCTTAGCGCAGAGGATTGTCCGGGGCGACGTGCCGGAAGGCTTAAAAGAAAAGAAATTATTTGCCCTCGATATGGGCGCGCTCTTAGCCGGGGCAAAATACCGCGGCGAGTTTGAGGAACGGTTAAAAGCCGTTTTAGACGAGGTAAGAAAATCAAACGGCCAGATAATTCTGTTCATAGACGAACTGCATACCATTGTAGGAGCAGGCAAGACAGACGGCGCAATGGACGCGGGAAATATGCTAAAGCCCATGTTAGCGCGCGGCGAACTGCACTGCATCGGGGCGACCACCTTAGACGAATACCGCCAGTACATTGAAAAGGACGCCGCCTTAGAACGGCGGTTCCAGCCCGTTATGGTTGACGAGCCGACCGTAGAGGACACCATTTCCATCCTGCGCGGGTTAAAAGAACGCTACGAGGTATTCCACGGCGTAAAGATTGCAGACGCCGCGCTGGTATCCGCGGCCGTACTGTCAAACCGATATATATCCGACCGGTTTTTGCCGGACAAAGCAATCGACCTGGTAGATGAAGCCTGCGCTTTAATAAAAACGGAACTTGATTCTATGCCCAGCGAATTGGACGAATTAAACCGGCGCATTATGCAGATGGAAATCGAAGAGACGGCGCTCAAAAAAGAAGAAGACCGTTTAAGCAAAGAACGCCTTGCGGCTTTACAGAAAGAACTGGCCGAATTAAAGGATGCGTTTTCGGCACAAAAAGCGCAGTGGGACAATGAAAAGAAAAGCGTTGAACACGTCCAGAAGCTGCGCGAGGAACTGGAAAATATCAAAAGCCAGGTAAAACAGGCACAGCAGAACTACGATCTGGAAAAGGCGGCGGAACTGCAGTACGGCAGCCTGCCGCAGGTACAAAAAGAACTTGAGGCCGAGGAAGCCAGGACAAAAGGCGAAAGCTTATCCCTTGTGCATGAAAATGTCAGCGAGGATGAAATCGCGCGGATTATTTCCCGCTGGACCGGGATTCCGGTTGCAAAGCTGACCGAGAGCGAACGCAATAAAACGCTGCACTTGGACGAAGAACTGCACCGGCGCGTCATCGGGCAGGACGACGGCGTAACCAAAGTAACGGAAGCGATTATCCGTTCCAAAGCCGGTATTAAAGATCCGACGAAGCCGATCGGTTCCTTCTTATTTTTAGGGCCTACCGGGGTAGGGAAAACCGAGCTTGCCAAGGCGCTGGCGGAAAGCCTTTTTGACGACGAAAGCAATATGGTGCGCCTGGATATGTCCGAGTATATGGAGAAATATTCCGTTTCCCGCCTGATTGGGGCGCCTCCCGGATATGTCGGATACGATGAAGGCGGACAGCTTACGGAAGCCGTAAGAAGAAGGCCCTATTCGGTTGTGCTGTTTGATGAAGTGGAAAAAGCGCATCCGGACGTTTTTAACGTATTGCTGCAGGTACTCGACGACGGCAGGATTACCGATTCCCAGGGCCGTACCGTGGATTTTAAAAATACAATTATTATCATGACTTCAAATTTAGGTTCTTCATATCTTTTAGAACATATGAAAGAAAACGGCCAGATAAGCCCCGAGGCGGAATCGGCTGTCATGGAGGAACTAAGAAGAAACTTCCGGCCGGAATTTTTAAACCGTCTGGATGAAATGATTCTGTTTCGGCCGCTGACAAAGGCAAACATTGGAAACATCATCCATCTTCTGCTGGCGGAACTAAACGGGCGTTTAAAAGATCGGGAAATCAAAGTGGAACTTTCCGGAACGGCGAGGGCGTATATCGCAGAGCACGGCTATGACCCGGTATTCGGCGCAAGGCCCCTAAAGCGGTTTTTGCAAAAGCATGTGGAAACCCTTGCCGCCAAGCTGATTTTGGCGGACAAGGTAAGCGGCGGCAGCATAATCTGGATTGACGAAAAAGACGGGGCGCTTACGGCGGAAGTGAAAAAAGTGGATTTTTAACCGTTTCCTGCATATAGTTAAGATAAGAGAATTATGAAGCAGTGGTCGCATGAAAAAAATTCGCAATTTTCTTTTGGGGCTGGATCTGATGCTTGCCTGCATTCTGGCCGGGACAGCGGCAGAGAAGGGCATGGGCCTTTTGGTAAGAGGAAGGGTAGACGGAATGAAAAACCAGCCGGTTATGCAGATAAACAGGACGTTTGATAAAGTGTTAGACGAAAGCACGCAGGATCTGGCAAAGAAAAAAGTTGCCCTGACATTCGACGACGGCCCGAATGCAATTTATACGGAGGGGCTTCTGGCAGGCTTAAAGGAACGCGGCGTGCAGGCAACGTTTTTTTTGCTGGGAAAGGCTGTGGAAATTTCGCCCAGGCTTGTTGAGCAGATGCACAAAGACGGCCATCTGATTGGGAACCATTCTTATGAGCACGTGAATCTAAGCAGTTTAAGCGACGAAGCCGCAATCGCCCAGGTCGATAAGACAAACGAGGCAATCCATCAGGTGACCGGGGAATATCCGGAGTACATCCGTCCGCCGTACGGGTGCTGGAAAAGCAACCTGGATTACGAAACAACGATGATTGAAGTACTTTGGAACGTCGATCCGCTGGACTGGAAAACGGACAATGCGGCTGCCGTTGTGGAACGCGTGATAAACGAGGTGCAGGAAAACGATATTATCCTGCTGCATGACTCGTCGGAATCTTCGGTGAACGCGGCTTTTGAAATTATTGATAAGCTTACGGCACAGGGGTATGTGTTTGTTACGGTGGATGAAATCTTATTTGATTGAATATGAAGACGCGCGTGTTTTAGCATCTCCAAAAATAGTACCAAAATATAAAAAAAATTCCATATTTTTTTATGGAATTTTTTTATATACTAAATCCAGAATGCCGTTTTGTACAAATATGGTGCGGATCCGTTTGCCGATTGCAGCATCAAACAAAAACGGGAAAAAAGGAGGCAATGAATCAGATGAATGCAAAGAAATGTCTGAGTGGTATGCTGGTTTTGGCGATGGTTTTGAACACGGGCGCACTCGACGTGTCTGCAGCAGGCCCGCAGAAAACAGAAGAACCGGTGACACAGATTGTGTCGGATCCGGAGACGGTTTATGTCAATGCATATGATGCGGGGGAGCGTTCCATGTCCTTTAATGACCACTGGCGGTTTTACCTGGGAGAGTTAAACGGGGCGGAAGCGGTTATGTACAATGATTCCGCCTGGAAAAACGTGGATTTGCCGCATGATTACAGCATTGATCAGGGGTACAGCACGGCGGCCCCGGCGGAACAGGAAAGCGGCTATGTTTTAGGCGGGACCGGATGGTACCGGAAAAGCTTTTCCCTTTCAGAGGATATGGCGGGGAAGGAACTGAGCATTGATTTTGACGGCGTCTATATGAATGCGACCGTATACTTAAACGGAAAACAGCTGGGGACGCACCCGTATGGTTACACGCCGTTTTCTTTTGCGCTGCCCGGCGAAGATCTGCATTACGGAGGGCAGGAAAATATCCTGGCAGTTAAAGTGGAGCATAAGCAGCCGTCAAGCCGCTGGTATTCCGGATCCGGAATTTACCGCGACGTCACGCTGACAGTAACCGATCCGGTGCATGTGGGGTGGTTTGGGACAACCGTAACCACGCCGGATATTGAGGAAGGAACGGGCACGGTCTGTGTATCGGCTTCCATACAAAACGACAGCGGCAGCGACGTTTCGGTTTCCGTACGCCAGCGCGTGTATGAAGCGGGCGGCACAGAGCCTGTGGCAGAGGGGGAAAAATCTGCGGCGCAAACTATAGCCGCGGGGGAAACGGCGGATATTGCCGGTACGGTAACGGTTGCGTCCCCGAAGCTTTGGTCTTTGGAACAGGCAAACCTTTATACCGTGCGTACCGAAGTATACGCAGGGGATACGCTTGTAGATTCCTACGATTCGGATTTCGGGTTCCGCTGGGTGACGTTTACAAAAGACAACGGATTTTTTATAAACGGAAAAAACGTCAAGTTAAAAGGCGTATCCATACACCACGACCAGGGCGGCTTGGGCGCGGAAGCCTGGGAACGTTCCATTGAAAGACAGGTGGAAAAGCTGATACAGATGGGGGCCAACGCCATCCGCGTTACGCATAACCCGGCGTCACAGGTTTTAATTGATATCTGTGACCGCAAAGGCGTGCTGCTGGTGGAAGAGGCGTTTGACTGCTGGCTGTCCGGAAAAGCGGGCAATACGGAAGATTTCGGGAAATGGTTTGCCGAACCAATCGAGGAGGGCAACCGGATTATAGGCGGCGCGGGCTGTACGCAGTGGGCCGAGTTTGATTTGAAGGCCATGGTAAAACGCGGGCGCAACCATCCTTCCATTATCATGTGGAGCCTTGGGAACGAAGTATTCCAGCAGTTAATCGACAGCAGTAACAACGGACGGTTCCCGGATGTGGCGAAAGATTTGATCCGCTGGACGGGCGAAGAAGATACGACGCGTTTCGTGACGTTTGGAGACAATCAGATGAAAGGCGCGGTCAACAACGACAACAATATCGCTACAAGGACGGCAAATGTTATTGGCGCGGCAAGCGAATACGGCGATGTGCCGGGCGGCCTGGTTGGCTTTAACTACGGAAGCATGGGGCAGATCCAGCAGGGGTACGAAAAAGGCTGGCATGTATACGGTTCAGAAACGGCGTCCTCTATTAACAGCCGCGGCGTATACGACCGCAAAACAAACGGCGGGGACGGCGGCAAGGGAGACAAACGGCTGACGTCTTACGATAAGAGCAGGGTAAGCTGGGGGCATCTGGCAAGCGACGGGCTGTATATTACGCTGCGCCAGCCCTTTAATGCAGGTGAATTTGTCTGGACGGGCTTTGACTATATCGGCGAGCCTACCCCGGATAACTGGCAGGGGCCGGGCGCGAACGGTACATGGCCGAATATTGCAAAAAACTCTTATTTTGGCATTATTGACACGGCTGGTTTCCCGAAGGACAGCTTTTATCTGTACCAGAGCCAGTGGAATGGCAACGTACATACGCTGCATGTGCTTCCGGTATGGAACCGGGATGAAATCATGCTCGATAGCGGCAACCGGGCGGAGGTTGTGGTTTACAGCGACGCTCCGGTGATCAAACTTTATTTAAACGGGAAAGAAGTCGGTTCTGCAACGGCAGAACGGACCGATACGCCGACCGGCGGCTATCAGAATTATACGGCTGGCACAGGATGCTTTGATACGTCTAAAGCAAACAAAGGTTCCGGCAGTTCTTTGTATGCAACGTTTCTCGTACCCTACGAAGAGGGAAAACTGGAAGCAAAAGCGTTTGAAGCAGACGGCACGTCCGAAATAACGGAAACAGACGGACGCAGTTTTGTCGAGACAACCAAACCGGCGTCCAAACTGAGCATTTCGGCAGACCGCAAAGAGATTACGGCAGATGGAAAAGATTTAAGCTATATTACAATTGACGTGACGGATGCGTCCGGCAGGTTCGTAAACGGCGCAGAGCCAGAGGTAACAGTATCTGTAGAGGGAGCCGGTAAACTTCTGGCGCTGGACAATGGCGTACAAAACGATGTGACGCCGCACGGCGATCCGACGAGAAAAGCGGGAAAGGGCAAGCTTTTAGCCATCGTACAGTCTTTGGATAAAGCGGGCAGTTTTACCGTGACGGCAAGCGCGCCAGGCTATCAGGAAGTAAAAGAGAAAGTAACTACAACGGCGTCAGAAGACGATCCGCAGGAAAAGCATGTGGTCAGCTATGAGATTTCCCGCAATTATTATCTTAAGCCGGGAACGCTTCCGGCGCTTCCAGGGACGGTTACGGTAAATTATTCAGATGATACGTCGGAACGAAAGGCCGTTTCCTGGGGAGATATCCCGTCAGGGGAAGAGACGTATTCTGTCAGCGGAACGATCGCGGATTTAAATGTCAGCATACAGGTAAACATAATGGAAATCAAAGACGTTGCAGGAATACTGAATTATTCTGCCGCAATCGGAAAAGACGCGGAAATTTCCCTTCCGGCGTCGCGTCCGGCGGTACATTCGGACGGAAGCATTATGACGGCGGAGTTTCCGGTTGCCTGGGAAGAACCGGGGGATCTTACGGCGACGACGGGTACAAAGGAAGTAAAAGGAACGGCGGATGTATTTGGCGAAAGTTTTGCCGTAACCGCAAAGGTGCGCGTTACGTCGGGCGGTTACAAAGACGGCGACGAAGCGCTGCCAAACGTGCCGGAGATGTATATAAACGGCGTATCAAGCGCGCAAAACAGCGGCGTTGCGGATACTCTGGCCAAATTAAGGGACGGTAAGACGGCAAAAACGGATATTGCGTGGAGCGGTCGGGGGACGCTGGATTTCCGTCTGGACACGGCAATTGAATTAAAAGATTTTACCTTATATTTAAAAGATACGGCGCCTGTTTCAAGCACGATGAAGGTGTATTCTTCCAGCGACAACGGCGCAAACTGGACAGAGGCAGGGTGCAAAATCAGCAACCGAAAAGAAGACGGCGTTACGGTACGTACGCTGTCCCCGTCTCAGACGGTTTCCGAAACATGGTTCAGGCTGGAATTTGAAAAAATCACGACGCTTCTGGAACTTAAGATGAATACGCGTATCCCGCAGTTTTTCGTAGGGGAAGACGCGGCGCTTTCTTCGCTTTGTGTGGGAGGCCATACCGCAGACGCGGCGACGCTTGCAAAAGGCTGGTACGGCGTATCCGAAACGGATTTAAACCAAACCGATGTAAAGGCGGCAGGCAAAGATAATGCGAGCGTTACCGTTCTTCCCAAAGACGGCGGCAATATTATCCGCGTTGTATTGGAATCGGAAGATCATAAGGAACGCGGCGTTTACCAGATTTTGTTAGGGGAAGACAATACCAGGGTGGATAATGCGAACGACGATTCTTTTGATTATCCGTATAAGGACATGACGCTTTCGGCGCCAAGCTGGCATGGGGACGAGCCGCCTGCAAAAGCAAATGACGGCAGCAACGGTACGATCTGGCACAGCAGGTATGGAGACAGCGGATCGGGGGAAAAAGATCTGACCGGCCGCGCGGATCTGCGCTATCTGCAGATCGAATTAAAAGAGACGACAAAAATAAAAGGGCTGCGCTATATGCCTCGCCCGTCAGATAAAAACGGCATTGTCCTGTCATACCGGATTGAAACCAGCACGGACGGGACAAACTGGACGAACGCGGCGGAAGGAACCGGATGGAATACGGCAGTGGAATGGAAAATGGCGCAGTTTGACGCCGCCGATGCGAAATATATCCGTCTGTACGGAGTGGAAACATCTGATAACAGCGGCAAAGTAAGCAACGAGTTTATGTCCGCGGCCGAAGTCAGGGTACAGTGCGCGCCCAGTGAAATTTATGCCGGCAATACGCTCGTGGAACTTTCCGGTGATGAACAGGAAACAGATTATACCGGGCGGGAAATCAAGCCGGAGCCGGTGGTTACTTACAAAGCTTCTGCGGATGCGCAGGGAATTGTCTTAAGGAACGGGACCGATTATAAATTAAGTTACCGCAATAACATAGAACCGGGCGCGGCGACAGTCGTTGTAACGGGCATGGTGAACTATACGGGCGTCGTGGAAACCGGGTTTACGATCCATGCGGCTGAAGCGGAGGTTACGGGCTACGAGGAAGTCAGCGTAACGACGGCAAAAGACGAGTATCCCGCGCTGCCGGGTACGGTGACAGCCATAACGACAATCGGCGGGCAGCTTATGGAAGTCCGTTGGGACAGCATCAGCGGCAATGCGTTAAAGAAAACAGGCGCGTTTACCGTATACGGAACCGTACCGGAAACAAATGCGCGCGTAGCGGCTAAGGTTACGGTATGCGACGTGATCGGCGCAGAGCATATTACGGTTGCTGCGGCTGCGGGCGCTGCGCCTGCGTTGCCGCAACAGGCAGCCATTTATTACAGCAATGGCGATATTGTAAAGCAGGATGTAAAATGGAATGTACCGGAAGGCGGATTTGATGCGCCGGGCATGGTTACGGTAAACGGAAAAGCCGGGAAAACAGACGTTATCGCTACGGTGCGCGTTGCGCAGGCGGCAGCGGATGCAAACAATACGCCCGCCTGGGTAAATCTGGCGTTAAATGAAAACGGTATTAAGGCCGCAAGAGAATGGCCGAGGACATTTGCCTATGTTTCCGCTTCGGATGATCTGGCGCATCATGCGACGGACGGCGTAAAGCTTTTTGCAAGCGGAACAGGCAAAAGTATCTGGAGCGACTGGGAAGACGGCGTGTACCATACGAATGCAAATGCAGATGTAAACGCTTCGGATCGCCTGCCGTTTGTGGCGACTGCTTTCGGCGAAAAAGGAGAATCCGGGGAAGGCGATCAGAAAAAATATACCGTGAACAAAGTTTCCGTCGGATTTATGGAAGAAGACGGATCGGCCCAAAATAAAGTGCGCCTGCCAAAGGACTATAAGATCGAATATTACAGCGGCAATAACGGCGTAATCGCGGCCAACCGGCTGGGCAACGACAGCACAAGCGCGAACGGAGGCTGCAGCGGCGTTAAGGGCTGGGCGGCAGATAACCCCATTAAGGCATACGACGGCTGGACTGAGGTAGAGTACATTGACGGCAAACCGGCCGTACCGTCCCTGGACAACTTTAAGCAGATGCAGGACATAGCGTTTCGGCCGGTTGAAACAACGGCAATCCGCATTACGCTTACGCCTCAGGATAAGAACTGGACGGGGTTGGAAGAGTTTGAAGTATATTACGAGCCGGTTATAAGATTTGACAGCTATGAAATTACGCGGATAAGCTTGGATGGAAACAACGTGCTGGAGCAGTTTGACCCAGAAACAAAGACGCTGGAACTGGATACGGAATCAGGCGTCATTACGGCGGAAGCGACGGACAATGCGTCTGTAACCATATTGGAAGCCGTAAACGGCACGGCAAAAATCATCTTCCTCCCGGAGAACGGAGATCAGACGAAGAAACAGGAATATACGGTAAAATTCCGCCATACGGCAGATGAGGAAACGTATCTGGTTGCTTCCGAAGAAACGGAAGTAGATACGCCCGGGCGGGCTGCCGCCGGTGAAACCGTTATATTTTCTGCAAAAGCGGGCTATGAATTTGTGCAGGCTCCGGTAATTGTACGGAGTGATACAAAAGAGCCGACGGGCATTACGGTGACCCAAACCGGCAGCGTTTACCGTTTTGTTATGCCGGCTTACGGCGTAACCATCCAGGGAAGCTTAAAAGAACAGGAAAACGGGTATTATACCGTAACCTTTGATTCTGGCGGCGGTTCATTTGTAGCGCCTCAGAAAGTTCCGGTTAAAGCCGGCGTTGCGGCAGAGCCGCATGCCCCAACAAAACGCGGCTACGATTTTGCAGGATGGTACAGCGATCCGGCTCTTACAACGGCATGGAACTTTGCTTCCGCCGTTACGGGCGATATGACGCTTTATGCGAAATGGGATCCGGCGGATATTGTGATAAATACCGGTATCCCGGCATATCTGTTTGGAAACGGCGATTATAAACTGCCGGAAAAAATCAACATTTCCGTTACCGGAGAAACGTTTGATACGGCGGTTGACTGGAATGAGGCTGACGCAGCCGCCCTGCTTGATGCGACGGAACTTGGGGCATATACGGTAAGAGGTATCCTTACCGGCTTTGAGAACAGGGAGATTACCGTACAGGTAACCGCGTCCCCTGCAAATATCGTTTATTTTGCAGACTGCGGCGCGGACGAATTTACGGAACTTGGAAAACTGCTTACGGACGCGAATCAGGCAACTATAAAGAATACCGTACCGGACGGCGCATACGGCGAAAACGCCGGATGGGGTTATACAAATCCGCAGGCCGAACTGGAAGTAAACGGCAGCGGGGACGCCTTTGGCACGATCCGGAATTTCAAAGGCGGGAATAACGGGAAAACCCTTACATATCAGTTTGCACTGGATGCAGGCACTTATGAAGTGACCGCGGGTTATTACGATCCGTGGGCTCAGTGGGCGGCAGATTTTCGCCACGCAAAAATTTCAGTAACCGATTTGGACGGCGCAGAGATAGCGGTAAAAGAAGATCACCATATCAGCGGAAAAGAGACGGTGACATTTACAGAAGTTACGCTGGATAAAAAAGGCGGCGTCTGTGTCAATACAGCCCCGCTGAAATCCGGGAACGACAGATGCGACGTTATGATAAGCTTTATCGTAATCCGAAAAACAGCCGATTTTACAAATGAAAAAGCAGCGCTTTCTTTGGCGGTCGCCATTGCGGAAAGGCTTTTAGAAGAAAACTACACGCCAGAATCCTACGCCGTACTTTTGGCGGCGGTTGCGCAGGCCAGGGAAATTTTAAAAGCGGGCGCTTCTACGGAAGAAGAGATACAGGCGGCAACCGGCGCCATTGCGGATGCAATCGCGGGCCTAAAATCTGCAAAGGAAGCGGAAAACGAGCAGTTAAAGAACGATTTGGCTGCAGTCTTGGGAGAATTAAACAGCGTCCGCGGCCAAGTAACAGAACTGGAAAAACAGCTTGGGGAAGCAAATATAAGTATTGGGAACCTGGAAAAAGACATTGCGGCGAAGGAGAAGGAAATTACCGGTTTAACGAATCAGGTAAAAGAAAAGCAGGACGCGTTAAAAGAAGCAAATGAAGCGCTTGCGGATTTGCGCTCTGAATTAAACGAGTCAAACAGCGATAACGCGCAGCTTGCGGTCCGGATTTCGGAAAAGGAGACCGAAATCAGCATCTTAAACGACAAGATTGCGGCTTTGAACAGCCAGATAGAGACACAAAAAGATCAAAAAGACATTTTGCTGGAAGAGTTAAAAGCCTTAAAAGAAGAAGCAGGCGTTTTGGATATAAAATTAATTTCTGCACAGGCCCGGGTTGCGGAACTGGAAGGCATAGCGGTTCGGCTTGAAAAAGAAGCGGACGACGTCAAAAACCAGCTTGCACAGGCCAAAGACGAAATTCAAAGGCTATTAAACGCGCAGGTGCACAAACCTTCCGGCACGCCGTTAAAAGTGGGCGATAAAACAGATTTCCGGGGCGTAATGTACCGCGTAACGGATGCGAAGAAGAAACTGGCGGAAGCATACGACGTATCGAACCGGAGCCTTTCTTATATTCATGTCATGCATGCGGTAAAGATCGGCGGCGTAACCTGTAAAGTAACTTCTGTTGCAAACCATGCGTTTGAAGACATGAAAAAGCTGCGCAAGGTATTGATTGGAAGATACGTAACGTCCATCGGCAAAAAAGCATTCTGCGGGGATGCGAAACTGGCAAGCATTACCATTCGGAATAAGAAGCTTTCCAAAGTCGGCAAAAACGCATTTAAGGGCATATCTGCAAAGGCGAAAGTTTATGTTCCGAAAAGCAGGCAGAAAGAGATACGCAGGCTTCTGAGTGGAAAAGGAATGAAAAAAACGGTTCTGATTATGACTGAGAAAAGGTGATAATTACAGAATAAAGGTATGATGGGGGCAAGCCTCTCCTGCCGGTGGCAGGGGAGGCTTGTTTGCTGTGAGGAAATGAAATCAAGTCCCATGAAAATATTTTAGGATGGCTTCTGAAGATGGAAGAAAGACAACGTATTGTTTTTTGGATGAAAAACAAAAAATTGAGATCAGTGAAAGTGCGCTAAATTCCCCTATACAGGGCGAAATGTTACCGGAAGAGAAAATTGCAAACGCTTACAAAGAACAGTTGGATGAATTGTATTCATCATTACTTTCTTCCATTTTAGAACAACATTTTAGTTTTTTTGAGCGGTTAATAGTAGATTTGCTTATAAAAATGGGATATGGGTATGACTCCGATTCTGGAATGGCTGTTGGCGGCCCCCATGATGGGGGAATAGATGGTATCATAAGTGAGGACAAGTTAGGTCTTGATTTGATTTATCTTCAGGCAAAGCGATATAAAGAGAGCCAAAAAGTTGGAAGCAAAGATTTACAGGCTTTTGTTGGGGCAATGAAAAGCGTTCAGAAAGGTGTTTTTATTACGACGTCTTCTTATACAAAAGGTGCAATCAGGTATGTAGAAGAGCAGCAGCAAAAAAATTTGAAAATCATAGATGGGAAGTTACTTGCGGAATTAATGGTTAAATACGAAATTGGAGTTAAGAGCCAACAGTTGTTTCATATATTTAAACTGGATACGTCTTATTTTGAATAATTAAAATGGGACAAGGGTAGTAAAAGTATTTTGTTGGATTTTATAAATAAATGTCTGAAATGGAAGAATCATGTTGAAAAGAATGTATTATATCTATATAATAGAATGAAAGGAAAAGAACAGGAACACAATGTTTTGTTTATAGTCAGTTTTATAGAGATATCAGAACGTGCTTGAAAAATTATTTGTCAGAATGTATTTTCTAACACGCTCTGACTGATTTTGGGGCAAAAGGAGAATTTTATGGCAAGTTGTAAGTTTTCAAATGAACTAAATCGGCTTCGTAAATCCTCAAGTGATTCAATTGATGATATAGAGGAGTTTGATTCATTTAAAAAGTATATGCATGTTGTTAGAACTGCTGAGGTAGATTTGAAGGAACTGCTTCGTAAAATTAATGCGTCCGGGAAAAAGACGCTTGTTCTTTTGTGTGGAAGCGCAGGGGATGGGAAATCGCACCTTCTCTCATATCTTAAAAATGCAGATGAAGAAAAATTGCTTGAGAAATACCATGTTTACAATGATGCGACAGAAAGCAGTTCCCCTTCCAAAACCGCTATTGAGACGTTGAGTGATTTTCTCACACCTTATAAGGATGAAAATCTACAAGAACCCGGTCAAAACATTATACTGGCAATTAATCTGGGTGTGCTGAGTAATTTTATTGAATCTGAATATGGTGCTTCATTCCGCTTATTAAAAAAATATGTTGAACAGAATCATATACTCACTACACAGGTCAATAAAAAAGAATATGATGAAAACAGCCATTTTCAGCATGTTAGTTTTTCTGATTACCATATGTACAGTCTTTCGGCAGATGGGGTTCATGCGGGGTATATGGAACGTATTCTGGAAAAAGTATTTCATCCCCGGGAAGAAAATTTATTTTATCAGTCGTATCTGAAATCATGTTCATCTTGTCCGCTCTCACAAAAGTGTCCGGTAAAAAAGAACTACGAGTATATGAGAAAGACAGAACGACAGAGATTTGTAGCAGAACTTCTTGTTAAGACTACGATTCAGGATAAGGTGATCCTCACTACAAGAGAAATACTAAATTTTGTATATAACATTTTAATATCGCGGGATTTTAGTTACGAGAAATTTCAAAAAATTCTTTCAAATGAGTCTGAATATCTGAAAGAATTTTTAAAACAAATTACGCCTGCATTGTTGTTTGATTCTACGGATGTAACAGTGTTAATGAATATATTAAAAAAATACGATCCGCTTTTGTCCAGATCGGAACATGCAGATGAAGATGCAATCTCATATTATGTAAGAGCTGATATTTCTTCTGAAATCATGAAAGCATTTGCAGAGAATGCGTTTGGAGATGTTATTTGTGATGTTGATGTGATTAAAAAAATTAAGAATGATAAAGTCCTGAAAGCCAGTATTTATTGATCGTCCGTGTTCATTCCATTGAAGAGGGAGGGGCCAAGGAGGAACTATACGGCAGATATTTACAGGATTTATTTTGGTATAATTCCGGAAAATATAAAAATCTTGGTTCATTGTATGGGATGGTTGAAAAGGCTGTTACACAGTGGTGCGGAAGTGATGGAGACGGTAATTTATGTTTAGATAATAGACAGAATGAATTTTATTTATATGAGAAGGTTAAGTTTGAGCCCAGTATTCATCATATACCAAGTCCGGTAGAAGCGGATGAATTGCAACGGTTTATCCCAACAGTTTTGGTAGCGTTTGAAGATCCATCCGGTGATGTGATTAAGTTGGATATTGATTACTCTCTTTACCAGTTGTTGTATAAGCTGAACCAGGGATATATTCAAACAGCGAATGATAGAAACAATTATGCGGATTTTATCAGTTTTGTGAATCGTATGTTACAAACAGGATCTTTAACAAAGAACATAGTAGTACGTTCCGAACATGGTAAGAAGGCGGTTGTTTCACGGGGGATGTTCGGATATAAGTTTAAGGTGGTGGAGTAATGGGTTACAGATTCAGTGAAGAAAAATTTATAAAGAACTTTAATGCTAAAGATACGCAATTAAGAGCTGCCGATTCCAGGAGACTTACGCATAAACATGATGATCAGTTTAAATTATTTCCTTATAAAACAACTAAAAAAACAAAAGATCCGGTTATAACAGAACTTGAGGATGTAGTCAGTGGATTTTTTCGGGACACATTAAACAAAAAAATAGAGCCAATCGAGTTTGAGGGATTGTGTACAGAACTTTTAGAAGAAATAGAAATAAAGGAAGCAGATTTAAATTACTTTAGGGATTTGCTGCAAAATATGTTTTTTACAGGCGATAGTTTTTTTGCTGATAATATTGGTCTTTATCCGTATCAGACAGTCTTACATAAAAGTGCAGAAAATCTGGCTCACTTCTTGTTTTCGATTTTTGGGATGGATCAGTCGGATTGCGAGAACATAGAACGGGAAAAAAATAGATACAAATTTAATGTGTTAGAAGAAATGGTCATAAAAACAATAGAAGCTAAAAAAGTTTCTAAGGCAGACCGGCAGATGCCATATTTCGCAGTGAAAAGAGATATACAAAACAGATTTAAAAGTGATTTTTATTTCATGCTCGAAATGGGAATGACGTCATTGGAAGACTTTTCTAATTTGTTTTCGGTATATTATTTTTTCTATACATCACAGACCTGTATTATTTTAGACCATTTTTGTACGGGAAGAAGAGATGGGGAGGTTCCATTTTACTATGCTTTAGATTGGGAGAGAGTGAGTAAAAACAGATTGTGTTGTGAAGAAGGGTGGGAAAAATTAAAAGGAAGT
>CAJTLD010000049.1:0-2009 GCA_910577065.1 uncultured Lachnospiraceae bacterium | reverse complement strand
AGCCATGCAATTACTTTAGAAGTGCTGAATCAGACGTCTGAAGAGGAAATGTATGATTACATTACTTTTGGTGAACTGGCAGAAGCAAACGCAGAAACAGATGCTTTGTTAGCAGAAGAAATAACAAAAGCTGAATCAGTATATTGCTCCTATATAGGAGATTATAAAGGCTTTGAGCAGATTGGAAATCAACCAAGCAGTTCAAAAACAGAGAGTGCAATCAGGCATTTATATAAGTGCATTGAGTTGCAGTTTTTGAATACGGAGAGAAAAGGAGCAAATCAGTCTTATAACGAAAAATTTTTGGATTTTTGTAAAACCCGTTGGATTAAAAATCGAAAGAAGTCGGGGTTAGTCCTCAACCTTACAGAACGCGATATTATTTTCCTGACAAAAATCTGCTTACGGAATAAAGTGAAAATCAGATTAAATGATTTGTTTATAGAGTATGAAAAAAGAGGATTTTATCTGGATGAGACGTCAAAAGAACATCTGCAGGAATTTTTTACAAAATTGAATTTAATTGAAAAAAAGAGCGATAGTGGAGATGCACAATATGTTAAACGAATTTTATAATTTTATTGCAAAGGAAATTAATGGTTTCTTTCAAACCGAAGCATCTAAGAAAACATTACTGAAGGGCGAGAGTTTTTGTTTGAAATTGGATAACGATACTATGGTTACTCAGGTTTTTGAGGCATTGAGAATGCTGGCTGAATGCAATCGGACTATCGGTGAATACGTTTATTTATGTCCTGACGGAACGGAATATAAAACATATACCTTAAAGGTCATTGAGGACGAGGTAATTGTTGCTGCGCAAATCAATGGAATGACAAATGATTTTTTGTGTGCAACATTAAGAAATGATGCAAATAAGAAAAAGAAACCGCTTTTAATGATTTCCTCAAATCCTATTGATAGTGCAAAGAGTGGTTCGAATGATATGTCTGCCAGTGGAATGCCATTTTATGCCGAACAATTAATGTCTAAGATTCGTGCTATGGTTAAAATAAGTTCACAGCTTACGAATACGGAGAAAAGGATCCTTCGGTTTGAACTGGAACGTCGGGATGCAGATGTATTTAGCGATAAAGCGTCAATTTATGAATATCGTGATTTATTATCAATTATGAGCAGCGGAGAGATTGAGAAAAGTAATTTTCCGGGTTTCCGTCTTTTTTATGTGAATGGAAAGATAGAATATCAAAATTGTAAAGATGCCCAAATTGATCGTAATATAAAAGAAAATAATGCTCTGTATGAAAGAATAGACAGAGGAAACAGGTTCGGAAATCTTGAGTCGGAACTGAAAAATGTCTTTGAAGATGATATGATTCTTAAGATTGAAAAAGCATATAAAGAAGATGCTGAAAATTGGAGCAGTTCATTTGCGTATGCGGAAATTTTGGCTGCAAGGGAACGCAAGCAAGCCAAATTGGATAATCCGCTTAAGATTGAAGATGACGATATTATTGTATATGGAGAGCTGCCTTTCAATGTAATCCCTGCAAATGAAGGATTTATCATTCGCAACGACGGAGTGCAGGCTGCTAAAAAAAGAAATAAAAACATATTGATTTTTAACCCAAAGCATTATTCATCCATTCATATTCAGGTGGCATGTAATACAAAAATTGCAAAAAGCGGTATTTTTTCGGATGACGCAATATGTACAAAAGACGGTAAGAATATTCTGTTCAGATTTAAGAGAAAAGGAATCACCTTTCACAAGATTGAAATAAATGATGAAACAAATAAGGTAAAGTATGTATTTAAGATATGTATGATTGATATTGCGGCAGAGTATATGGATTCCACGGTGAAACATAGTTTTACGATTGCATATAAAAATAAAAAAGAGAACAGTCGAATCAAGTTGGCGGGAGTGGGAACGGATTTAATATTTAACAAAAACGCGGCTCAGGTTATTTCGTACAAGCTGGAAGATAATGAGATATATAGCTGTAAATATGAGGAAAAGCTTCACATCCATACTTCTGAGGAGG
>CAJTLD010000048.1 GCA_910577065.1 uncultured Lachnospiraceae bacterium | reverse complement strand
CCGGCCGCCCCATATCCAGCCTTATAATAATTTCTTCTTCACCGCCGCCTGCAGCCAGAAACAGAATCGGAAATCTATTTGCTTAATTTAAACCGTTATGGCAAAATATAAATGATATTACAGCAATTTAATTTTTCAGGGAGGATATTCCATGGTATACGAAATTGAAGATACAAACGCTGTTTCATCCCTGTTCGGGCAATGGGAAGAAACGCTGATCTGGTCTTGCCTGCAAAAGATTATGGGAAAAATATACGCAGACGATCCGGACAATCCGACAGCGGCTATGGCCGTCATCGGGGATTTTATATTTTTTGCCGGCAAACCGGACACTGGGCTGGTTTCCTATAAACCCAAAGGACATCCCAGGGATTTTATGATTATGATCCCGCAAAACGGGCGCTGGCAAACTACCATTACAAAGTTTTACGCCGAGCGGGCGAAACTCATCACCCGTTATGCAACAAAAAAAGAACCGGATGTGTTTGATTTGAAACAGTTAAAACGCGCCGTCCATTCCCTGCCCAAAGGCTACAGCATTTCCATGATTGATGAAACACTTTTTCAAATGTGCAGAAAAAACGCCTGGTCTGCCGACCTTGTAGCGCAGTTTCCCGGCTATGAAGACTACCGCAAGCTGGGTATCGGCGCCGTCATCTGCAACAAGAACCGTATTGTGTCCGGCGCTTCCTCCTATTCCAGATACCGGGACGGAATAGAAATTCAAATTGATACCAAAGAAAAGTACCGCAGAAAAGGGCTCGCTTATATATGCGGGGCAAAACTGATTCTGGAGTGCTTAAAACGAAATTTATACCCAAGCTGGGACGCACAGAATAAAGCTTCTATTGGATTGGCGGAAAAATTGGGCTACCATTACAGCCACGCCTATACGGCAGTTGAAATACAGGATTTCTAAACTGCCGCGCCCTGTTTTTCCGCCTCCATTATCACAGATCTTTTTTCTCGGCATTCCAGACGGATAACGCTGCAAATACAAACGATACGGCCGTCAGAATCACCGGAAGCGCCCGAGAGGCTTTCTATTTTTTGCCTATGGAAACCAATCTCTGCTCTGTTTTTCACTGTCATCTCCAAAGTAAGCGTCCTTTCACACAGAAGAATGGATCTGTTCTTTGGTATAGACTTTTTGAGAATTTTTCATAATAAAACCTTCAAACCGGGAATTTTTATCTTCCACCAATTTGAAGGTTTACACAAAAGCTTATACACCATATACACATTCTGTTATTACAGATATTATCTCATCTATTACTTCATGTTCTAATTCCGGATATAACGGTAATGCTAACACACGATCTCCGGCATATCTGGCATTTTCCAAAGAAGTTTTCTTATACTTATTTTTAAAACACGCCGCATCAGCTGTGATCGGATAAAAATATTTTCTTGAATAAATGTTATGTTCCTTTAACTTTTCGTATACTTTATCACGTATATCCGCTCCATTTACTTCTGAACAAAATAAAATTGGAAAATATCCAAAAGAATATTTTATATTGTCCTTATTGAACCGATATATCTTAATCTCCTTTATCATCTCAAGCCTTTGTATGTAATACTCTACCAATCTTTTTCTGGCGCTAATATTTTTTTCTATGCTTTTTAAATTGCATAATCCCATTGCGGCACTAAATTCATTTAACTTTGCATTTGCGCCAATTTCTGCTACAATAGACTCAGAACGAATACCAAAATTTTTCAGGTCATGCAGCTTTTTGTAAAAACTTTCTTCTTTGAATACAACCGCGCCGCCTTCTATCGTATTATAAATTTTAGTAGCATGAAAGCTAAATACAGATATGTCTCCAAAATTACCTACGCCAATACCGTCTAATGTTTCTGCAAACGCATGAGCGGCATCATAAATAACCTTTATATTATATTTATCTGCTATTTCCTGAATCTTTCTCACATTGCAAATATTGCCGTATACATGAACCGGAAGAACCGCAACCGTTTTTTCGGTAATCAGATCCTCTATCTTATTTTCGTCGATTGTACAATCTGATAACTTGATATCGCAAAATACAGGAACCAATTTATTTCGTATAATGGCATGCGTCGTCGAAATAAAAGTAAATGGCGTTGTTATAACCTCCCCACCCTCTGGAAATCCCATTGCCTGTATCGCCAGTTCCAACGCCATATGTCCATTTACCATCAACGAAATCTGAGGAACGCTTAAATATTGCTTTAATTCTTTCTCTAACCGCTTGTAATAACTACCAAAATTCGTCAGCCAATGCGTATCCCATAATGGTCTTATCATTTCCACATACTCGTCAAACTTCGGCATTGAACTTCTTGTAACCATAATTTTTTTATTTGGCATTTCTATTTTCTATCCTTTCGTAACTGATCCTATGATGACGAGAATAATTTTTTAAAAACGCTCTAGACCATGACTTCCTGCAAACCAACCTTTATCGTTTTACTAATTAAATCCGCCATTTCTTCATCATTTACTATAATGCTTTCGGCTCTGTTTCTAGCCGCTTCACTTTTCATTTTATAATATCCAGCGTCATTTTTATACTTTAAAATCTCATTTTCATATTCATCCAGAGAATCGAAGCAGAATTCTTCTCCCACTTTTGCCGAAACGTCGCCGCCTTTAAGACAAATCACCGGCTTCCCTTCTGATATAGCTGATATTCCCATGTATCCTCCTCCCTGATGGGGAAGGTCAACGTATAAATCAATTAATGCCAATGCCTCTTCCGGATCACTTTGGTATCCCAAAAAGAAGCATCTTTCTTCTAAATTGATTTTCTTTTGGATGTGGCCTATTAGGCTTTGATCGGCTTCTCCAATAAATACAAGATATATATTTGCTTCCTTTTTCAACACCCGTGCCAGAATCCGGAGAAACTCATCTGTACATTCCACTGCCAGACGGTTTCCAGCTACCCCTAGACAAAATCCGTCCTCAGGTATCTGGAATTGGCGCCTGCTTAGCAGCCCTTTCGATGAATTCCTTGTAAATGTAAAAAACATATCAGCTACCGGCACACCTTTGTCCTGCAACATCCTGTATGCATCCGGATGATGTTTTCTTGTATCCTGAAAATAATTAATTACAAGATCTGCCGAAACTGCAGGATATCCCTGGGTCATCTGCATATAATAATAACTGGTAAATTGCTGCATTGCACTTCCAAAAGAGGGAATCCCTGCAAACTGCCAAACAAATAATGGTTTTTTTTCATAAATCATTTGAATCAAATCCTGCTGTTCTTTCTGGTTTTCTTCATTCAAAAACAGTTGATAACATTTAATTGTACAATCTTTGTATGAAATTGTAAAAAATCCATTTGCGTCAACATAATTTACACTAAAAATCTGCTTTATTCCCAATTTATTTATATTTTCTGCACATATGCTTTCTAATGCGCACACTAACAGTACTTTTGTTTTCAAATTCTTTTCAAATATCCTGCAAAATTCCAGCGTCATTCTTGTAGGAGCATGATGAACCCCCAAAAGCTGCGTTGTCACGATAACAATAAAATCCTGTTGTCTTTCACTTACTGGTATTTTACGAAAATTCATTTGCAATAATTTTTGCATTTCTTTCCGAAAATACTGGTTGGCATTCCACTCATCTATAAAAACTTGTTTTCTATTCAACCGAAAATAACAAATTTCCTGCTGTCTCTTCAGTTGCAAAAGCAAATAAAAATTTCCATTATTTTTCATTTCACGACGCAACAAAATGTCAATTTGCCAGCTATAAAACCATTCATCCAATGTTACACAATATAATGCGCTTGCTATTTCAAACATTCCCTGAGAAACTCCACCTGTTGCCTGCCATACAAAATCCATAAAATTCTCAACATATTTTTCCTCTTTAATTTTGTCAAACGCATTTCTTACGGCCTTTACTTTTTCACTGAAAATCTCATCATCACTGCTTCTACTATCCAATATTTTCATACAAGTTAATGTATCCTTTAAAATCTCAGTGTAGCCTTGTGCCTGAATATCATTTCCATCCTTCTGCATAAAATTACCCTCTCACTCATATAAGATCTAACTCATGCCACAACACATTTTGTTTCTTCACCCGCAGCTTAACCTCCCTTACAAGCCTCGGCTGTTTCATATACTGCCCTGCGGCAGAGCGAAAAATCGTCCCTGTTACGCCAAATAAACTTTTGGCGGTTCAATAATAAAATAGCTGTTAAAACTCATCGTATATGCCCCTGCATTATGAAATATAACTTCACTATCTAACTGCAGTTCTTTTTCGAAATGTAAAGTATCAAAACGATCATTTTCCATACAAGTACAACCGCAAATATGCTGTACCCTAATTTGCTGCCCACCTAAATTCCCAACCGTATAAACCGGTTTTCTTTCTGCCATAAATGGGTTAATATGAAGCATTGTCCCATCTAATGTAACAATCCTTTCTCCCTTTACTTCCCGAATATTATCTACACTCGTCACATAATCTACCGCTGTAGCTATTACAGATGCTCCTGGCTCAACAATTAACGTAACTTTTTCTGAATCAAATGTATTTTTCAATTCCCGCGCAATCACCTTTGCATATTCACTCATAAGCGGTTTTCCCGGCAGCTTCTGTCCACCAAAAAAACCTCCTCCAATGTCTATAAAATCCAGGCTTAAATTATATTCTTCAACCACCTGGCATACCATTCGGGAAAGAGCCTGAAATACAGCAAGACTTCTGGATTTTGTGCTCGTATGCATATGTAGTCCTGCAATAGGAATTTTATGTTTTTGTAATGTGAGAATTGCTCTTTTTAAATCTCCGTTTTCATAATTTATTCCGAATCTGCTGACGCGCTCTCCTGCTGTTGTTTCTCCGGGACATAATTTTTCTAAATCAAAATTTACGCGAAGCCCCACTTTCATATCTGCAATCTTACATCCTTTTTCATTTAGAAGCATGCAAAGCCCATTTATTTCCTGCAAATGATCCAAATTCAAATACTGTCTATCCTGCAAGGCTTTTTTTATCATTTCTCCCTTGACTGGACCATTACAAATCATTTCATGAACTCCGAATCCTATCTTCTTCGCATAGTTATACTCATCATCCGACACGACTTCTGCTAACCATCCACGTTTCTTTGCCAGCATGATGAGTTCCTTCTGATGGTTCGTCTTAATAGAATAGCCACACAAAAATTTTCCTTCCCATGCTTCCCGAAAACTTTTTTCCACTTCCATACAATTTTTCTCAAACTGCATTTTATGAATCAGATAATATGGTGTCTTCCTGGTTCTTACTGCCATCTCCATCCGTCCCTCCCCCCGCAATGCTGCTTAAATCAACAAACTGTATATCTTTTTGAATAATTTGATTATATCGTTTTACAACAAATTCACTGTCTGCCTGCTCGCCTTTGGCCCATTTGATAAGTGCCTTTGGATAATTAATTCCTGCTAAATGACTAAACGGATACCCCCCCCCTAGCCTAGCATTCATTTCCAATAAATAAATTTTATGTCCTACAATGAACAAATCCACATCCAGGTTTCCAATATGTCCCAAAGCTTTGCCAAGCCGTTCTGCAAATAAATTCATTTTTTGATTCTTTTCTACCGCTGCACAGTCCGTCTCTCCCCCTCTCATTGCATATTTTTTTCGTACAATATTGCAACAGAAATTGCCGTCAAGATCATGAATAATATCCATTCCATATTCCTGTCCCTGCAGCTTTTCCTGTATCACAACACATTTCTCCAAATCAAATGCTGCTTCATATTTTAGATAAGAGTTTTGAATATCCCTTTTACAGTTTGCTATCAGCACCTTTGCTTCTATTTCATCAAATGCCTGATAAACCGCCAATGAACCCATTCCCCATCTGGGTTTTATGATAACCGGATACCTCATACATCCATTCTTAACCGCAGCTTCCACTTGATCTATATCCAAAAATGTCTGTGGCGTTGATAATCCGTTTCTTTTACAAAACTGATATGTATTCCATTTATCATTACAAATTCGGATAACAGATTCTGAAGAAACAACTACCAGAATCCCTTTTTGCGCAAACAACTCTTTATTTTCTGCAAGCACCAATAAATCAATATCAAACAAAGAAATTATCATTTTAATATTATTATTTTTACAAAACTCCAGCAAAAAAGGAATATATTCATCATCATATATTAATGGTGTCACTACATGCTCATCTGCATAATAAAATGCAGGAGAAAATACATTGCTGTTCGCTGCATATACCTTTCCCTTACCACTCAAAGCTTCTTTAAAATATTCTATAATATATCCTCTCCGTCCCGCCGAAGTTATTAATATATTCATTTATTCACCTCGTTATACTTATTTATAAAGATACTTGCCTTATGATACAACCGAGTGGCATGTCAATGATAATATCATTCCCCTGTTATACCTTAAATAAACTGCATTTCAACGTTAATCTGCATCATTATAATGCTGCATTTCCAAAAATTTTATATAACTCTTTTCCACTTCTGATATACATTCTTTTCTCGTTATACCAAATCTACTTTCACCACAATATTTTTCCGCTATATGAAAGTCCTGTCTAGCTAACTTTGTCCGCAATAAATGGTAATACTTTTCAGGCGCTTCGCAAAAATCCTCATACTGAATTTCTATTTTTCTCTCGTCTGCTACATGTTCCAGCGCTTTTTCTATAGCGCTGTTTGTATAATAAATCTGTCCCGCTGCCTGCATCGCAGGATCCTCCAACTGTATAAGTTCTTTCATTTCAGGTATTCTAAAAGAATACCATTCCTTGATATCCAACATTTGCCTTTTTCTAGCTTCCAATACAGAAACAATATTACTACATGGCTCCCTTTTAGTATGGATAAAAATAACCGTATCTAAAATACTGTCCAAAAATCCTATATTATAATTGGCAATCATTCCTTTCATCGCCAATGGCTTATGGAATACATCTGCAATCCCCATAAGCTCTTTTACAAAAGTTTCTCTGTCAAACACTTTTGCCAATTCACAATCCGGCATATAATCCATATCCAATTCCGCATATGGAAAAAACCTCCTCCAGAAAAACCAAAACTCATTTGGGGACATTGCCCCTTGCGTCTTTCCATTTTCAGACTTATATACTATATCGTGCGAAAAAACATCTGTCAGTTCATTTCTAAAATTAAATACCGGATCAAGGAGTAGGCGTTGTATCTTGGCTCCTATAACCGGCGCTTTATAAAAACGTGACATCAAATTAGAAGGACATACAAACTCCCCTGTATTTGAAAGCCATTGTGTCATCAACGTTGTTCCAGAGCGCAACGCCCCCATTACAAGAATAACCGGATAATTTCTTGTTACTTTCCTTAAAAGCTGCTGTTCTGCAATAAGTAAATCGTCGTTTATCTCTTTTAAATACGCTTCCAATTCTATATTTTTCTGGAACTTTTTATGCCTCTTCTCCATTTCCCTTTCTCCTTTTGCCCTGTATTATAACATACACATATTTATAATATCGGCATTTTTTATTCGTCTAATACTCCCGATGCTTTTTTATTTCTAAATGTACATTACTCTTTGAGATATCAAACACTCATAGTACGTTCCACCATTTCTTGTACTTTAAAGACATAAAAAAGTACTTATTAATCCGTGAGCAGCTTCCGTTTCCTCTCAATCATTTCGTCAATTTTTTCTATATAAAGAGCTACATCCTTCACATTCTCGCACCGCTCAATCCTTCCGTCCGTGTACACCCTTTTACTGATCGAACCGGCTCCGAGGGCCACGATAGACTGTTTCTCCTCCATAATCAACACATTATATATTCCCGCTTTCCCTTCTTTGGCATACCCCACATTCTCAAAATTCCCCGCCATATTCTTCTGCCGGTACAAATAATAAGGGGTCATCCCCATCTCTTTTGCATAACGCGCCGTCAAATTAATCGTCTCCCAGGTATTCTCAAATGAAAGCCCCTGATACTCTTCCCGAAACATTGTAAGCCTTGCCGCGCGTTTGAGCGCCAGCGAATGTACGGTCAGGTTGTCCGGCGAAAGCTTTGCCACCTGTCGCAGCGTCTCTTCCACATCCAAAAGCGTTTCATTTGGAAGCCCCACGATCAAATCCATATTAATCGTATCAAAACCTAACTTTCGCGCCAGCCAAAAGCTGTCTATTGCCTGCCGCACTGTGTGATGCCTTCCAATAATACGAAGCGTTTCCTCCTTCATCGTCTGTGGATTTACCGAAATCCGGGATATCCCCAGTTCGCGCAGCGCAAGGAGTTTTTCTTCTGTGATGCTGTCCGGCCGCCCGGCTTCCACGGTAAATTCCAGGCAATCCGATAAATCAAAATTCTCACGGACCATCCCAATCAGCCTGCGAAGCTGTGGCGGCGTCAACGTTGTAGGCGTCCCGCCCCCTATATAAACCGCGTTCAAACGCTTGTCCGAAAACTGCGCGGCCGTATACAACAGTTCCTGTTCCAGCGCGTTAAGATACTGATCCACCTTTTCTTTCCATGCGCTGAGCGGAAACGAAGTAAACGAGCAGTACAGGCACGTACTTGGGCAAAACGGAATACCGATATACAGGCTGTAGCCATTCTCATAATCTATTTTCCGCAAAAGCGCAAGTTCCCGTTTTGCCACCTCGATACTTAAATCAATTTTCTCATCCGAAGCAAAATAAGTGTCTTTCATATATTTACGGATATACGCTTCGTCTTTTCCTTCTTCCAGCAACGCCATCGGAATTTTTATCGGGCGGATTCCGGTTAAATCGCCCCAGGGAAGCGTCTTTTTGGCGTATGCGCACAACATCCTGTAATACGCCTGCTTAAGCCGGTTTTTTGTTTCCCTGCGATCCGAAAAATCCACTTCCACCGACTGCGCCTGCCTGGGAACCTGCCCGTCTTCCGTCGGATCATAAAACGCAATTTCTATCCTGTCCTCAAAATAATCCGTAACAATATGAAACGATACCCCGCTCATATCTTTCGGTTCCCCGACGCCAACCAATACTTCTTCCGCCGGAAAAAACGCTTTCACCAAAGAGTGGATATCGTATTCAAAACCTGCTTTATTTAACTGAACCGTAATCATAGAGCTCTCCTATAAAAACGGGTTATACTGGCGTTCATAGCCAATTGTCGTCGTCTCGTTATGCCCCGGATATACTTTGGTCTGGCCGGGCAGGGGCAAAAGCTTTTCTTCGATAGAGCGGATCAGCACGGATGCGCTTCCGCCCGGGAAATCGGTTCTGCCTACCGACTGGCAAAACAGCGTATCCCCTGAAAAAAGCGCCTGCTCCTTTTCGATGTAATAACAGCAGCCTCCTTTTGTATGGCCCGGCGTATGCAGAACCTTGACAGAAAATCCCGCCAGATCAAGCGTATCTTCGTCCTTTACATATACGTCGGCGTGGAATACGACGCCGCGCTGCCCCATCATGCCGCAGAGGTTTATCTCAGGGGACAAAAGCGTTTCTTTTTCATGCTCTTCGGCGTACACGGGAACTGAAAATTCTTCCGCCACCTCTTTTGCCGCCCACGCATGATCAAAATGCCCATGTGTTAAAAGAACCGCCGCCGGCTTTAAAGCGCGCTCTTTTATTTTGTCAATTAACTGTTTTGCCGAATCACCCGGATCGATTACAAGCATTTCATTGGTATCTTCGTTTACCGCAAAATAGCAGTTGGTCATCACCGGGCCAACTACGTATTGCTCTACTCTAAGTCCTGACATATGTTCCTCCCCTGTCATCCTGTCGTCCGTTCAATATCCAGTACGCTTTCCACCATGCGGATTTTGTCAATCAGGCTGACTAACTCGCTCCGGCCTTTGACGCAAAACGAAACTTCTATTGTTGCAATTCCCTGCTTATTGGTTTTGGAGTGGATACTGCTGATATCTATACCGCGTTCCGTAAACACTTTGCTGACGTCTACCAAAAGCCCGGTACGGTTATTGCCGAATACTTTCAGCCCCGCAAAATACAGCCCATTGCCGCCTTCGTCCGCGCCGTGCTGCCATTCGGCTTCAATCAGACGCTCCCGTTCCATCTCAGACAAATTAATAATGTTGATACAATCCGTACGATGAACCGATACGCCCCGCCCTCTGGTGACAAATCCTACAATCTCGTCTCCCGGCACCGGACTGCAGCATTTGGAAAAATGAACCGCAACGTCATACAGCCCCTTTACAATAATTCCGCTGTCCGATCGCTGCAGCACAGCCTTACCTTTGCCGGACTCGGATATCGTATCTAAAATATCCTGATCCGTCAGTTCCGCCGCATGATCCTTTTTATACTCTTCGTACATGCGGTTTACAATCTGCCCTTCTTTTAAACCGCCGTGCCCTACGGTAGCGAGAGCGGAATTCCAGTCGTGGAAGCCGTATTTATTCAGGATTTTTTCCTGATATTCCGGCTTGTTGATATCAGAAAGGCCAATCCCCTTGGCTTTGCAGTACTGGGCAATCAGCTCTTTCCCCCTTAAAATATTTTCTTCTTTCAGCTCGCTGCGGAACCATTGGTTAATCTTGTTTTTGGCCTGCGTGCTCTTTACGATGGACAGCCAGTCGCGGCTTGGCCCCCTGGAATTTTGAGACGTAATAATTTCAATACGATCCCCGTTTTGAATCTGGTAATCAATCGTAACCAGCTTGCCGTTTACCTTTGCGCCGATCATTTTATTGCCGACTGCCGAATGGATGCTGTACGCAAAGTCAATCGGCGTCGAGCCGTTCGGCAGGTTTTTCACGTCGCCGGACGGAGTAAAGCAGAATACCATGTCGGAAAACAAGTCCAAATCACTTTTTAACAAACTCATAAATTCCCGGTTGTCAGACATATCCTTCTGCCACTCCAATATCTGACGGAGCCAGCTTAGCTTTTCTTCCTCCTGGTTGGCCGCGCTTACGCCCACCCGGCCTTCTTTGTATTTCCAATGGGCCGCAATCCCAAATTCAGCCGTCCGGTGCATCTCGTAAGTACGGATCTGGATCTCAAACGGCTGGCCGTTCGGCCCTATCAGAGTCGTATGCAGCGACTGGTACATATTCGGTTTTGGCATTGCAATATAATCTTTGAAACGTCCCGGAATCGGCTTATAAAGTTCGTGAATTACGCCGAGTGCGGCATAACAGTCCATTACGGAGTTCACCAGGATGCGGATTGCGAATAAATCATATATCTGATCCAGCGTTTTATCCTGGTTTACCATTTTTTTGTAGATGCTGAAGAAATGTTTTGCCCTTCCGTCTACTTCTGATTTGATGCCGGCTTCTTTCATCTGCCGCTTTACTTCTATCACAAGCTGCTCTACATACTGGTTTCTGGCGCTTTTGCGCAGCGCGATTTTCTCCACCAAATCATAATAGGCTTCCGGTTCCAGATATTTTAAGGACAGATCGTCCAGTTCGATTTTTACTTTGGAAATGCCGAGCCTCTGTGCAATGGGAGCATATATATCCATTGTTTCCCTTGCTTTTTCTTTCTGTTTTTCCGGCCGCATATACCGTAAGGTGCGCATATTGTGCAGGCGATCCGCAAGCTTAATCAAAATAACGCGGATATCCTTTGCCATAGCGAGGAACATCTTACGAAGGTTTTCTGCCTGCACGTCCACCTTATCTACTTTATCCGCTTTATAAGACAACTGTCCGAGTTTGGTCACGCCGTCTACCAAAAGCGCAACCTCTCCGCCAAATTCTGCAGATATCTCCTCGTCTGTCATTACCGTATCCTCTACCACATCATGCAAAAGCCCGGCAACAATCGTTTCCTTATCCAGTTCCAGTTCCGCCAGGATAATAGCAACGCAGAGGGGATGAATAATATAAGGTTCTCCCGATTTACGTATCTGCTCTTTGTGCGCTTCGTCTGCAATATGATATGCTTTTTCAATCAAAGAAATATTGGTAGAAGGATGATATTTACGGACGCTTTCGATCAATTCCGCATAGAGCTTCTGCGGTTCCTCAAAATCCTCCGTCTTTCGGATATTACCCTCCATACTGTGAAATTCCTTCTCGATTTGTTCTAATTTCTCAGTAGAAATATCTGCCATACCATCACCGCCATTAGTCTGTAATTTGCAAGTATTATAAAGAAAAATGGGGTAAATTGCAATATATAATTTAAAAAATAAAAATCAGATGTTTGGGGGTATTTTTCAAAACATACCCCCGTTTTTCCTGTCAGGCTTCATCCTTTGCTGCAATGATTAACGTCTGATACCCCAAATTCCGCAGCTTTTGCTGCAATTTTAGCGCTTCATCCAGGGAATCTTCTTTCCCGGCTACCACATGGACGACTCCGCCGTCTTCAAATACATAACTGGAAAATCCCTGTTCCTCTAACTGTTCCGCCAGAAAATTGGCCGTTGTATGATAACCAAAACGCCCGGCTTCCACCCCATAAACGACGTTTTCTTTCCTTTGGCTTTCTCCGCAGTCACAATCGCCATCGTCTCTGCGCTCCTGGCTTGCCGCATTCTGCGTCAGCGGTACGGTTTGTTCCACCGCCCCCGCAATGGCCTCTGCAATTTCGTCAAAGCGGCCGTCAAAAATCCGGTTGTCCTTATCGTGATCGATAAACCCCGTTTCAATTAACACTGCCGGCATCTCGGTCTGCCTTAATACCACAAGCCCCGTGCGCTCTTCAATCCCCAGATTCTGAAAGCCCAGCTTTTCCAGCTCTTCGTTGATGACCCCGGCAAGCTGCCCTGCCCGCGGATCGTCCCAGCTGTAAATTAAGGTCTGAACGCCGTTATAGGTATTGTCCTGCTCGGCCGCATTCCGATGGAACGAAAGAAAATAATCTGCCCCGGCTTCATTGGCGATTTGGGCCTTTTCATACGGGGACTGGTACACGTCCGAATCCCTGGTAAAAATTACGTCGTATCCTTTTTGTTTTAACAGGTTCCCGACGGCCAGCGCCAGATCCAGGTTGTCGTTTTTTTCCTTCCTGCCCTGGTACATGGCGCCGTTGTCAAAACCGCCGTGTCCGGCATCTATTACAATTGTTGCCAAAGCGTTTACTCCTGCCATTCGTTTTTCCATATCTTATGCCGGAAATCAGAAAATGTGCACACTGCGTCTTAATGAAAGCCTTATGTCCGCTCACCCGTTAAATCTGAATCTTAATCTGTTTCTTTGCGCTCCATTTGCCATATACCCTTGCCCCGGTTCCGTCCGTTTGATACGCCCGCACCCGTACAAAATAAGTTTTGCCTTTTTTTAATTTCCCGACGGAAATCGCCGTGCTGTTTTTCCGCTTGATCTTCGCGCCTTTCATGTTCTTCTTCGTACCGTACTGTACCTCGTAGCCGTTTGCGCCGGATACCTTTTTCACGGTAACCGCCAGTTTTTTGCCTTTTTTGTTCGTCAGGCTTTTAAACGCGGCCTTTTTGACAGAGATTTTCTTCCAGTGCGCATAGACGGTCCTGTCCGCGGCCTGGGTAATGAAATCCCCCTCTTTTATCTGCGTGCCGCCTTTCTTTTCGGTAAACCAGCCCAAAAACCGATATCCCGCCCGGGCGGCTGAAGGCAGATTCGCATAGTAATATTCCGAAGTAACACGCATAGACGCCGTTTTACAGGTTCCCCCCGCCGCATCAAAAATCAGGTTGCTTTCCACTCCCAGGTAAGTACTGCTGGCATAGCTGTACTGGGCGGCATATTTTTCCGCCGTGGAATTGCGGTAGCATTTTATCCTGGTATTGGAAGACCAAAAGCAGTCGCTGCCCAGTACCACATTGGGGGAATATACCGTTGCGGTAATGGCGCCGGACGCTGCCTTGTTGTAAAACGCCTCTTCCTTAATAATTGCAATATTCTGCGGAACGGTAACCTGCATATCCTGATTGCAGTAAGAAAACGCCTTTTCTTCTACGGCGTTTATCCCATCCGGCAAAGATACCCGCTTCAAGCTGCGGCATCCGGCAAATGCCGATTTCCCGATTTTCTTTAACCCCGTCTGAAAAGAAAGCTCTGTCACGTTCGTGCAGCCTTCAAACGCACGATCCTCAATTGTCTGTACGCCGGAAGGAATGTCAATGCTGGTAAACATGGCATTTTCCAGATTCATAAATGCCCATTCCCCGATTGCCGTTACCCCTTTTCCGATGGATATGCTCTGCACATTCGGGAAATCCGTAAAGCTTTTGTTCCCGACCCGCGTAATTTTATCGCCGATTACAATCCGGTATACATCGGTATAAATGTCCTGAAATATATGATCGGAACCGTTCGGCTCCGCCATCCGCGCCTGATCATACATATCGCCGCTTCCGTCGATCGTCAGCGTTCCAAGATCGTCCAGCACCGCCGTTGCGTGTTCCCCGCATTTTATATTTGCCGTCTTTGCAGACACCGGCGTCCGTAACAATAAAATACATACGAACATACAAAAACCGGCTGCCGCAAACTGTTTGAATCTCCCTTTTTCTTTCATTCTCCCATCGTTCCTTTCTGCAAAAATTTTCCCGGAATCCAAAACCTTCGAGCCGCTTTACTCTTCGATACGAAGCCGCAGTTCCGCAAGCTGCTTTTCGTCCACTTTGCCCGGCGCCTCTGTCATCAGACAGGAAGCGTCCTTGACCTTCGGGAATGCAATCACGTCGCGGATAGAATCGGCATGTACCATATGCATTACCATACGGTCTACGCCGTATGCAAGCCCTGCATGGGGCGGTACGCCGTACTCGAATGCGTCTAACAGAAAGCCGAACTGCTCATGCGCGCTTTCCTTCGTAAATCCCAGGACTTCAAACATTTTTTCCTGTATCTCATTCTGATGGATACGGACGGAGCCTCCGCCAAGCTCCGTGCCGTTTAATACGATATCATATGCTTTTGCACGGACCGCCCCCGGATTAGAATCCACCTGTTCCCAGTCCTCTTCCATCGGCATCGTAAACGGATGGTGCATGGCCACAAACCGTTCTTCCTCCTGCGACCACTCCAGAAGCGGGAACTCCGTAATCCAGAGGAAATTGTATTGATCCGGGTTTAATAAATCAAGCTCCTTCGCCAGTTCCAGACGAAGCGCGCCCAGCACGTTCCAGACGATTTTATTCTGATCCGCCGCAAACAAAAGCAGGTCGCCCGGCGCGCCATTTAACGCCGTTACAAGCGCCGCAAGTTCTTCTTCCGTCATAAACTTCGCAAACGAAGACTTGTAGGCGCCGTCCTGCTGCACCGACAGGTACGCCAGACCCTTTGCCCCGTAGCCTTTGGCAAACTCCACCAGCTTGTCAATTTTCTTGCGCGGCATCGCGCCCTGCCCTTTTGCGTTGATTCCGCGGACAGAACCGCCCTGCGCAAGCGCCCCGGTAAATACGCCGAATCCGCAGTCCTTTACAAGCTCCGACACATTGCAAAGCTCCATTCCAAAGCGCGTGTCCGGCTTATCCGATCCGAAGCGGTCCATTGCCTCCTGCCAGGACATCCGCGGCAGCGGCAGCGTAAGCTCTACGCCAATCGTCTCTTGAAACACATACTGTAACAGGCGTTCGTTGACCTCCATCACCTCGTCCATATCCACAAACGAAAGCTCCATATCCGCCTGCGTAAATTCCGGCTGGCGGTCGGCGCGCAGATCCTCGTCGCGGAAGCATTTTGCAATCTGGAAATAACGATCATACCCGGAGCACATCAAAAGCTGCTTGTAAAGCTGCGGCGACTGCGGCAGCGCGTAAAAGCTGCCCGGATGCACGCGGCTCGGCACAAGATAATCCCTCGCCCCTTCCGGCGTGGACTTGCAGAGGATCGGCGTTTCGATTTCCAGAAAGCCCTCCCTCGCCATAAATTCACGCATCAGCTGTACGGCGCGGCTGCGCAGCATTAAGTTGCGCTGGATATCCGGCCTGCGCAGATCGAGGTAACGGTGCTTTAAACGCAGCTCGTCCTTCGTCTGGCTGTTTTCCTCTACCGGGAACGGCGGCGTTTCGGCTTCCGACAAAATGCGGAGCTGCTCTGCAATTACTTCAATATCCCCTGTCTTTAAATTCTCATTGACTGCCGCGGTACGTTTCTGCACCTTGCCCACAACCGCCACGACAAATTCGCTGCGCAGCGTCCCCGCCTTTAAAAAGCCTTCGCTGCCCACGCTGTTTTCGTCAAAGACTACCTGAAGCAGCCCGCTCCGGTCACGGATATCCGTAAAAATAAGCGCGCCGAGGTTGCGCCTGCGCTGCACCCAGCCCATAATTGTCACTGTTTGTCCGATGTTTTGCGCGGATACCTCCGTACACCGGTGGGAGCGTTTCAGCCCTTTCATTGATTCTGCCATGTTCTCTCCTCCTATCGGTTGAAAAACTCTTCAAATTCTTCGTAGCCTTCCGCCAGAAGCTTTTCTTTTTGGAATTTCTTATTTTTGTTCATGCGCACCACTAAGACCTGCCGCCCTGCGGCGCGGGCATTCTGCGCTTGTTCAATGACGCTGCAAAGCTTATCCGCAGGATAATTTTTTTCGATCAAATATGCGGTTTTTTTGGGTTTTCCCGGAATCTCATACCCCTGTTCCAAAAGCAAAAGGATAATCCGCTCAAATCCGATGGAAAATCCGCATGCCGCCACGTCGTTTCCGGTAAAATTGCCGATCATCTTGTCGTAACGCCCGCCGCCCCCGCAGCTTCCGCCAAATTCCGGAATGGCGATTTCAAAAATCGTCCCGGTATAATAGCCCATGCCGCGCACTAAGGTCGGATCAAACACCATTTTAAAATCCGCCGATTTGGACTGTTCTACGCTGGATATGATTTCCGTAAGGTTCTGCCGGACGTTCTCTTCCAGATGACCGCCCAGACGGTCCGCCAAAAGGGAAACGGCCTTTACGCTGTCGGATTCATGCTCCGCCGATTTGAACAGTTCCAGGTATCTGTCTACGGATTCCCCCGCAAATCCGGCTTCTTTCAGCTCTTTTTCCACGCCTTCCAAACCGATTTTGTCCATTTTGTCCAGCGTAATAAAAACGCTGTCATAAGACGCTTCGTCAAAGCCGCTGTAAGCCGCCATGGCCTTTAAAATCCGCCGCTCGTTGATGCGGATTTCAAAGCCCGAAAAGCCCAGCTTTCCAAGCGTCGTCGTCGTCGCCAGGATAAGTTCGATTTCGGCCAGGTTCGACGGCTCGCCTAAGATATCAATGTCGCACTGGGTAAACTGGCGGTAACGCCCCCTCTGCGGGCGGTCGGCGCGCCAGACGCTTCCAATCTGCAGCGCTTTAAACGGCGCGGGCAGGTTGTTGGCGTTGTTGGCGTAAAAACGCGCCAGAGGAAGCGTCAGATCGTAGCGCATTCCCATATCCACAAGATCGGACTCGTCCTTTGCGCTTTCCAGTTTTAATTTTTCCCCCCGTTTTAACACTTTAAAAATCAGCTTTTCGTTTTCGCCGCCCTGTTTGCTTAAAAGGTTCGTGATATGCTCCATGCAGGGGGTTTCAATTGGGGTAAAGCCGAAGCTTCGGTAGGTGTCTTTGATGACGCCGATAACGTAATCCCGGATCAGCATTTCCTCCGGCAGGATATCTTTCATCCCGGTTACGGGTTTTTTGGTGAGTGCCATTTGGTTTCCTCCGTTTTCTGGTTGTTGGTTTTATAAAGTAAATCAACGCCGGTCTTTAAAGCCTGCGCGATAGTCTTCTGGCAGGTTTTATCCACGGTTCATTATACTTTTTTGCGATACGCCGTGTCAATTGTTTTTTCCTCTTCCGGGCAAAGCCGCCGCAAGTCTTAAAACTATAACGCAAAAAACTAATTCCCTGGACAAAAAAACGCCGCCCCATAACCCAATGTTTTGAGGCGGCATATTTATTTACATTTTAATCCATCCGAATACATTTGCAACCGAACTGATAAAAATAATCACAATACACGCCGGAGCCAGGTATTTCATAAAGAAGCCGTACAGCTTCTTACGTTTAAAAGCAGAAGACTGCTCCACTTCCTGCGCAATCCGCTTTAGCCCGGCCGCACGCGTGACCAGAAGGCAGGTCGCTAACGCCGCTAACGGCATCATCAGGGAGTTGGTCAGGAAGTCAAAAAAGTCCAGAAGAGACATTCCCAAAAGCGTAATAAAATCCCAAACGCCAAATCCCAGCACACACGCCGTTCCAACTGCAATAATGATGACTCCCATCAGTACCACCGCTTTAAAACGGCTTAACCCAAACTGATCTTCAAATGTGGAAACTCCTGATTCCGCCAGGGAAATCGCGCTGGTCAGCGCCGCAAGCAGCACCAGAAGGAAAAATACAACCCCTGCCGCCCTTCCAAAACCCATACTGCAAAATACTTTCGGGAGCGTAATAAACATTAAGGACGGCCCCGCATTTAACATGTCCGGATCGCCGCCGGAAAAAGCAAAGACCGCCGGAATAATCATAAGACCCGCCAGCATGGCAATCGCCGTATCAAAGATTTCCACCTGCGTTGTGGATCTTTCTATATCCACATCTTTTTTGATATAGGAACCGTAGGTATATAAAATACCCATGGCGATCGACAGCGAATAAAACATCTGCCCCATAGCGGCAACCACCGTCATCCAGGAAAAATTTGCAAAGTTGGGAATCAGGAAATATTTCACGCCCTCAAGCGCGCCCGGCCTTGTCACAGAGTAGCATGCGACAAAAACAGCCAGAACCACAAGCAGCGGCATCATCACCTTCGCAACGCGTTCCACGCCCTGTTTGACTCCGCCAAACAACACGGCCGCAACCATAAGCCCAAACAGCAAAAACCAGATTTCGGCCTGCGCGCTGTCCGCAATAAAACCGGGAAAATAACCGTCTTCTGCCAGAGCGGACGTGCTGCCGCGCAGATATTCAAACAGGTACTTTACAACCCATCCGCCGATTACACTATAATACGGTACAATAAGCATCGGGATTACCGCATTGAGCCATCCGCCAATCCGAAATGGGGCGCTTTTGCCAAATGCCCCGAACGCCCCTACCGGGCTTCTTTTCGTCATACGACCTAACGCCGTCTCCGATACAATCAGCGCATAACCAAACGTCAGCATCAGCGCCAGATAAGTCAGCAGGAAAATCCCGCCGCCGTATTTTGCCGCCAGATACGGAAAACGCCATATATTCCCAAGCCCAACAGCCGATCCTGCAACCGCAAGGACATACCCCAGCTTCCCGGAAAAACCGCTGCGGGATGTTCCATCCTGCGGCGCGGCGCGCTTTTTATTCTTTTGTTCCATACTTTTCTTCTCCTCCTCAAAACATACTGTTCTAATACGTGTTTGAAAAATAAATATTACACAAATTTTTAGGCATATTGCCCAACTGCATGTAATTTTCAAACACGTTTTAGTACTACAGCGAACAGTGTTGGCAAAGTTCCGTCCGCCAGAAGACAGGGGGTGCGGCGTTCGCTGTGCGACAGGATGAAACGGCTCTAAAGTATCCCATTTTATGTAATCGGATAGGGACGCAACCGCCGAAAACGCGCTAT
>CAJTLD010000047.1:13132-19664 GCA_910577065.1 uncultured Lachnospiraceae bacterium | reverse complement strand
GGAGCCTTGCGTTATTGACGTATACGGTGGGAACCTTTACGCCGTTGACATATATCTTGCTCCACCGCGTGAAATTCTGCCCGCTTACCGTAACGTAGTCCGAATAAACGGAAGGCCAGATATTGATAATCGAGGTGTCTTCCACGCCCATGACAAGTTCCGAAGCCGGGTAGGGATCTGCGCCGCGGTAAGCATACCGGCTGCCGTACAGCAAATCGTACTGCAGGTGGTTTAAACCGGAAAGGTATGCGTCGCTGCCGCATATGCCCTTATCCAGAGCGTTTTGTTCGTACGTAAAAATCGTCCCTTCGTGGATGCCGAGCGCATTCGTCGTATTTGCTAAAAGCTCATAGGCCGCAAGGTCTGCGTCCTCTTTGGCAAGACCAAAGTTATTCCAGGTCGCATATCTGGTCAGAAACGTGTTGCCGGAAGCCAAATCGCTTTCTTCTAATCCAAGGCTTGGCAGATGATCCCCGAAAAATACTACGATTGTGTTTTCTCCGCGTTCGTCCAGGGCCGTGGTCAGGTTTTCAATAAATTTATCCACTTCATGCAGCATATTGACATAATATTCCCACTGGTAATTTGCGGCCTCGTCTTTTGCGCCGGTTACTGTAATTTCCGGCGATTCCAGTACTTGCTGGGTCGGGTAGTCGCCGTGTCCCTGTACGGTAATCGTGTAGACAAAATCCGGCGTCCCTTCGGTGGAGTCCATTGCTTTTACCGTTTCGCCGATTAGGATATCGTCGGTCGGCCAGGAACCAAGCGGCGTGTATTCCCGGATATCCATCAGTTCTTTGCTGGTAAAAGAATCAAAGCCCATTCTGGAAAATGCGTTTGCGCGGCTGTAAAAGTTGCCTCCGTTATTATGTACAACATGCGTGCCGTAGCCAAGTCCCGAAAGATCGGATGCAATGCTTTCGCAGTCGGTCTGTTTCAGGATTGTTTTATAAGGGTATTCCCCGGTGCCGAAATACTGCATGCTCATCCCGGTTAAAATTTCAAATTCCGTATTGGCTGTTCCGGCGCCTACCACCGGGACTTTCAGGTAACCGGAAGTATACTGCTCGCACAGCCTGCGGAAATTGGGGATAGGATCCTCGGAAAAATGCAGGTAATTAACCTCAGTCGGATCCATAAAGGATTCCAAAAGCACCACTACAATATTGGGATTGTCTTTGTTTGCCGTGCCGGTTTTTTTGGAAGCTTTTTGGGCTTCGGCGACGGACGATTCCGAATAATCCTTCGGACGGCTCATGCCGCGGTCAACGACGCTGGTGGAAAATCCATATACAAATCCGTAGTTTTCATAACCCTGCGCAATATTGGCAAAGTAGCTGGCCAGGATATTGGAGTTTTGCGCCGCCTGCGTTGTAACAGGGAGCATCAGAAAACACAACCCTACCAGGCAGGGCGTTAAGATTTTTCTGCGCTCTCCCTGGAACTTTGGCCCTTTGATAAACAGATAGACGCAAAATATAAAAAATACCGCTGTGACGCAGACCACAAGGGTTGCTTCTTTTGCCGTAAAATAGTTGGTATTCTGCATAGACAAAAGGTCGTTAATACATTTTAAATCGGTAAAACCAAACGGCGTTACCCGGTTCGAAAGGATACATCCGTTAATTGTTCCCAAAAACAGCCAGAAGCCGCAGATAATAATACGTAAAAATGTCCGCCTGCGGAACAGGTACACCAGAGATAAAGAAGCAAAAATAATAAAGGAATTATATACAAATGCCAGCGTATGCTGATCGCAAAACGTCAGCGCTTTCGGTATGGAATGTCTGGAAATCACCTCTATTGTAAAACAAAGCAGCATGGAAAGCGCTGCATGGATCAAAAGTGAATAGCGGTTAAACAGCGTAATAACGCGCGTTTTCTGTTCCTGATTTATATGGAGTTTTGGAATTTTGTGCAGTCGTGTCATAGTAGTTCCTCCTTATTCGTCGTCTGCGTGTTTTACCACGCACTCAAGAATATAACTTAAAATGATGAAAATCAATGGAAAAAATCTATAAAAATTTCTTAAGAATTATTTCAAAAACACTCAATATCAATAAAATATGGCGTTCGGACATAAAATAGAAGCGCGTAAAAGAGGATGGCAATCTTTGCTTCTTAAGGTGAATATTAACATTCTCTTAAAAAGTATTAGTTCTCTTGAAAAGTGGTTGACTTTTTAAAACGAATGTACTATTGTACTAAACGGATAGTACAATACAATCAACAGAAAGGAAAACAAGAGTGGACACTTTAATTGAAGTCAAAAATCTTATGAAGATTTACAATCCCGGAGAAAACGAAGTGCGCGCGTTAAACGATGTTTCACTTCGGATTGCCAGGGGTGAGTTTGTGGCTATCATCGGCCAGTCCGGTTCCGGAAAGTCTACCTTTATGAATATGTTGGGCTGCCTGGATGTCCCTACTTCGGGAAGCTACTATTTAAATGGAAGTGATGTTGCGCACCTTTCCGATGATGAGCTTTCCGAAATCAGAAACCGTGAAATCGGTTTTATCTTCCAGGGATTTAACCTAATCCCCAATCTGACGGCATTTGAGAATGTGGAATTGCCTCTTATTTACCGGAACGTCCCCGCTGCAAAGCGCCATGAAATGTCGGCGGCTTCCTTAGAAAAGGTCGGCCTTAAAAACAGGATGGATCACAAACCGTCGGAAATGTCCGGCGGTCAGCAGCAGCGTGTGGCAATTGCCCGGGCATTAGCGGCGGCTCCGCCGGTTATTTTAGCCGATGAGCCTACGGGTAATCTAGACTCGGCGTCCAGCAGGGAAATCATGCAGATCCTGCGGGATTTGCACGAGGAAGGGCGTACGGTGATTTTAATTACGCATGACAATAAAATCGCGGCCAGCGCAAAGCGCGTTATCCGGATTATGGACGGCAGGATCGTGTCGGATACGGATATGAGCGCCCAACAGGGTAAGCCGATAGAAGAAATTACTGCAAATATAGAAGCAGAAGGAATAAAGGAGTGAAAACATGTTTCAAAGAAAAGAGAGTACCAATGCCTTTGGACAGGGCAGGGCGAAAAAGAAAGTGAAAACCTGGAAAATAATAGTTCTTATAGCCGTTCTTCTTCTCATTGTGCGTTTTGCGGCTGGCGCTTTGCTGGGCGGGAAAGAAGATTTGCGCCCGGTGGCGCAAACCGCGGACGCCGTAAACAAAACCATAGAATCTACCTTAGATACCAGCGGGACGATTGCGAGCGAAATGACCAGGGTATACGCTTCCCCTGTGGACGCGCAGGTGGGTGAAATTCCGGTTGCGCTCGGGGAAAGCGTGGAACGCGGGGACTACCTGCTGACCTACGATACGGCGTCTTTGCAGCAAAATTATGATATCGCCCAGTTACAGGCAATGGCGGAGGATGCGACAGGCAACGATTCTTTGGCAAAGAGCAGCGAAAGCGCGCGCGATTTGGCCGTAAGCGCCAGTGATATCAATACCATCCAGGGACAGATTGACGCCTTAGAGGCAGAGATAAACAGCTTACAGGCGCAGGCAACGGAAACCGAAGTGGCCACAAACAACAATGCGGCAGCCAGTGAAGAGGTGGCCCGCCTGGAGGCGGAAACAGAAAATTTAAGTATACAGATATCTGCATTGGAAACCAAAAAGGAACAGGGCGGCTTGTCCGAAAAAGAAAAAAGCACGTTAAAGGATTTACGGGACAATTTAAAATCCAAAGAAAAAGCGCTTGCATCCAAGAGAAAAACGGTGCGCAGCTCGGCGGAACTGGCCAACCAAATGACGAATATCCAGGCGCAGATTGCGCAGAAGAACAGTCAGCTTTCGGAGTTACAGGGCAGGCTTGCCGAAGCGGAGTCTAAAAATGCCTCTGCGGAAGCCGGAATTTTATCCGAAGCCGCTAGGGCGAATATCAGCTACAGCCAGCAGGCCAGCAGGCTGACGTTAGAAAGAAGCGCCGATAACCTTAACCGCGCAAAAGCCGGCGTTACGGCAGATTTTGACGGTATTGTAACAGAAATCCAGGCGTCTGCGGGATCAATGGCTGCGGAAGGCACGCCGCTGATTACGCTGGCAAGCGCAAGAGATATGTGCGTGGAAACAAAGGTTTCCAAATACAATCTGGCAAGTGTGAAAACGGGCCAGTCCGCCGTGATTGAATTTCAGGATAAGGAATACAGCGGAAGCGTGCAGAAAATCAGCAAAATCGCTCAGCAGGGCGAATCGGGCAGCGCAATGGTTGTCGTAAAGGTACATATCGATAACCCGGACGACAGCCTGGTTCTGGGGCTGGACGCCAAAGTAAACATTAGTCTCGGTACGGCGGAAGATGTGCTTACAGTTCCGATTTCCTCCGTAAATTCAGATACGCAGGGAGATTTTGTGTACGTCGTGGAAAACGGCGTTGTAGTAAAAAAATATGTCACATGCGGCCTTTCTTCAAAAGAAGATACGGAAATTAAAAAAGGTATTGAACTTGGGGAAAAAGTTATTACAGCCGTAGATTCCAGTATTATGGAGGGGATAGAGGTAAAAGAAGCCCCGGCCGAAGAAGGCGGAGCGGCACAGGATACGGATCAGGCCGTACCGGCTGAGGACGCAGAAGGCGCGCCGCAGGATACGGCAGAATAGGAGGAGGCCATGTCACAATTTTATGAATACCTGAAAATGGCTGTTTCCAATATCAGGGCGAATAAAATGCGGTCCTTTTTGACAATGCTCGGTATCATTATCGGGATATCTTCCGTTATTTTAATTATGTCGCTTGGCAACGGGGCTAAAAACGTCATTACCGATCAGATGGCGGGGATAGCTTCGGGGCAGATTGCCCTGTATACATTTGACGATACGGGTTCGTATTATATTACCGAGGAGGATATTGAAGCGATCAAAGAAAGCGTGCCGGGTATTCAGGCTGTCAACAGCTATATGTATGCCGACGGCAGCACGGTTACCAAAAAAGGCGAGTTTTCGGTATCCGCCAACGGCCAGATGGCCTCTTACCAGTATTTTTCCACAACGGGAATTTTAAAAGGCAGGTATTTTAACGAAGCCGAATATCTTTCCGGAATGCCCGTCTGCGTAATTGGGGAAAATGACGCGATTCGCCTGTTCGGCTCTGTGGATGTGGTGGGCATGAACCTGGACGTTACGGTCTGGGGGATGGACATTACAATGACCATTGTCGGCGTGGAGGCAATGGAAAAGGAGTCCATGTTCACCTTTACCTATGACAATACGCCGGTTACGGTTTATTTCCCCCTGACTGTATTTGAACAGATTTATGGCATGTCGGCGGATCCGTATTACCAGATTTACCTGCTTGCGGAACAGGACGCCGATACGGCGGCGGTTACCGCGCAGGTTGTCGATTTGCTGGAGAAGCGCCACCAGTGCTATGGGGAAGATATTTACCAGTATGAAAGCTTCAACGACTATCTTGCTACCGTCAATACGGTAATCAATGTCGTAACTATGCTGATTTCTCTGGTGGCCGCTATTTCCCTGATTGTAGGCGGCATAGGCGTAATGAATATTATGCTGGTATCTGTGACGGAGCGTACGCGCGAAATCGGGATCCGCAAGGCCTTAGGAGCCAAAACGCGTTCCATACTGCTGCAGTTTTTATCGGAATCCGCTATTATTACGATGATAGGAGGGCTGATTGGAATTGCAGGCGGAATTGCGGGGGCGTTTTTGATTGCGCGGATTGTGGCTGCGGTCAATCCGATGTTTACGTTTACGCCGTCGATCAGTGTCAGTACGATATTGGTTACGACCGCATTTTCTTCCGCGATCGGATTGTTTTTCGGCATATATCCTGCCAAAAAAGCGGCTAAAATGAGCCCGATTGAGGCGCTGAGGAGAAACTAAGATAAGAATGGAAAGACGCAGTGAGGCGGCGGGCATCATATCCCTGCCGGCTCACTTTTTTCATATCCCTGTTGTCTTTTGGCAGTTACTGGGCTATAATGTTACAAAAGAAAAGGGAACATCGTCTTCCAAACGGCATATAGTATAATAATATTGAAAGGAATATGGAGCTATTGCAGTGAACCAATTTCAGGAGCCCTATTTGCAGATGCCAAAAGAGTACGGCGAAAGGATGCCCTTTTATCTGACATATCCAATGACAAACGTATACCAGACCGAAAAAGAATATGAGCGGGATATGCAGCGTATGAAGGAAATGTATCCAAAACGTATGAAAAAGCTGCTTGCATATGTTGAGGAAGAATGTGATAAAATGGAATATGAAGGAAGTATGATGTATGACGAGTATCCCGACAAGGTGCTGTTATACAGAATTGCAGCTCAGATTTATGACAGGGCGGTTCCTGTGCAGCCGGCGGAACGTAAGGGCGGCGGCAGGGATCGTGATTTGATGGACGTGATACAGGTGCTTTTGTATGATGAGATCCACCGCCGCAGGGGCAGGCGCAGACGCTGCTGCCGCAGATGGTGGTAGGCCAGGGGCACAAAATCGCTTTTATCGGAACAAAATCGGCCCTTGCCGCAGAAGGCGTGACAAGGGCCCGTTTT
>CAJTLD010000047.1:0-13105 GCA_910577065.1 uncultured Lachnospiraceae bacterium | reverse complement strand
GGCAAAAACCAGCCGGTGTTTTGTATGTTTGGATCAATGAAAGGTGGAAATGCTCCATGAAAAAAGGCATTATAAAAGCGCTTGTGTTAATTGCCGTATTTGGTGCAGGCGTAGTTGGGTTCGGGCAGCTGACAAACCATACCAATCGGGATTTGACAACTGAAATGGCGGATGCGACGCTCCCGGTGGTTTCTCTGTATACCGGAGAAACGGAAATCAACGAACTGCGGGGATATACGAAGCAGATGGACGGGGTTTATATGCGGGATACGATCACACCGGTCGGCAAAGAACGGATTTTGCCGGTGCAGATACGGTCGTATGGCGCCAAAATAGACGGGGTTTCGTATGAAATCCGAAGCCTGGACACCCAGCGGCTGATTTCAGACAATGAAGTGGAGGATTACAGCGAAGAAAACGGCAGGATCCATGCGGGGCTCCCTATTCAGAACCTGCTGGAGCAGAATCAGGAATATCTTTTGATTTTAAAACTTTCTTCCGGAAAAAATACGGTTTTTTATTATACCAGGATTATAGAAGAACAGGATTGTTATGCGGCGGACTGCGTTACGTTTGCCATGGATTTTCATACAAAGACGTTTGATAAGGGACAGGCCGATAATCTGGCGACGTATCTGGAGCCAAATGCTGCCGGGGATAACAGCACGTTAAGCAAAGTTGACATCCATTCCAGCTTAAAACAGGTGGCATGGGCGGATTTTGCGGGGAAACGGCTTACTACGCCGATTCCTTCCATCAAAGAAATCAACAGTTCATATTCGGTTGTGACGCTGAATTACCTGGTGGCTTCGTCCGGGGAAGGCGGCGAACTGGAATATTATAATGTAGAAGAGTATTACCGGGTGCGTTATGCCGAGGAACGCATGTATTTGCTGAACTACGAAAGGACTATGGAACAGATTTTCCGTGGGGAAAACCTGGAAGTCTATGACAAATATATCCAGCTTGGGATCCGTTCGGAAGACGTGGAGTTTGCGGCCAACGAAAAAGGCAATATCGTATGTTTTGTACAGGCAGGGGAACTGTGGAGTTATGACGGGACAAGCGGCCGGCTGTCGCGGGTGTTTAGTTTTATCGGGAATGAAGGGATAGACGGCAGGGAAAATTATCAGGAGCACGATATCCGGATTATAAATATTGACGAAACGGGAAGCGTAAATTTTGTCGTATACGGATATATGAACTGCGGTATACATGAGGGCAAAGTGGGTATTTGCGTATACCGCTATGACAGTGTGGTAAATACTGTGGAAGAAGAACTGTTTATCCCGGCCGACAAATCTTATCAGGTCATGAAAGCGGATCTGGGCCAGATGATGTATAGGAATGCAAAGGGCGTGTTTTTTCTGATGCTGGAGGGAACCGTTTACCGGATTGATCTGGAAACGATGCAGGTGGAAGAATTTATTTCCGGGTTAAAAGAAGGCTCTTACGCGATATCCGGCTCTCACAGGTATTTTGCCTGGACAAGCGGGCAGGACGGGGATGTTTCGGATACGATTCATTTTGCTGACCTGGAGGAAGAAAAGCAGAGGGAGATAAAAGCGCAGAGCAGGGAATATTTAAGCCCGCTCGGTTTTATGGACGAGGATTTTGTATACGGAGCGGCAAGGGAATCCGACCGGTATCAGGATCCTGCCGGGAATACCATGTATCCGATGTATCAGGTCAGGATAGTGGACGCCCGGTTTCTGGAAAGCTTAAAGTCTTACCAAAAAGACGGTTTTTTTGTATCCGGTATTGAAATAGACGGTTATATCATGTATTTAAACAGAATACAGTTTAATGGAATGGCCTATGTGGCGGCGCCGCAGGATACGATTATGAACCGGGAAGGCGATACGGGTACGGTTGTAGGCGTCCATACGACGGTTACGGAAGTCAAGGAAACGCAGGTGCAGCTTTCCCTGGCGGAAGAACTGCCAAACGTTTCGCCTAAGATTATGACGCCCAAGGAAGTTGTGGCGGAGGAAGATCGGGAAAAAGAACTGGGCCGGGAAGGGGAAGGGCGTCTCTATTATGCCTATGCGAGGGGAGACGTGCTGCAGGCGACGGATAACCTGCCGGAGGCGATTGCGGCGGCCAATGAAGAAATGGGCGTTGTGATTGGCGGCAGGCAGCAGTATATCTGGAAACGGGCCAGAAAATCCATACAGCCGGCAATGGAAGTAAAAGAAGGGGAAGAAGACGCTGCGTCCTCGTCTATCGCCCGGTGCGTCAGCGCTATGCTGGAACGGGAGTCGATCCATATCGGCGTGGCGGCGCTGCTTAATCAGGGCAAGACGCCGGGAGAAATCTTAGCGACGACGATGGAAGATGTTACGGCTCTTGATTTAACGGGATGCTCGCTGGAAGAGGCGCTGTATTATGTAAACCTGGGGACGCCTGTATTTGCCATGTGCAGCAATACGGACGCCGTATTGGTGACCGGATATGACGCGCAGAATGTTACGTTATACGATCCTTCAAAAGGCGCGGCGGAGAGGACGGGTCTTTCAGATGCGTCGGAAATGTTTGCAAATGCAGGAAATGTCTTTATCGGATATCTTATTGATCCATAAATATGTATAATTTTTATAACGATAATACGTTTCTTTCGTTGATTTTACTGATTTTCTAAAAACATGTTGTCAAATTGGATATTATAGTTTATATTAATGATTGTGCTTTAGGAGGAAAGGAAATCATGAGCAAAAAAAAGATTGTAGTATCAAATGTTTCAAAGGAGTATGATAATCCGATTGCCGAATTAGTACAGGTTGCATGTCAGTTTGACAGCAAGATTATCCTGGAGAGTGAAAACCGCAGGATCAACGCGAAAAGCATTATGGGAATCATGGCGTTCAATCCTTCAAAAGGAATGACGGTGAATATTGTCACCGAAGGCGACGATGAACACGAAGCGTTGCAGGCAATGGAAAAGTTTTTAGTATGTGAATAGTTATCAGGATTAGGGAGGTCAATCATTATGCCAGAAGGATCAAAAGCAAAAACATCCGGACAAGCAGAAAACGGCAAAGAAATGACAGCAAAAGCGACGGCAGAGAAAGCAACCAAGAAAACAGCGCAGGTAAAAAACACTACGCCAAAGAAAGAAGCAAGGGAAGAAGTGAAAAAAGAATCCCCGAAGAAAGAGGAAGTTGTGAAAGAAGAAGTGAAGAAAGAAGAAGTCAAAACTGAGACATCAGGAGTTGCCAAAGAATCCGCACAGAAAACAGCCAAAAAAGCTGCGGTTAAAGCCAAAAAAGCTGTAAAAGAGCCTGTAGTGCCTGAACTGATACTGCAGTACGATGATAACGGCGCTATGCAGGCAGATATAACGGATGTGATTGCCAGGGTAAAAGCTGCATATATTGCAGACGGCCACCGTGAATCCTCTATCAAGTCACTGTGTGTTTACTTAAAACCACAAGACTGGAAAGCATATTATGTTATTAACAATAAAATAGAAGGCAACATCGATTTGTTTTAAATAAGAATCCCCCGGCTTTGGCCGGGGGATATTGTTTTGCTTTAGCTTATGAATTTGCTTTGCGGTATTTGTCTAAAGTGCGTTTGATCCGTTCGTATGGATCGAGCAGATCGCTTATGGAAACGTCGTGGTTTAAGGTATCGATAATATAAGCGATATATTTACTCATATCACAGTTAATGTAATAGGGCTTTGAAAGGAGGTCTTCATCCTGACAGGTCAAATTCGTCGTTAAGACACGGTAGATGATGCCGTCTTCATATGCCTTGTCAAATTTGTCGAGGCCGTTCGTAAAAAGCCCGAAGGTCGAAATGGCAAAGATACGGTTTGCTTTGCGTTTCTTTAATTCGGTGGCTACGTCAATCATGCTGTCGCCGGAAGAAATCATATCGTCGATAATCAGCACGTCTTTTCCTTCTACGGAGGAGCCTAAAAATTCGTGCGCAACAATTGGGTTGCGCCCATCCACCAGTTTGCTGTAATCGCGGCGTTTATAGAACATGCCCATATCAACGCCAAGTACGTTGGCCAGGTAGATGGCGCGGTTTGTACCGCCTTCGTCCGGGCTGATAACCATCATATGATCGTTGTCAATCTTTAAGTCCGGGACGTTGTTTAACAGTCCTTTAATGAACTGATAGGCAGGCTGCACGGTGTCGAAGCCTTTTAAGGGGATTGCATTCTGGACTTTTGGGTCATGGGCGTCAAACGTAATAATGTTGTCTACTCCCATATTAATCAAATCCTGAAGCGCGAGGGCGCAGTCTAAGGACTCTCTTGCAGTCCGTTTGTGCTGGCGGCTTTCATATAAAAAGGGGATAATGACGGTAATTCTCCTGGCTTTTCCGCCGACGGCTGCAATAATGCGCTTCAAATCCGCAAAATGGTCGTCCGGGGACATTAAATTTTTGTGCCCGCACAGCGAGTAGCTTAAATGGTGGTTTGTTACGTCAACCATCAGGTAGAGATCATAACCGCGGACAGAATCCCGGATAACGCCTTTTGCTTCCCCGCTCCCAAAGCGCGGGCAGTCGGCGTCTAGGATATAAGTGTCCCGTTTGTAGCGGTTAAAGGTAAGGCTGTCTTCATGTTCATGTTCACGCTTAGCCCGCCATTTTACCAGATACCGGTCTACCTTTTCGCCCATCTCTTTGAAGCTTTCGAGCGGAATAAGCCCAAGCGTTCCGGTAGGAAGGGTTTGTAATAATTTTTCATCGTTTGCCATTTCATTCCTCCATTAAATAAAATAAAACATTTGTCTATCCTTCAATAGATAAAATCTAATGAATTACGGTTTCGTATTACAAAAACTTTTTTTGGATGCGAATATCGTCGCCTAATAGCTTTAAGATCGTATAACTGCTGGATATTCTGGAAAAAGTCCGTTCGGAATAAATTTCCGCTACCTGGTTTAACGAAAGGTTCGTGGAAATGATAGTAGATTTTTTGCGGAGTATCCGTTCATTCAGACACAAAAACAACTGAGAGGTAGTAAAAGAATTTGGCAGTTCCGTGCCAAGATCATCAATTATCAGAAGATCGCATTCAAAAATGTTCTGATGTGCGGCGATCATATCTTCATCAGATGCTTTATGGAACGTATTGTTTTCAAATATTTCAAATAACTGGAATGCCGTAAAGTAAATGACGGAATGCCCGGTATCTAAAAGTTCTTTTGCAACGCAGTTGGATAAAAATGTTTTGCCGACGCCTGTATCCCCGTAAAAAAAGAGATTGCCAAAAGACGCGTCAAACGAATCAATAAATTTGTGGCATTCCCGGACGGCGTTTTGAGCCGTCTCATAGACAGTCAGCCCGGTCGCAGGATTTTTTTCGGTTTTGGAATAATAGTCAAAAGTAAAGTGTTCAAAGTTTTCATCCTGTAAAATGCTGCGGATATTTGACTGTGTATAGACCAGGTCAATGGCGCGCTGTTTGAAGCAGTGGCACCGGTCGTTGCCGATATATCCTGTATCTTTGCAGTCTGAGCATTCGTAGGAAGGTTCAAAATACTGTTCGGAATAGCCGAGTTCATCTAAAATGTCCACACGCTGCCGTTTATATTCCGCAAGCTGGGCGCGTAACTGGGCAAGCGCGTTTACGTCGCCGTTTAATAATTTCTTGGCCTGGAACAGGGAACAGGAGGCGATGGCATCGTCAATGGCCTTTAAACGCCTGTCTTTCCCATACACTTCTTTGACCCGGTCGTCGACAAAGTGCTGGTTGCGGATTTGCCTGGCATTGTATTCACGTAAAATTTCATCGTATTGCGTATTGCTTAGCGACATAACTGTTCTCCATGTATTTTCATATAAAGTGTATTTAATGTGTCGTGTTCAGAAGCTGTTTTTCCAGCTGGTCATAGTTGTACGTACGCTGTGGGAAATTGTTGAAACGGTTTCCCGGGACGGAGCGCGCCGCTTCCCTGGATTTTGCCGCGGTGCGGGATTTCTGGTGCGCCGCGTCGAGTTTTACAATATCGTTCAGGTTATGTACGTTGCTTTTGTGCCAGTTGGTCAGTATGGTATCGGCGTATTCAAAGCTGGCTTTGCCGGTTGCGGCGATGGTGCGGCGGCAGGCTTCCTTTATAATGTCCATGGATAAGGCATAGGAGCCTGTCCATTTGCGGATAGTTGAAAGCTCCGAGGAAATCAGGTTGCGCCCGCTGATGCCGAAGGCTTTCATAACGGCGTAGGTGTCCTGGTGGTGCATACTGTGCTCCTGTTTGGCTTCTGCAACGGTGGAAATGTTTGCCTTTGCCCAGGCAAGGGCGATCTTGTCCATATAGCGGAGGCTGGTATGCCCGTTGCTGATACAGGTTTCAACCAGATATTCTATTAAATCCGTAGAAAAGCGCAGTCCGTCGTACCAGTACAGTATGGTCTGTATGTCTGTGGAATTTAACGTCCGTCCGAGATAGTTTTCCGTAATAAAAAGCACTTCCTGGACAGATTCATCCTTGCGGAACTCGTCAAGCTGTTCTAAGGTATACTCCGCGCTTTTTTTATCTTTAGCGGCAGAAGCAGAAAGGGACGCGTCCTGTTCGGGTTTTTTTGGGGCATCGGAAACCCCGGAGTCCGGAAACCCAAGCGAGATGCCGGAAACTTCGTGGTTTTTGTCATATTCCAGATGAAGAAGCTGCATTTTCTCCCAGTAACTTAAGGCGCGCAGGATATCCTTTTCCGTATGCTCAAAAATATCCGCAAGTTCGGAAATGGTGCAGGCATGTTTATTTAAGTTCATGCAGCGCAGGAGATAAAGATAAATTTTAACAAATTCACCGTTTGCATTTGCCATATACTTGTCTATGAAGATATTGGGAATGCTGGTTGATGTAAATAAGCCGCATCCGTCTAATGTAATATCAGCCATTGTAGCGCCCTCTTTTCTGTCTTTCTGATTCTGTTCCCAAATTATAGCATGGGTTCCTGAAATTGAAAAGGGTTAATTTTGCGATAAATCCAGTAAAATCAATGGATTGCGCAATTGTGGATAATGTGGATAACAGTCTTAAAAAATGCGGGATGCGTGGAAGATCATAAGGCTTTAGGAGAAGAGAAAATCCACATTGAAAATGTTTATAAAACAACACTTAAAATGTGGATAATGTGGATAACTTAGTGCATAAGCAGGTCTTCTCCAATTTTAACAACGTCTCCGGCTCCCATGGTTATCAACAGGTCGCCGTGCATACATTTTTTTTTCAAAAATTTTTCAATTTCCGAAAAAGAGGGGAAATAAAAGGCTTCCCGGCCCAGTCCCTTTAAGCCTTTTTCAATATCGCGCGAACTGATCCCTAACGTATCCGTTTCCCTTGCGGCATAAATATCCGCCAGTACGATGATATCTGCGAGGGACAGCGCCTGTATAAATTCGGGGAGAAAAGCCTTCGTCCTGGAATACGTATGCGGCTGGAACACGCAGATCAGCCGTTTGTGCGGATAATTGGCCGCTGCCGTTAAGGTGGCGGTAATTTCGGTGGGATGGTGGGCATAGTCGTCAACGACGGTGACCTGATCCCCAAATACGCCCTTCAACTCGAACCTGCGGTCGGCGCCTTTAAAATCTTTTATGCCTTTTTGGATTGCGGCGGCAGGGATGCGAAGTTTTAAAGCGGCTGCAACGGCGGCTAAGGCATTGGACGCGTTATGGGCGCCGGGGACGGAAAGGGAAACAGAAACTACGGGCTGTCCGCGGTATACGGCCGTAAAGGAGGCGCATCCTGTTTCATCAAATGTAATCTTGTCAGGATGGCAGTCAAATTCTTCCGACATGCCGTATGTGGCGACGGAAACATCAAGCCCTTTTGTAAGTTCCCTGTAAGCGGGTATTTCACCGTTTATGATGAGAGAGCCCCCGGGAAGCGTATTTGCCGCAAATTTATGGAAGGATTTGCGGATATCTTCAAGATCCTGGAAAAAGTCAAGGTGATCTTCTTCTATATTCAGTATAATGCTGTATTTCGGCCGGAAATTTAAAAAACTGTTGGTATACTCGCAGGCTTCCGTCAGGAAGATATCGGAATGTCCGACCCTGATATTGCCGCCGATTGATTTTAGGATGCCTCCAACGGAAACGGTAGGATCGCTTTTTGCCGCAAGCAAAATCTGCGTCAGTATGGAGGTGGTGGTTGTTTTGCCGTGCGTGCCGGCGACTGCGACGGAAGCCGGGTAATTGTCCATAATCTGACCTAACAGTTCGGCGCGGGAGAGCATGGGAAGCCCTTTTTCTTTGGCTGCGGCAAATTCAGGGTTATCCCCGTGGATAGCGGCCGTGTAGACTACGGCGTCTGTGCCGGGAATAATATTGGCGGCAGACTGCGGGTAAAAGACGCGGATTCCTTTTTCGGAAAGCTGCCGCGTAAGAGGCGATTCTTTTGTATCGGAACCGGAAATGGTAAAGCCTTCTTCTAAGAGGATCTCGGCAAGCCCGCTCATACTGATGCCGCCGATACCGATAAAGTGAATGTGGATTGGCTGTCTGAAATTGATTTGATACATAGTGATTACCTGCCCATTCTTTTTGTTTTAGTAGTTTTTGTGTTACTGATTATTATAACAGTACGGCTCCCTTTTGCAAATCCCGAAAGGGGTTTTTTTGAAATTTATCCCGGTTTTGGAACTTATGGAAAAAATATTACTGAATAATTGCGGTGGTAAACTTGAATTTTTCGTTAAAATTTACATAAAATAACAAAAAAAGCGGTTTCAGTTGTTAAAAATGTTGTACAAAGAATTATAAGTATGATATAATTCCCATATCACATATTGAAAATTGACGAGAGGTGAGTGATATGATTCGTAAAGAAATGATAGCTATGCTATTAGCAGGAGGACAAGGAAGCAGGCTGGGGGTACTGACATCCAACGTAGCAAAGCCAGCAGTGGCTTTTGGGGGGAAGTACCGTATTATCGATTTTCCACTGAGCAATTGTATCAATTCGGGTGTGGATACGGTCGGCGTACTGACGCAGTACCAGCCGCTTCGGTTAAATTCCCATATCGGAATCGGTATTCCGTGGGATCTAGACCGCAACCACGGAGGAGTGACCGTTTTATCACCGTATGAAAAGATTGCCGGGAGCGAATGGTATTCCGGGACGGCGAACGCTATTTATCAGAATCTGGGCTACATCGACGGTTACAATCCGGAGTATGTGCTGATCCTGTCCGGAGATCACATTTATAAGATGGACTATGAGGTTATGCTGGATTTCCACAAGGAAAACCATGCGGACGTTACAATTGCGGCAATGCCGGTGCCGATGGAGGAGGCCAGCCGCTTTGGCATTGTAATTACGGATGAGAACAAAAAGATTCTGGAGTTTGAAGAAAAGCCGGAGCATCCGAGAAGCAACCTGGCGTCTATGGGTATCTATATCTTCACCTGGAAGGTGCTCAGAGAAGCGCTGATCGCAATGAAAGATCAAAGTAACTGCGACTTTGGCAAACATATTATCCCGTACTGCCACGAGGCCGGCAGGCCGCTGTACGCCTATGAGTATAACGGCTACTGGAAAGACGTCGGAACATTGGGCTCTTACTGGGAGGCCAATATGGAACTGGTGGATTTGATTCCGGAATTTAACTTATATGAAGAATACTGGAAAATCTATACCAGGACGGACAATGTGGAGCCGCAATATGTTTCCGCGGATTCGATTATTGAAAAAAGTATCATTGGGGAAGGCACGGAGATATACGGTGAAGTGTATAATTCCGTAATCGGCGCAGGCGTTGTAATCGGCGCAGGAACCGTCGTAAGAGATTCCATTATTATGCGTGATACGAAAATTGGCGGAAATTGTACCGTCAACAAAGCAATCATTGCCGAAGAATGTGAAATCGGCGACGGAGTTGAAATGGGCATCGGGGAAGAAGCGGCGAGCAAGTTGAATGACCAGGTATATGCATTTGGCCTTGTTACTATCGGAGAAAATTCCTTTATACCATCAAACGTTAAAATCGGCAAGAATACGGCTATTTCCGGCGTAACAGCAAACGGGGATTACCCGGAGGGCCTGCTTGCTTCAGGAGAATATATTATTAAGGCAGGTGAAAGCAAATGAAGGCATTAGGAATTATTCTGGCAGGTGGCAACAGTAATCGTATGCAGGAGCTGACAAGCCGCAGGGCAGTTTCAGCTATGCCGGTCGGCGGAAGCTATCGCTGTATTGATTTTGCGCTCAGCAATATGAGCAACTCACGCATCCATACGGTTGCGGTTTTGACGCAATATAACGCAAGATCCCTGAACGAACACTTAAGTTCCTCCAAGTGGTGGGATTTCGGAAGGAAACAGGGCGGGTTATATACGTTTACGCCTACGGTTACCGCTTCGAATAACTGGTGGTACCGCGGGACGGCGGATGCAATGTACCAGAACATTGATTTCTTAAGGCGCCGCCATGAGCCGTATGTGATTATCACCAGCGGGGACTGCGTATATAAAGTTGATTTTAATGAATTACTGGATTACCATATCAATAAAAAAGCAGATATTACAATTGTTTGCAAGGATCTTCCGGCAGGTACGGATGTCAGCCGTTACGGCGTAGTCCGCATGAACGAAGAATCAAGGATTGTAGAATTTGAAGAAAAGCCGATGATGGCAAATTCCAATACGGTATCTACGGGTATCTATATTATCCGCAGGCGCCAGCTGATAGAAATGTTAGAGCGCTGTGCAGAAGAGGAACGCTATGATTTCGTATCCGATATTTTGATCCGCTACAAGAACTTAAAGCGGATATACGGCTATAAGCTGAAAACTTACTGGAACAACATCGCGTCTATTGATTCTTATTATGAGACAAATATGGATTTCTTAAAACCGGAAGTGCGCAAGTTCTTCTTCCGTGACGAACCGAAGATCGCAACAAAGGTAGACGATCTGCCTCCGGCGAAGTACAATACGGGTTCTGACGTGCGCAACAGCTTAGTTGCCAGCGGCTGTATTGTAAACAGCAAAATTGAAAATTCGATTCTGTTTAAGAAAGCTTTTGTCGGCAAAAACTGCGTAATAAAAAATTCTATTATTTTAAACGACGTATATATTGGGGACAATACGCATATCGAAAACTGCATCGTGGAGAGCCGCAATACATTACGTGCAAATACCTATTATTGCGGGGATCAGGGAGTAAAGGTAGTTTGTGAAGAGAATGCCAGATATGTAATGTAAATAATGAACTGCGCTTTTAGCCTGGAAGCGTCCTGCGGGAAAGGGGGAGCGAATATGCAGATTACGGACGTAAGAATCCGGAGAGTTGAAAAAACAGGCAAGATGAAAGCTGTCGTATCCATTACTATTGACGGAGAATTTGTGGTACATGATATTAAAGTAATTGAAGGTGAGAAAGGATTGTTTATTGCAATGCCCAGCCGCAAAGCGGTGGATGGGGAGTATCGGGATATTGCACATCCAATCAATTCAGATACCAGGGACAGGATACAGGATTTGATATTGGAGAAATATCGGGCTGAGGTTCTTGCCATGGAGTATTACAACTAAAAAGAAGCCCTTTCGTCTGAATGGCAGGCGAAAGGGTTTTTTATCATTTACAAATCCCCCGATCTGCGCTAAAATATAGGGCAGTTTGCAAACGTCCGGAGGTGTTTTGATGGGATTTTTACAGGTAATGTGGAAGAAGAAGGATACGGAAGCGGCAGGAGGAATCATGTATATTATTGCGGGACTCGGGAATCCTGACAAAAAGTATGTCAATACCCGCCACAATGTCGGATTTGATGTCATTGACGCGCTGGCGGAACAATACAATATAAATATGAATATCAGAAAACACAAAGCCGTCTGCGGGATCGGGACGGTGGAAGGCGTCAAAGCGCTTCTGGTAAAGCCGCAGACCTATATGAATTTAAGCGGGGAAAGCGTCGCGGAAATTCTGGCGTATTATAAGCTGAATGCAGCCGGGCATCTTCTGGTGGCATACGACGATATCAGCCTGGCCTGCGGGAATATCCGGATCCGGGCAAAAGGGAGCGCCGGGGGGCATAACGGTATCAAAAACATTATTGCGAGAACCGGCAGCGACGCGTTTGCGCGGATCAAAATCGGCGTGGGAGAAAAGCCTGCCGGATGGGATTTGGCGGATTATGTGCTGGGCCGTTTTTCACAGGCGGAACGCAGGCTGATTGACGGGGCGGTTGCCGATGCCGTAACGGCGGCTGGATATGTGGTAAACGGCGGGATTGATCGCGCCATGAACGAGTTTAACAGGAAGAATCGGGAGTAATATGAGAGCATTTTTAGAGCCGCTGCGCGCTATGGAGGAGCTGGAAAAGCTTCGGGCGCAGCTTCGGGCAAAACCGGGTTTGAGGATGGTTTCCGGATGTATTGATTCGCAAAAACCGCATCTGACGTATGGATTGGGCAATGATTTTAAATATAAGATCATTGTCACTTTTAATGAGCAAAAGGCGCGTGAACTGTACGAAGAATACCGTTTTTATGATCCGGATACGGTTTATTATCCGGCAAAGGATATTTTGTTTTACCAGTCGGATCTGCGCGGAAACGTGCTGACAAGGGAGCGGATTTTGGCTCTTAAGACCATAGCGGAGAAAAAACCGGTTGCGCTTGTCACGACGTACGACGCGCTGATGAACCGCCTTCAGAAGCCGGAGCGGTTTTTGGAGGCGGTGAAAACCTACCGCGTGGGGGACGCCGTGGATTTGGATCGGTTGAAAAAAGAACTGGTGGAGATCGGTTACGAGCCGGCGTACCAGGTGGAATCGGCCGGGCAGTTCGCGGTCCGGGGCGGGATTTTGGACATTTTCCCGCTGACCGAGGAAAATCCGTACCGGGTGGAATTTTGGGGCGACGAGATTGATTCGCTGCGCAGCTTTGACGTGGAAAGCCAGCGTTCCATTGAAAATTTAGACGCTATGGAACTGTACCCGGCGTCGGAACTGATTTTGTCTGCCAAACAAAAAGCGGCCGGGCTAAAGAGGATACAGGCGGATGCGGATCAGCTGTATGCGCATTACCGCGGCGAGATGAAAACGGAAGAGGCGGCGCGGATTAAGCAGTCGGTCAGCGAGCTTGCGGAAGAAATTACGGAGCAGTCGGGCACAGACGGGCTGGGTGCGT
>CAJTLD010000046.1 GCA_910577065.1 uncultured Lachnospiraceae bacterium | reverse complement strand
GCTCCTCCGTTTCGTTCACGGGGGTATATTCAAATGTAAATACGTTATCCGCGGCATTCGCGGTCAATGTCCTCGTCTGATTGTAAGCCTGCGGCTGGTAACCGTCAATATATAAAAATGCAATCACCGGCGTATCCCCGATATTTCCATAGTATGTCTCGCTTTCGGCCAGAGCATTCCCGTCCGTATCCTGGTAATTTACCGTATATGCCACCGCATTTCCCAATATCCCGTATACAACGACATAATCCATATCCCCCGTCACTGGAAAAGACGCGGTGTTATTTACCGTATTATTGTCCCTGCCGCTTTCACGGATTCCTTTTATATAATATTTGCCGTTGTCCTTTACCTGTACGATTCCCTGATTAAACGTCACACGATCCCCATAATGCAGGCCGGTGCATTCGACAAGTTCCTGACCGTTAATCGTCCCCTGCGCGCCGGAGAAAAACCGTACCGTATACGTATACTCCTCCTTTGCTGCCTTTACCGGGATAAACGCCGCCAGTAAAACAGCCAGAAACAAAACCAGAGCCGTGCCTTCCTTCAAGAGTTTTCTCATTGCAGCGCCCTCCTTTTTTGCCTGCCGGAACGCAGGCTCATATACACGGCGAGTACAAATAAAATACTCCCGCTGATACTTGCCGCAATAATATACGGCGCCAGCATCGTATCGTCCCCGGTCTGCACAACCGTCCTGCGCCTGCCGTTATCCCTTGCGGTATCCGTACCGCCCTCCTGGCCGGGACCTTCTACCGGAGTCTCTCCCAGAGCTCCGCCAGACGGGCTTTCCGCGGACATTCCCGGCGTCCCGTTTAATTCCACCGCAAAGTTCATGGAAAGATCCGCCAGCGTATCCTGATAATCGTTCCCCTGCGTTTCACCGTCCAGGGCAACCTCCAGCGTCACCGTGCCGCCGTCGCCCTTATTTAAGGTGTCCAGGAAAAAATAATCCTTTAACGCGCTTGCGGCCGCATGCAGCCCTTCCCCGGCCGCGCCGGAATTTTCGCCGCCTACCGTATCGCTGTTAAACAGCGTCTTTTTCTCTCCGTCCCCATCCGTATAGGTCAGGATATAAGTATACGCGCCGCCGCCCGTAGCCTGGTTTTTGCTGCGGTCCTCCAGCGAATAAAGCACTTTATTTGTCATATACCAATCTGTCGATACGTCGTGTTCGTTTTTTAGTTTCAGCGTAATAATAGCGTTGTCCCCGGGCTGCAATCCGTAAATCGTATCGTCCAAATCCGCGGAGCTAAAGCTGCTTTCCATTTTTTCATCTTCTGTAAACGTCACGTTCCAGTCGGGGCTTCCGTAAGAGGTTTCCGCATGAACGCCCGCCGTCCCCGCCAGAAGCGCTGCGCCAAACAAAAGCAGGCCGCATATTTTTTTCCTCATGATTCCTCCTCCTTACTCCAGGCTAAGCGCGCCGTTATTTACCGAAACGCGGCGTCCCCAGGCGCTCCATGCGGCGTCCGCGGCATTGTGCTCCTGAACGGCGTCTACCTTTGCCTCAACGCAGAACCGCACGCCGTCGTAATCGTAAGACGTTGTAATCGTCGTATATCCGTTTTCTGTTGTTTTTGTCTGCGTTACCTTTGTCGCAACCATCCCGTCCACCGTCAGGCTGTCTGCAAACAGCGGCGTCGTTTCACCGGACTTAAGAAGGTTCCGGTAATATAAAACCGTCCTCTCCGGCGTGGAAGCCTGCGTATCTATAAGCCAGTCCGTATCGGTGTTTACCAGATTCAGCCGGATCAGATCCGGCGAAAGCGCCGTCAGCTTGTTGCCGTCTTTGTCCAGCCAATATTTATAAATGCCCACCCGCACATACTGGTGGATTGTACCGCTGTTTTTCACGCACAGTTCCTCGGCGTATTTTTTACCGGGCTTTATCTCTTCTCCTTCCGGAAGCATGCCAAGGAGCAATTCCCCCGTTTTTTCATTCCAGCTTCCGTCCGACGCGCTGGTATAATCGCGCCAGGAAACGTTTTCCCCGTTTTCCATTAGCGTCACGCCGATATTGTACATCTGCACGCGGGAGGAATACGTCTCGGAATAATACGTAAGCGCAGCCCTTGCGCCTCCCACCGACGAAAACAAAAGCAGCAGCGCCGCCAGCCCAAACAGGGTAAGCGAACCCTTCGGGGAAGTAAAAAACGCTCTGCATTTTTTCATTACAGGCCGCCTCCTTCCAACTTACCGGTTTCTGCCTTCTGCGTCCAATCCGCATAAGGCGTCCCGTCTTCCCGGTATAATACCGGAACCGTTTCGTATACAATCACAACGTGGAACCGGCTCGCATCGGAAACATCCTCCGGAACCTGCTCTATTTTCACCAGCAGTTCATCCGTTGCGCCCCCGCCGTTTACCACGTCTTTATAATAGTAATAACCGTCGCCGCCCGGCGACCATTTGCCGTTTTCGTCACTGTAAACAAGCGCGTATTCGCTCCCGCAAAATGCCTTTACCCGGACATAAACCGGCTCGGAATCTTCACTGTTTGCAATCACAACATGCTTCGTCCAGGCGGAAAACTCTTCTTCCACCGTGGTTTTATCCCCCAGCGAAAGCGTATAGCCGCCTTTTGCCTGCGCATATGTGGTAAAATACGCCCACGCGTCGTCTACTGCGGCTGTCAGGGCCAGGATAACCGCAGCGGCTGCCAAAAACCAAGTCTTTTTTTTCATCTCATCCGGCCTCCTCACTCCTCATCCGTTATTTTCGTCCAGCCCCATCCGGTATCCGAATGGTAATCAAAACGGTTGACGACAGAACCGCCGCCCTTATGCGTTTCGTTATAATCATTTTCAAATGTAACATTTGCCGCCTGTTCGGCTTCTATTACAGCCGTCTGCTCCGCGGACACTGTCGGTTCGTACACTGCGCCGGAATATACCTCCGTTACCGTTACCTGCGCGCCGACCGGGATTTTTTCAATCAGCGTTTTCTTTTCCCCCGGCGCGGTAAACGTAAGAGATACCACGTCGCTGTACACCGTTTTATCCTTTAACTTAGCTTCCACCGAAAATACAAATGTCGCCGGGTCTTTTGTTTCATAGCTGGCAAGGCGTTTTGTAATTTCCAACGCCCCGTAGCGCAGAGCCCGCTGTATTTTTAAGTCCGTTTCCACGTCATATATCCATTCCCCGCTTCCGGACGTCATAGAATCGCCGTTTTCATCCGCTTCCTTACCCGGAAGCGATACCAGCGCGGGCGCAATCGTATAAATATACTCCCCGGAATAAGCTACCGTAGCAATACTCTGCTCTCCGGCTTCGTTTTCCACCGTCACCACATAATCTTCCCTGTCGCCGCCCCTGGCAATTACCAGGTAAAGCCCGCAGCTTAAATCCGGAATAGCTTCCCAGGCTGCGGCGCCTTTTACCGAAGGCTCTACATCCTTTAAAGCGATTGCCGCCGCTTTCTGCGAAAGCGCCTTCCACTCGTCCTGATCCGGCTGATCCGAAATCGAAAGCGATGCAAAATCCCCCGTAAAATCATATGTATACGTATCATGGCCGTCCACCGGAACGGCTCCCGCCACCGGATACAGGTCAATCACAATTCCGGCTGACGCCAAATCTTCCGAAAATTCCCCGCTGCCCGGGTTGACCGTTAAGGAACAGGCTTTGTCAAAATCAACCGCCCGCGCCGTCCCGTCTATAGCCGGTGTAAACGCCGCCGCGCCAAAAGCCAGCACAACGGCCAGAAGCAGGCACACGTTCCGCACGGCGAAAATTTTCCCCGGGATTTTTCTCTTGAGCCTCATGGGCATCTCCTCCTTATTTTTTTCTGATCTCATCCAACAGTTCCTGATGCGGTTTCTTATGCGGTTTTCTGCGGTAATAAATCAACATTCCAAGAAGCGTCAGAAACAAAAGCGGTATCCCGACTGCCGGAATCACTATATAAGACGGTATCCGGACCGCATCCGCAGTAACGGCCGCTTCCCCGCTTTTATTCTCAATCCGGCTTCCCCGAACCAGCATCCGGTGCGTATTGACGCCATACGGCGTACAGGTTACCAGCGTACAGTAATCTTTGCCGTCCGTAATCGCGAGTTCTTCGGTTTCCTCCGGCAGTACAATCCGGATCTGGTCGACCTGGTATGTAACAGTCCGATCCAATACGGTTACCGTAAAAATATCCCCTTCCGCCATCTTATCCAAATCGGTAAAGAGTACGGCGCTCGGCAGCCCGCGGTGCCCGGACAAAATACAGTGCGTCCGCTTTCCGCCTACCGGAAAAGAAGAACCCGCAATATGCCCGACTGCAATCTGCAGCACCGTTTCTTCTGTGCCGTGGTAAACCGGAAGGTTGACGTTTATCGACGGGATCTGGATATATCCCATAATACCGGTGCCCGAAATATCCAGAATTTTTTCATACTCCGCATATTTTTCATCAGAAACGTTAAAATTGGCCCCATTGGCAAGCGATTTGTTATACTGCCTGGCAGCTTCAATTATTTCTTCCTTTGCCTGCTCGGACATGCTGTCTACCGCTTCGACATAGTTCGCAATGGCGCGCGTGGCATGCATGCTGTTCCACCAGTCGCTGACCGAAGGGTAAAGCATAACGCCGATTCCCGCCAACAGGATTACAACCAATAGCATGGTTGAAACGGAAAAACGTCTTTTATTCTGTTTTCTTTTCATAGGTTTCCCCACAATTCTGTAAAAATGGGCGCTGTCTTAAAGCGGTTTACACCGCCTGCCGGCGTCGGCCGGGCGTTTTGCCCGTTGCTCGCCGCACACCACGGGAAGGTGCCGGCCTGTGCGGCATAACCAGGAGAAGGGACTTATCGTCCCCCGGAGCCTGCAGCGCGTTTATTCGCACTCCGGGAGACTGCTTTGCATTACGCAAGCCCTTGTCCCTGGGTATGTACAATTATACTTCCCTGCTCATACGTTTTTTGGTAATTAACAGCACGCCTGCGCCGATTACCAGAATACCGCCGATTACATAAAAGATCGTTGTACCGATACCACCGGTGCTTGGAAGAAGGGAACCGGTTTTATTCTCTACTGCAACGCCATTCTCTACATAAGTGTCTCCATTCATGGTAGCGGATGTTAAATTATTGTTTACTGTTACAGAAGCACCATCAGGGTTGCTCGTATTTTTTTCACTGAGTTCCACTTTCACACGCCCTTCCAGTTTGTTGTAACCGTCTGGAGCTTTTGTCTCTTCTAACCAGTATGTTGTACCGCCGTCAAGGCCCTCGATGGTTACTTTTCCTGCTTTGATTATTGCAGACGCAAAGCCGTCCGCTTTCTTTTCTTCATCTGTTGCCACACGGTAAACGTCATTGCCTTTATCTATAAGAGCAATTTTGTCTTTCCCTTTCTCTGATCCGTACAGTTCAAATTCAGCGCCTGTTAAAAGCACTTTACCTTCTGTAATTTTTACCAAATCAAAACCAAAAGTATATGTTCTGGTTTCAGATGTTTCTGTTTCATTATCGTTGTTGTCACCATAGCTTAAATGCGTCTCATTCGGGTTGCCTGCTTCTGCAATCACTGCATCTTCATTTACAACAGCAGAATAGCTTACTACAATTTTAGAACCAGCTTTCAATGTATCGCAAAATGCCTGTGTGAAAACAACTTCAAATGTACAGTCATCCCCTAAATTTTCTGTCTCTACTGTATAATTATTTTGGGCGTCCACTTTAACGCCGTCCAGCGTAATCCCTGTAACTTCTATGAAATCCAAACCAGTCATTTTATCGTGCAGGATATAGTTTTTTGCACCTTCCTGGGCTGTAATTGTGGTCTGATAGTTCACGGTCTGACCGATATTAGCATCGTTATTTTCGCCATAATTGCCTGTAGAATCTTCTTCTACCTTTTTGTCTGTAGTCGGTTTTTCATTCTTATCCTGAATCGTAACCGTGTTATCTGTCGTATTCAGGGAGCAAAGCGTACCAACGGTGGAATCCAGCAGATAATATCCTAATGAAAGTCCCTCAAATACCACAGTCGTCGTCTCAGCGTCTTTTACATCGGATGCCGCTTCTTTCGAAGCGGTTGCAGAAATATTATTTTTTTCGGCATATGCCAAAGCTGCTTTTGCAAATGCAACCATATTCGCATCTGCTGCGGCTTTCCATTCTATATATCCCTGTTTGTCAATTTCTACAAAGCCTTTTCCCGCTTCTTCTCCTTCAAAAAAGCCTTTCCACGCATCTACGATTTTATACGCATATGTATTATTCGTCTTATTATAGCTTTCCAGAGAGAAAATCTGATAGATACTGTAGGTCTGGCCTACTACTGCGTTATCAATTGTAATCGTTCCTTTTACATCATCACCTGCGTTTACATTATCCACATTAGTCGCAAACACCGGCATCGCCATTGTCATTACCATTACCAGAGCCAATACGAGGCTCGCAATTTTTTTCATGTGTCTCATCATTCATTCTCCTTTTCTTTTTTATTTTTATTTTTGTTGCATCCAATCCAGATCCAAGAGGATCGTTACGCCCTCCTTTCTCCGAATTTTTTTCTATACAGAAAGCCTGTGCCTGACATTACGCCAAAAACACCCGCTATTGTATACAGCATACCGCCCACACCGCCAGTTTCCGGCAGTTCAAATGGCAGCGCCTTATTGATATACGTCACTTCGTCGTCCCTGTCCCAGTCGATATCCCCGGACGCCTCCGTTCCTGGTTTTACCGGCCCGTTCCCAATCTGCGTCGTCGTCTCATAATGACGGTTTTCTTCTTCTGTTATGGTATATTTGGCGCCGTCCGGCAGGTTGCGTATGATGATGGAATAATCCTGCTTTAATTTAAACGTATCGCCGTCTTTGATACTCCCGCCGTCTACCTGCTCATTATTTTTATCCATTATTTTGTAGGAATAATAATTGTAGAGAGGCTGGCCGTCCTTATCCATAAGGCGGATTGTAAATGCAAATTCCTTATCCGTCTGCCCGATGTCTTCGACTTTTTTGTTCACGGTCAGCGTATGCTTATAATTCTGGTCAAAATAGTCCACCGGAACGGAACTGACAGACGGCAGCGTATACTGCATCCAGCAGGTGGAACCGGAAGCCCCGCGTTCCGTATAAAAGAACTTTAAGGTATGCGGGCCGGCTTTTTTAATTCCATTTGCATTTGCAGATGTATCTGTACTGCTTTTTGGGATCCAGTCCCATAAGTCCACGTATTCCCCGGCGGAAGTATGCACGCCGCCGATATCGCATACCAGATGGCCGTCCAAAAACACCCACATATCGTCGTCACCAAAGAAATAATAATTTAACGGGCCGACATAATCCTGCGTCAGTTCAAAATCAATTGCGAAATTCATGCCAAAATAGCTGTTGTGATCCTCTTGATTATCATCCGCTACAGGAAATGAAGCCGTTCCTTCCCCAACTGCTTGTCGTTTCTCCCCTAATTCCTTATTCCCAAATTTCAAATCGTGTCCATCTGTACCAAACGTTTTCACAGAAGAATCCATAGGCCAAAACTGATTTGTCCACCTATTAATACCACTCCAGCTTGCGCCAGCATATTGAAGTTTATCCAAATCTTTTGTATTAGTTCCATTCACCGCCGTTAGTGTATGTACATCTCCGTCACGTTTGAAGGACAGGGAAAAGCCGGGTATTACTTCTTTTCCAATCTGTGGCTCAAAACCAAATATCTTTGGCGCCACAGCTTTAATATCTGGATAATCACCTTTTAATTTGTTCTCAACCAGCCCAAATGAACATCCTCTATATACATCTTTTACACCATTCGCTTTATTAATATAAAAACCATTCAACTGATCATTATGTAATCCCGTCAAACCTGTATTAGCGTTACCAAAACCATATCTGAGAGTGCCTGAACCATAATTTGAAACGTTGTTTATTCCCTGTCTTTTTGTATTAGCATACAACGTCTGTTTTGAATCCCTGGTTCCTATTTGAGTCAAACCTGCATCCAGATAAACATTGCCGTCCGTAATATCATAATCATAAAATGCGGCGTCATTATTAAATCCTCCTGTAGTCGGATTCGCCACCAGACGAATTACCATATCCGATTTTATATAGATAATATTCTCATTTGCCGCAGCCGGATTGTTTGTAAATTTCAATTCATTTGGATTTTCATAAATATTCCAGTCATCCTCATTGATACTGTCCGGTTGTTTTCCATCTTTCAATATCCAAACAGACGACACTTCATACTTAGATTTCCTGTCCCTGAATTTATCAAAATTTTCAAGCGCCGGATAGTTCACGTAGTTGAATGTCTGCTCCGTGTACAATTCCTGTAATGTTGGTATATAAATGGGTTCAGCAACTTTCCATTTAACTGTTTGCGGATATGTTATCTCTCCCGTTTTTTTAACGTACATAACCATTTCCGGCAAATTGGCTGTATTCGTTGGCAGCTTTCCGCGCGTACCATTTTCATTATTTGATGTATCAATCAATTCTACAGGCTCACTGTCCTCCGGCTGCTCCGTTGTTTTCGACGTCGCCATCAGGTTCATATAAGCGTAATACTGCACCGTAAATTCAGGATCCAGCATTTCCTGTCCATATACCGTAAGATTGCCGCCCTGAAGTTCCGCCGTCATGCTTTTCTTTTTTGCCGTATCCGTCAGAACCACGGTATCCAGCTTGCTGACCTGTTCGTCCTCTAACACTTCCACCGCCGCAATCGTAATTGCCTGCTGCTTTGCGCCGTCTTCAAAAGCCTCCAGGCGTTCTTCAATCGCTTCTCCCGGAACGATTCTGGCAGTAACTTTACACTCCGACAAATCCAATTCCACACCGTCATACACCATGCGGAAAGACAATGCCCGCATCATCCCGGACGCATTTACTATATTCATCTTTTTTGTATAATTCATTACGGCCGCATAAACTTCTGATTTTGGATCCAACGGTTCCACCTGAAACTCAGTCATACCTTCCGCCGTCTCCATGTCGTCTGAGTTTTCCCCTGCCGATTCTTCCGTTCTGTCATCTCCGTCAGATGATCCGCTTTCTTCAATTGATTCGTCTACGCGTTCGTCACTGTCTTGTTCTGCCCCGGCGTTATTCACAGAAGATTCTCTTTCAGTCCCTGCTTCGGCCCCGTCTGCCGCCGTTTCGTTTTCTGCTTCGGCTTCCTCTGCGGAAACTTTGCTTCCATGTTCTGCTTCGGCCTCCTTCGCCGGCGCTTTTCCCTCTTCTTCTGCCGGAACTTCTTCCGAAGACGTTACGCTTTCCTCCTCCGCCTGGGCTTCATCCGAAGACGCTTCGCTTTCTTCCTCTTCCTGGGACTCTTCCGCAGGATGGCCGTCTTCCATCATTTCCGGATCGTCCATAGGCGATTTAAAACCTTCGTCTTTCCCCGCAGCGGCTTCGCCGTTCTCTTCCTGCTTTAGGGTTACCCGGCCTTCCACATGAAACGTAACTTTAAACATATCGTCTTTATATTCATAATCTTCGTTTAAATCCACATAATCCGGTTTTTCCTGCGGCGCTTCGGCTGTGCTGACGCCGATTGCAATATCGGAAAAGCTGTTCATTTGAAAACTTGCGCTTCCGTTTTGCGCGTTTCCTCCGTCCAAAACTTCTTCGCCTTCTTCGGCAAAATGAACTACCGTTACCGGCGCGCCTTCCGGCAAACCGTCTTTATCCAGCAGCTGTACCGTAATCGTAACCGGAGCTTTTGGCTCTATTTCTGTTCCGTCCAAATAAAACCCAATTTTAAAAAGCGCTTTCATACTGGCATTCTCGTCTGCCGTTATCTCTTTGTATTTGGCTTCGCGTTCCTCATAATACGCCTTATTATTTTCCGGCGTTATCTGCTCGGCAATCAGGCTGGCATCCGGGGGAATATTGGCTTTTTCATAATAAGACGCCGTTATAATATAAGAGTCGCTCTGACAAGTCTTTGTAATAAGTTCTCCGTCGTCTGCCAAAGGCGTTTCCGCAGCCTGCGTATCGGTAAGTTCCTCCGTCTCCTCAGAAGCCTGTGTCTCTTCCATTTCTGTCGGCGCTTCGGTCTCTGCCGGCTCCTCCGTAACAGAAAGTTCTTCCGTTTCCGCAGCCGCTATATCCGCCACAACCGATTCGATAATTTCAAAACAGTCCGTACCATGCGTGTGCTCCTCTAACTGAAGCAGCCCGCACGTCAGGTATCCCTCTTCGTTCTGGCACTCTTCGGTATGCAGATGAAGTTCTATCATACCGCACGCAAGAACCTTCTGCATTTCATAACATCCGTCTTTATGTGCGTGCGCGCCTTCGCCCTCTTCTATTTCACATATTAAAACCTGCTCTTTTCCATAGCACGCTTCGGCATGGGCATGTTCTTCGAGTCCGCATACCGGCAAACCGTCTGCGCCCAGGCATTCCTCTGTATGCGCATGCTCCTGCAGCCCGCATACCAAGCTTGCTTCTCCTGCCGTATAGCATTCGTCCGCATGCAGATGCCCCTCGGATTCTTCTTCGCTGCAGGTCAAAACCTCCTGTTCGGCGTAGCATTCATCCGTATGTATATGCGCTTCCTGCTCCGGAAGCTGGCAAAAAAGCGTCCCGCTTTCGTCATAACAGTCCTCATTGTGCGTATGGATAACAAAATCCGCATAACCGCATATCAGGTTTTCTTCCCCGTCATAACATTCCGGCACATGCGTATGCAACGTCAGACTGCAGTTTAGCATTTTCTGCGTTTTCGTCATGGCCCGGCCGTTCAGCTTTAAGGCTGCGGCCGTCCCAAGCGCAACCACCACTGCCATACACAAAAACAAAGCCATCCAGCGTTTATACCTCTTCTGCTCCTGCAAAAATTTTGCAGCCTGTGCAAAAAAATGAAATTCCATCCTGCTGCCTCCTCTCCTTACTTCCATCTATTAATCCAACAGTCCGATTCCGGAAAACGGCCAGACGCGGAATACGATCCTTCCGACTATCATATCGCTGTTCACGCAGCCCACGGAAGTGTTCCGGCTGTCAATACTGGTCGCCCGGTGATCGCCCATAACAAAGCATTTGCCTTCCGGCACCTGATACGGCAGGTCTATATTGCATTCGCCGAACGCTTTCTCTGTCACATATGGCTCATCCATCTGCTTATCGTTGACAAAAACGTTGCCGTCCCTGTCAATATCCACCCAGTCTCCTGCTTTTGCAATTACCCGCTTAATCAGGATGTTGTTGTTATAGTAAAACGCAATGATATCCCCGGTTTTATATTTGTTGCCGCTGACTGCTACAACAATGTCTTTATCCTGCAAAGATTCTGTCATAGATGTTCCGCCCACCTGTAAGACAGGCAGCAGCAGCATAGCAATCAGCACCGCGGCAGCCGCCACAACCAGAAGCAAGAACACCGTACTGCGCAGGATGCGCCCATAACTCGTCTTGTACTGTTCTCTTTTCAATTCGGCCTCAAGCAGTTCAATGCTTGGCACGTCAAGCTTTTCTTTGCTCATGTGCTCTCCTCGTCCTTTGGTCCGCCATACATCTGTTTAATATTGAACAGATACTGATCCGCAGCGCGCTGTGCCGCATCAAATACGCCGTTCAGCTTTAAGGCCGCCATTGCGATGGAACCGGCTTCTTTTAGTTCAATACTTCTGTTCGAACGCCATTTTTCCATTTCAACCTTAAGTTCATGAATCGTTGCGTCTTTTTGATCCAGCCTCTGCTTCAGTTTTTCAATCAGTTCATCCTTGTCGTTGAGTTTTGCGATTAGGCGGCCGTTTGCCTCCTGCAGTTCCTGCTGCTTTTTGCCCTGCTCCTCAAATGCTGCCTGCAAAGCGGCCGTTTCTTTTCCCTGTGCCAGTAAGAGCTGCAAAAGATCCTGACGCCGCAGCTTACGAAGTTCTTTATCGGTCATGCAAAGCCTCGTTTCTGAAAATCTGATTTACCGCATAATGTATATTATGAGGTGGCGTATACTCCCATATCAGGCGCGTCCCCCAAAAAAAGCATCACAAAAAAAAGGAGAAAATATTCTCCTTTTTTTAATTTGTGACGTATCTTTTGACGATTGCCCTGCTATACTTTGTTTACGCCAGAGCAAATACCCCCTAGGATTATAGGTGATAGTACTTCATGGCTTAAAAAACGTTGTTTTTCACTTCATAATATACATTATGCTGTAAAACCGGTTTACAAAAGAAGAAGCCCCAGCCCGTCGATCTGCTGCTCCTGTTCCTCGCTGCTGGCAATCGTATAAATACGCGTCGTATTAATATTCGAATGCCCCAGCAAATCTGCCAGATGGCAGATATCCCTCTGCGACTGGTAATATGTAAGCGCAAACAAGTGGCGCAGGTTATGCGGAAACACCTTTTTTGTCTCTACGCCCGCTTCTTCACACAAAAGCTTCATATCATGCAGAATATTGCTCCGATCCAACGGCTTCCCGTTCCGGGTAACAAAAATGCTGCCTGAGCGGATATCCCTTCCCACGGCATACTCTTTTTACTCCTTGCAAAGTTCCGCCGGAAGCAGTACGGTGCGCGTTTTCCCTTTCAGCAAAACCTGCGCGCGCCGCGTCCGCAGAGACTCCACCGTAATAAACGGAAGTTCGCTGATCCGTATCCCCGTAGCGCAGACGGTCTGCATAACCAGGCACAGACGCACGCGCCCCATTTTTTTCGCCGTCACCAAAAGACGGATATACTCCTCCTTGGACAATTCGCGTTCCTTTGCCCGAAACGCGTCCCTCTGCACTTTAAACGCCTTTACCGTGCAGTCGGCGCAGCCTGCGCCGCGCAAAAGCTGGTTTACCGCCGCCAGTATTGAGTTTGCGCTTGTAACGGCATACGTGCGGATTAATTCCTGTTTATAAGCGATAACCACCTCTTTTGTAACGGCATTTCCTTCCCCGGCATAATCCAAAAACCCCTTTGCATCCCGCAGATATTTCCGGATCGTCGCCATACTTTTTTCACTCTCCTTCAAATTTTTTTCAAACTGCAAGAGCATCTTTTTTTTGTTAATCTTTTGTTCCATCCGGATCCCTCCCTTTCTTTGCATCACAACAATATCACAAAAATAAGGGCGCGCATGAAATTTTCATTCCATACACACCCCAAAAAAATTGCTTTTTATTTTCTATAGATTACAGATTGGCCCCGTGATCAATGACAATTACCTGCCCCGTAACAGCGTTCGATTCATCGCCGGCCAGAAACAAAATGGCATTTGCCACTTCCTGCGGCGTACAAACAGGCAGTGATAAATCCGCATGCTTGGCCATGGAGCCTATCATATCGGGATCAAGCCCCTCTTTGGACATCCCCATTGTCATAGGCGTCGCAACGCTTCCCGGGCAGAGTGCGTTGCAGCGCACATTTGCGGAAGCGCACCGCATTGCAATATTTTTGGTCATCCCAATCACAGCCGCCTTGCTCGCCACATATGCGACGCCTCCGCAGCCCGTATAACCTGCCACGCTCGATACGTTCACAATCGATCCCGACTGCTTTTCGATCATTATCTTAGAAGCTTCCCTGGCCATATAAAGCGTCCCTTTTGTGTTAATATCAATTAATGTGTCAATGGTCTGATCCGTCACTTTTTCCACCGCTTCAATCCCGGCGTCCACAACGCCCGCATTATTGACCAGAATATCGACCGTACCGAACGCTTCTATTGTTTTTCGCATCACTTCCCGGCACTGCGTTTGATTCGAAATATCGCAGGGCACAACAAGCGCTTCCCCGCCCGCCGCTTTGATTTTATCCGCCACCTGCCAAAGCTGGTTTTCCCTCCTGGCGGAAATAACCACCTTTGCGCCTTCTTTTGCAAACAGCTCCGCCGTACATGCGCCGATACCGGAATTTCCCCCGGTAATAACGGCCACTTTATTTGTAAGCCTTCCCATATGCCGCCGCCTCCTTTTTTCATATCGCCCAACTGATTTGGGCCCTTTTTTTCGTATTATTGGATAAACTGCCGGATGCCGGACACCTTCTCATAATGGCTGTCCCAGTCGCCGCCTGCCGGAAGCCCGGATACGCTTCCCGAAATAACAATAGATCCGTCCTTCTTTACTTTACTGTGAATCGTCGGGCAGGACGGAAACGTTGCCGTCGTCCATACCTTATCGGGCAGATAAGCGCCGCCCGTTTTGCATTTTATGTTCCGGAATACCGCGTTGAGGCGATCGCCGTTTAACCTCGCGGAACCTTCCACCCTGAGATATAAGAACTGATTGGCCAATCCCGCATTGGAAAAATCGCCGATTTTCTTATAGTCCAGGTATACGGAGCCTTTGCCGTTTTTATTGACGGTAAGCATCATATGATAGGTTTTCCCGAGTTTTAAAGATTTATTCCCCGGCCTGGTATAGGTCTGGCCGCCCGGCATATTATTTGCCACATTTTCAACCAATGCCATTGCCTTTCCCGTATAAGGAGCCGCCGCGCAGGAATCATACTGGATGCCGAACGATACGGCGGAAGTCTGCGTGCAGATTACCAGTTTCGCATGATACCCGGTCCCGGAGCCGGTCAGGGTTACGTCCGCCTCGATCGTCGCTTCCGATTTCGTATTGGAAATAACGCTCGCTTTTTTCAGTTTTATCTTCTTTGCCTTGCTCCAGTCGCTGTAGCTGCGCACCCCGTTATTGCTGTAATAGCCGCGCATACGTACATAGCAGTTTTTGCCCGGGACCGGATCCGTAAGGACTTTGCCGGAACTGCTCTTTGGCGCCGTTACGGTAATTGCTTTTTTAAAATTGGCCTTCGTCCCGTACTGGATTTCGTAGCCGTCCACATAGCTTTTCTTGGCATACGTTACTTTTACGGTAACCGCAGACGCCTTCTTTAACTTCTTAATCTTAGGGGCGCTAAGCTTCCACTGCGCATATAAGACCACGGACTGTCCCTCGCCGGCTTCCGCCGCAAGCTGAGATACGTCCGCCATATCCGCATATCCGGTTCCCGTACCGTCCGCCCGGGTATTCCATCCCACGAACGTAAAGCCCGTCCTGCTGTATGTATTCTTGGCCAGCGCGGCGGAAACGCCGGGCTGTACCGTCATACTGCCCATCGTCCCGGTTCCTCCATTTGCCTGAAACGACACCGTAACCGGCGCGTTTGCCTCTGCAGCTTGTGCGTCCTGTATGGACAAAGGGCTTATACAGCACAAAAACAACAGCAACAAAAGCACAGATACTACATTCTTTTTCATTTGATCCATTCCTTTCTTTCTATTATTAATATTGTTTTATTTTATCATGCCTGCCTGCGTTTTGGCAATTAATTCTTTCGACTCACATCCTTTCCAATACCAGGAGAAAAACCAGTACCATCAGCGCAGCAACCAGCGCCACATCCACTGTAACATAGGACCGTCCTCCCAAATAAAATTTAAGCGCCATGCCGTCCCTCCTGCAGGCGCATTCTCTGTTTTCGTCCACGCATCTGCCGTTTAGATCTTCCCATGCATTCGGATCCCATGTTTCATTGTCCTGCGCTTTCGCATTTCCACTCCTGAATAAAAAAATACAACTAAAGCATAACATCGCAATTAAAATCAACCTTTTCACTTTTGTCCTCATTGCTTTTTTTCCTCCGTAAGTCATTTTTATTCATTCTATTTTATACTATTACGAAAATATTGCACTGTCAATTATTTTATCGCTCAAAGCGAATTTCATCAAACTTTAATTTATGTTTTGCTTTTGGGAATACTGTTACAATACCCTCAGTAAGTAAGGGAACGCGCGGGTCATCTACATTTTAACGGAGGAACTATGACAGATATTCTTGAAAAATCCAAAATCGGGCAGAGAATACGCCAACTACGCCTTTTAAATGATTTAACACAGGCAGAATTTGCCGAACAGATCGATATATCCATTAATTTCCTTTCCGAAATTGAGAACGGGAAAAAAGGATTGTCACAGGATACTCTTGCCAGAATTTGCAGACAGTTAAATATTTCCGCCGACTTTATCCTGTTCGGCGTCAAACAGAACCAGACCTCGCTTATAGATATGGCCAATTCCCTTTCCATAAACGAAATTGAAACAACGATCCACTATTTAGAATCCCTGATCGAAATGAAAAAAATGCAGCTTGGACAGAATGTGATTCCATAATCCCACAATGCACACAAAAAAACACAGGAACCTGTCTTTGGGTTCCTGTGTCTTATCTTTTCCATGAAATCCAGCTGGCCGGATTATTTTAAGGTAACCTTAGCGCCTTCGTCTTCTAAGCGTTTCTTAAGGTCTTCTGCACCTGCTTTGTCGGCAGCTTCTTTTACTACCTTCGGAGCGTTGTCAACCAGGTCTTTTGCTTCTTTTAAACCTAAGCCGGTTACTTCACGGACAACTTTGATAACTTTAACCTTGTTCGGGCCAACTTCTGTCAGTTCTACGTCAAACTCGGTCTTTTCTTCCTCTGCCGCTGCCTCTCCGCCTGCTGCTGCAACAACTACGCCTGCCGCTGCGGATACGCCGAACTCTTCTTCACATGCTTTTACCAGATCGTTTAATTCTAATACGCTTAATTCTTTAATCGCTTCAATAAATTCTGCTGTTGTCATCTTAGCCATTCTAATTTACCTCCATAAATAGTTTTAATTTGTCAGATATTCCTTTATGCTATTTTAAGCTTCTGCCGCTTCTGCTGCCGGAGCCGCTTCGCCGGAGCCGTCTTTTTCCGCAATCTGCTTAAGCACACGGGCGAAATTCGCAATCGGAGACTGGATGCTTCCAAGGAACTTGGAAAGCAATTCTTCCCTTGACGGAACTGCTGCAATCGCTTTCATGCCTTCCGCATCATAGAAACTGCCTTCTACTACGCCTGCCTTAATCTCAAGCGCCGGCGCTGTCTTGGCGAATTTTGCCAGTACCCTTGCCGGGGCGGTTGCGTCTGTGGTAGAAATTGCAATTGCGCTCGGCCCTTCAAGAACGGGCGCAAGGCTTTCAAACTCCGTGCCCTGGAATGCGAAATTCATCAGCGTGTTTTTGTATACTTTATAAGTAATCCCCGCTTCACGAAGCTGTTTACGAAGCTGCGTATCTTCCGCAACGGTAAGGCCGCGGTAATCTACGATAACAACAGACTGCGCGTCTTTTACATGTTCAGAAATCTCCTGTACGATTGGTTGTTTCAATTCTACTTTTGCCATGAACGTACACCTCCTTTTATTGACTAATCATATCATACATTCTTGTACTTCATCCGCTTTGGGCTTAAAATTGGGGCAGTCAGCCCTGCGCCTGTTTCAGCCGGATGGAATACCGGCTACAAAAGGAAATCTCCCTGCCAAAAAGACAGGGAGCTAGTGTTCAAGTATTCTCTCCTCGGCAGGCTCGTACGATTACGCCTTGCGGCGCCTGCTGTCTTCGGCATTGACTTAGTGCGAATCTAATATATCATAATTTATAACAGATGTCAATCATTAAATTTATTGCGCCATAGCTTTCAGGACATTTACCTTAATGCCAGGCCCCATAGTGGAGGATAAGGTGATGCTCTTCACATACTGCCCTTTTAAACTGCTTGGCCTTGCCTTGCTGATTGCATCCATAAGAGTCTGGAAGTTGTCCGCTAATTTTTCGTTCGAGAAGGATGCTTTTCCAATCGGCACATGGATAATGTTGCTTTTATCCAGCCTGTATTCGATCTTACCAGCTTTGATATCTGCAATCGCTTTCGTCACGTCCATCGTAACCGTCCCTGCTTTTGGATTCGGCATTAAGCCCTTCGGCCCGAGCACACGGCCCAAACGTCCGACAACGCCCATCATATCCGGCGTAGCTACCACTACGTCAAAATCCAGCCATCCTTCGTTCTGGATCTTCGGGATCAGTTCGTCGCCGCCGACAAAATCCGCTCCCGCCGCCTGCGCCTCGTCTAACTTGGTTCCTTTTGCAAAAACCAGCACGCGGACGGTCTTGCCGGTACCGTGCGGCAGTACAACGGCGCCGCGCACCTGCTGTTCCGCATGGCGTCCGTCGCATCCGGTCCTGATATGGACTTCGATTGTTTCATCAAATTTTGCAACTGCTGTTTTCTTTACTAAATCGACAGCTTCGTCTCTATCATATGCCGCTGTCTTATCCACTGCTTTCGCAGTATCCAGATATTTTTTTCCTCTTTTCATGCTGATAGCCTCCTGTGGTTTTATCGGGGGAGTGTCTCCCTCCCACTTTTCAGTCCGCCTGGAATCGCTGTTTTCGCAGGCTTTTTTATGTTACTCTTCGACGGTTACGCCCATCGACCTTGCCGTTCCGGCAATCATGCTCATAGCCGCTTCGATGGAAGCCGCGTTTAAATCGGGCATTTTCAATTCTGCAATCTCTTTTAATTTTTCTTTGGAAAGCTGCGCAACTTTCGTCTTGTTCGGAACCGCAGACCCGGACTGGATGTTGCAGGCTTTCTTAATCAGTACGGGAGCGGGCGGGGTCTTTGTAATAAAACTAAAACTTCTGTCCGCATAAACCGTAATTACGACAGGGATAATCAGATCTCCCTGATCTGCCGTCCTTGCATTGAACTGCTTGGTAAACTCTACGATGTTTACGCCGTGCTGTCCTAATGCCGGGCCGACCGGCGGAGCCGGCGTAGCCTTTCCGGCAGGAATCTGTAACTTAATATATCCTGTAACTTTCTTTGCCATTTGGAATTAACCTCCTTAATTCATCTTCTTGACTTCTGCGAAACTGATTTCTACCGGCGTTTCGCGGCCGAATAATTCGACATTTATGGTGACGATCTGCTTGCCGTGGTTCATCGTCTGGATAACGCCGATGGTATCCTTCCAGACGCCGCCCGTTACTACGATGGTATCCCCTTCTTCAAAATCGACCACAATATCTTCTTTTTTGACTCCTAACGGCATCATCTCTTCTTCCGTCAGAGGCACAGGCTTAGACCCCGGCCCGACAAACCCAGTGACGCCCCGTGTGTTCCTGACAACATACCAGGTATCATCATTCATAACCATGTTGATGAGTACATATCCTGGAAACAGCTTCTTAGAAACCTGCTTTTGGGCGCCATTCTTCAACTCAAACACATCCTGCATCGGAACCCTTACTTCAAGGATCTGATCTTCTAAATGCCTGTTTTCAATTGTCTTGTCAATGTTCGCCTTTACTTTATTCTCATAACCGGAATAAGTATGAACAACGTACCAGTGTGCTTCTGCCATAACACGCCTCCATTATAACTTAACCAGGAAATCAATACCGTACTGGATAAACGTATCCAGAATTGTGATAATCAGGCCGACTACGACTGATACAGCGATAACAGCCGCCGTCTGCCTTGCGAGAGCATCCTTTGCCGGCCAGATGATTTTGCCAAATTCGGCTTTCACACCCTCAAACCAGCTCTTCTTTGGAGCCTTCTCATCTTTTGCTTTCGCGTTTTCGTTTGTGTTTGTGTTATCTGCCATAATCCAACACCTCTGCCCTTCCCAAATTATTTGGTTTCTTTGTGTAAAGTATGCTTTCTACAAAACTTGCAATACTTTCTGGTTTCCATTCTGTCCGGATGGGCTTTCTTGTCCTTCTTTGTGTTGTAATTACGCTGTTTGCATTCTGTGCATGCCAATGTAATTCTCGTGCGCACAACTTCCACCTCCATAAATTCATTGTGTGTTTTTTCATACCGTAAATTTAGGCATAAAAAAAAGACCTACTTCCAAGCTGTTACATGATAACATACTATGGAAGCGGCGTCAATCGTTTTTTTCCGTCCAACACGGGGACTTTTATTGGTATTTATTGGTGAAACGGCCTGCTTCGGGCAAATATTATGTGAAGCAGACGACGGGAATGATTTTTCAAACACGCTTTAGTACTACAGCGAACGATAGGGAGTGGATGGCAAAAGGGCCGTCAGTCAGAGGGAAGGGGATGCTTAAGAGCCCCTAACCCCCGTCACAAGGCCCCCGCCGCACACCCTT
>CAJTLD010000045.1:15783-19982 GCA_910577065.1 uncultured Lachnospiraceae bacterium | reverse complement strand
GGCTTTGTATCGGCGCCGATTTATGCATCCGTATCGGGGACGGTCAAAAAGATTGAGCCGCGCCGCGTGACGGTGGGCGACATGGTCAATTCGATCGTAATTGAGAGCGACGGCGAGATGAAAGAGGTGGAGTATCAGCAGACGAAGGATGTTTCCGCCCTTTCCAATGCAGAGATTATCGGAAAAATCAAAGAGGCCGGCGTAGTGGGCATGGGCGGCGCGGGATTCCCGACGCACGTGAAGTTATCCCCGAAAGAGCCGGACAAAATTGAGTACATCATCGCCAACTGCGCGGAATGCGAGCCGTACCTGACTTCGGATTACCGCAGGATGATCGAACAGCCCGAAAAGCTTATCGCCGGGATGCGCGTCGTACTGCAGATGTTCCCGAAAGCAAAAGGCGTATTCGGCGTTGAGGACAACAAGCCGGACTGCATTGCCAAGCTAAAAGAGCTCGTACAGAAAGAAGAGCGTATGGAAGTGGCGGAACTGAAAACCAAGTACCCGCAGGGCGGCGAGCGTCAGCTTATCTATGCGGTGACAAAGCGATCCATCAATTCCAAGATGCTTCCGGCGGACGCGGGCTGTATCGTGGACAACGTGGAAACGCTGGTGGCCATTTACAATGCGGTCGTACTCGGGCAGCCGCTTATGAACCGGATATTTACCGTCACCGGCAATGCCGTTTCCGAGCCGCAGAACTTTTATATCTGCGTCGGGACGAATTACAGGGAGATGCTTGACGCGGCGGGCGGTTTTAAGGGCGAATGCAAAAAGATGATTTCCGGCGGGCCGATGATGGGCTTTGCCATGTTCGATCTGGATGTACCGGCGACAAAGACGTCCTCTTCCCTGCTCTGTTTTACGGAAGACGAAGTAGCCGCATACGAGCCCACGGCATGCATCAACTGCGGGCGCTGCGTGGAAGCCTGCCCGGAGCTTTTGGTACCGTCGAGGCTTGCGGATTACGGCGAGCGGGGGCAGAGCGACGTATTTGAAAAATGGCACGGTTTAGAGTGCGTGGAGTGCGGCAGCTGCAGTTACGTCTGTCCGGCCAAGCGGCCGTTGGCGCAGTCGGTTAAGACGATGAAAAAGCAGGTATTAGCGGCAAAAAGAAAAAAATAAACAAAAGGATTTAGAAAGAGGTGGGTAATTGTGAGTGATTTATTCCATGTTTCATCGTCACCGCATGTCCGTTCCAAAGACACCAGCAGCCGGATTATGTTTTATGTCGTGCTGGCGCTGATGCCTACGACGCTGTTTGGCGTTTACAATTTCGGATACCGGGCATTGATTCTGATTCTTGTGACGATAGCAAGCTGTGTGGCGACCGAATGGATTTTTGAAAAAATCGTACATAAAAAAAGCACAATCAATGATTTCAGCGCCGTTGTGACGGGCCTTCTTCTGGCGTTAAACCTTCCGGCTACCCTGCCGTGGTGGGAAGCGGCGCTCGGCGGCGTGTTTGCGATTGCCATTGTTAAAATGATGTTCGGCGGGCTCGGCCAGAACTTTATGAACCCGGCGCTTGGCGCAAGATGCTTTCTTCTGATTGCGTTCGCGGCGGATATGACCAAGTTTGCGATTGACGATTACACCGGGGCAACCCCGCTTGCAGCGATGCGAGGCGGCGAAGCGGTCAACGCAATGGATATGTTAATCGGAAAGACCGCGGGAACCATCGGCGAGACGTCTGCAATTGCGATTTTAATCGGGGCGATTCTCCTGATTTTACTGGGCGTGATTGATCTGCGGATTCCGGGGACTTATATTGTGACGTTTGTGGTCTTTTTAGTTATATTCGGCGGGCACGGGTTTGACTGGAATTATATTACGGCGCAGCTTTGCGGCGGCGGGCTGATGCTGGGGGCGTTCTTTATGGCAACCGATTACGTGACGTCTCCGATTACGCCGAACGGCCGGATTTTATTCGGTATCTGTCTCGGCGTTTTGACCGGGCTGTTCCGTATGTACGGGGCCAATGCGGAGGGCGTGTCCTTTGCCATTATTTTAAGCAACCTTTTAGTCCCGATGATTGAAAAAATTACAATCCCAAGGGCGTTTGGGCTGGTAAAGGAGGCAAAGAAGCATGAATAAGAAAATTGTACATGACGCGTTGATTTTAACCGCCTTTACGCTGGTTCTCGGCTTTGTTTTGGGCCTGGTTTACGGGATTACCAAGGAGCCGATTGCGGCCGCGGATACGGCGAAAGCGCAGGCGGCGTACCAGCAGGTATTTGAAGAAGCGGAACGCTTTGAGGCGTATGAAGCGTTTGATAAAGAAGCGGCGGCTTCGGTGATGGATGAAAACGGTTTTGCGGACGAGATTACGGACGTGCAGGCTGCAAAAGACGGCGGCGGCAGCGTATTGGGCTATGTCATTACCGTTACGGCAAAGGATGCCAGCCAGGCGAATATCACATTTTCCGTAGGGATTACAAACGACGGTACGGTCAACGGCTATTCCATCACCAGCATTGCCGAAACGCCGGGACTTGGCGACAAGGCAAAGAACGAAGAATTTTCCGGCCAGTTTGCGGGCAAGCAGGCAGACAGCTTTACGGTCGTAAAGCAGGCTCCGGCTTCGGACAGTGAAATCGAGTCCATTTCCGGCGCGACGATTACCTCAAGGGCCATGACAAACGGGGTCAATGCATGTATTGCATACTTCCGGAACGTTTTGGAAGGAGGCGCAGAATAATGAATAAATATACGGAACGTTTGTATAACGGGATTATCAAGGAAAACCCTACGTTTGTGCTGATGCTCGGCATGTGTCCGACGCTTGCGGTTACGACGGCTGCGATGAACGGGCTTGGCATGGGGCTTTCCACTACGCTTGTACTTGTTTTTTCCAACCTATTGATTTCCGCCTTCCGTAAGGTGATTCCGGACGGCGTGCGTATGCCGGCGTTTATCGTAATCGTGGCTTCGCTCGTTACGGTTGTGGAATTTCTGATGAAGGCGTACACGCCGGATCTTGCGACGCAGCTGGGCGTGTATATTCCGCTGATCGTAGTAAACTGTATTATCCTAGGCCGTGCGGAAAGCTACGCGTCCAAAAATGCGGTTATGCCGTCTGTGTTTGACGGAATCGGCATGGGTCTCGGGTTTACGTTCGGGCTGACCTGTATCGGCATTATCCGTGAGATTTTGGGCGCAGGGCAGATTTTCGGCGTACAGGCGCTTTCCCTGGAGTGGTTTACGCCGATTACCATTTTCGTTATGGCGCCGGGCGCATTCCTTGTGCTTGCGTTTTTGGTTGCGGTTATGAATATTGTCCGGGAAAAGATGGAAGCGAAGGGCAAGCCGCTTGCGGCTCCGTCCGGCTGTCTGACAGGCGACTGCGCGCACTGCGGCCAGTCCGCTATGTGTACCGGCAAAAAATCAGAATAGGGGGTAGCTTAACATGAAGACATTACTTTTAATCGCAATCGGTTCCGCGGTTGTCAACAACGTTGTATTAAGCCAGTTCCTCGGTATCTGCCCGTTCCTTGGCGTGTCCAAGAAAACAGAAACGGCTGCCGGCATGGGCGGCGCGGTTATTTTCGTTATCGGCATTGCGTCCCTTGTGACGTCGTTAATTTATAAGTTTATCCTGACGCCGACGGACACGCAGTATTTACAGACCATTGTGTTTATCCTGGTGATTGCGGCGCTGGTGCAGTTTGTGGAAATGTTTCTGAAAAAATCCATGCCTTCCCTGTACCAGAGCCTTGGCGTATATCTTCCGCTGATTACGACAAACTGCGCGGTTTTGGGCGTGGCCCTGACGAACGTAACGAAAGAGTACGGCATTTTAGAAAGCGTTGTAAACGGCCTGGCGACGGCGTTCGGGTTCTTTCTCGCCATCTGCATTATGGCCGGAATCCGTGAAAAAATCGAATACAATGATATCCCAAAACCTTTCCAGGGCACGGCAATCGTGCTGATTACCGCTTGCCTGATGTCGATTGCGTTTATGGGGTTCTCAGGAATGATTTAGGAGGAAAGAGAAGATGAGTATGCAGGCAGTAATCATTGCCGCGATAATCGTCGGCGGCGTGGGTATTTTTATTGGATTTTTCCTTGGGATTTCCGGAGAAAAGTTCAAAGTAGAGGTAGACGAAAGAGAAGAGGCAATTTTAGGCGTGCTGCCCGGCAATAACTGCGGCGGCTGCGGTTATGCGGGCTGTTCGGGCCTTGCGGCCGCAATTGTA
>CAJTLD010000045.1:932-15770 GCA_910577065.1 uncultured Lachnospiraceae bacterium | reverse complement strand
GAAGCGCCGGTCGGCGGCTGCCCGGTCGGCGGCGATCCGGTGGCGGCGAAAGTCGGCTCGATTATGGGCGTTTCGGCAGGGGCAGGCACGAAGAAGGTTGCGTTTGTAAAGTGCGCGGGAACGTGTGAAAAGGCGGGACGTGATTATGAATATACGGGAATTGAGGACTGCGGCGCGATGGCGTTTGTGCCGGGCGGCGGGCCGAAAACCTGTAATTACGGCTGTCTTGGATACGGAAGCTGCGTAAAGGCGTGCCCGTTTGACGCGGTCCATATCGTAGACGGGATTGCGCTTGTGGATAAGGACGCCTGCAAGGCGTGCGGAAAGTGCGTGGCGGCATGTCCGAAGAACCTGATTGAACTGGTGCCCTACGATGCGAAGCATCTGGTGCACTGCAATTCCAAAGATAAGGGCAAAGACGTGATGAAAGCGTGCTCGGTGGGATGCATCGGCTGTAAGCTGTGCGAGAAGAACTGCCCGAGCGACGCGGTGCATGTGACGGACAATGTGGCTTATATTGACCAGGAGAAATGTACCGGATGCGGCGTCTGCGTGGAGAAGTGCCCGAAGAAGATCATTCTGTAACGAAAAGAAAGGCTTTATGGGCCTTTGGGCTGTAAAAATACCCCTCCTCTGTTTTAAAAGGAATGTAATTTCCTTTCAGAGAAGGGGTATTTTGATATCGGATTTATTTTACCGTATGTACAACCCGGCAAGCTGCATATCGGCGTTATAAGTCAGACGGTATGTGACGTTGGTATTTTCATAAGAAACCGTAATTTCCCCGACTGCAAAATGCGCGTTGCCCTGTACAAGTTCGGCAACATAGGCCGGGCCAAACTGCCGGCGCGCGCCCCAGTCCGGGGAAATATTTTGTTTGATTGGTTCGATTTCTGCTTCATCCAGAATTTCCTGCATTTCCGGAATGGAGTTTTTCTGCAGCGCGGCATAGTCTTTTGCGTCCAGCTGTTCTATCGTCTGTTTCATGGCTTCTTCTACCTGCTGCTGTGAAAAATAATCGCTGTCGGCAATTTCCATGCCTTTTGGCATCTTCCAGTAGACTAAAAATGCAAGCAGGACAATAGCCAGAAAAACAGAAGCGATGCGTTTGAAACGTTTGTTCCTTATATATTGTTTTTGTTCTGCTGGTGAAATGGATTCGTTGAAGCTTGCGGCAATTTCTTCTACGCTTCCCATACGGGCAAGGATAGTTTCTAACGGTTCTCCCTGTTCTTTGTGCAGGGCGATGTCGGAAAGCAGTTGTTTTTTGATTTCGTTTTTCTTGTCTTTGCCGCATGCGACTCTTCTTATGATTGCGTTTACATATTGTTGTTCTTTCATAGTCCTAATCCTCCATAATCTTTGAGATTCCGCCGGAAATCCGCTGCCAGACGGCATTGATTTCAAAAAGCGCATTTTGGCCCAAAGGCGTGATTTCATAATATTTTCTGGGAACCTGCCTGCCCTTTGCCTCGCTCCATCTGCCCGCGATAAATCCGTCTTCCTCTAAACGGTATAAAATGGGATAGAGCGTACCGTCTTTCAGGCAGAATGTTTCCGCGCTTTTTTCTTTCAGTTCCTGGATAAGCTGGTATCCGTATTTGGCGTCTTGTTCCAGCAGCCTTAAAACAAGCATGTCCAGGACGCCTTTTTTCATCTGACGTTCATATTTGTCTGTCATAGCGCACCTCATATACTTTGTATCACTAAGTATATTTTAATAGAATAAAAACGAAATGTCAAGACAATATGCCGGATTCTGGCCCCATTACCGTATTGGCCTGTGGCCGTGCAGCGCAGTGCACGGCCCAGGAGTGAACAGTAATTTCGGCACAAAACGGCAGATGAACATATTTTTTTCATATTTTCATCAAAATCAGAACATAAATTAGTTTTAAACTACATCATGTAAACGAAAACAACATGCATATGTAACAATAAGAAAAACAGAAAGGGGCAATTATCATGAAGAAAAAAAGTTTTTTCAGTAAGCTGACAAAGTGCGCGGCTTTAGCGCTGGTATTTGGAGTTGTGGGAGGAACCGGCTTTTCCGGCGCGAATTATTTCCTGGGCGATTTGGTAAACGGCGGACAGGCTGCGCAGGAGGAGGCGGCTTCGCCTGATAAGATACAGCCGATCAGCAAAGTGTCTTATGTAAATTCAAAAGATATTTCAGGTGTGGTTGAGGCGTCCATGCCGTCTGTAGTTGCAATTACCAATATGACGCAGCAGGAAGTTTTAAGCTTTTTCGGGCGGTACGATAGAAAGCGAAAGCAGCGGCTCTGGCATTCTGGTGAGCAAAGACGAAGAATATTTGTATATTGCGACAAATAACCACGTTATAGAAGGGAGCAGTTCCCTGACGGTACAGTTTTCTGACGATTCGACCGCCCCGGCAACTGTGCGGGGAACGGATCCGGCAGACGATTTGGCTGTTGTGCAGGTGGCTCTGGCAGATTTATCAGAAGAGACGTTAAATGTCATTCAAGTTGCAAAAATCGGCGATTCCGACAAGCTTTCCGTTGGGGATCCTGCAATTGCCATCGGAAATGCGCTGGGTTACGGGCAGTCCGTTACGACCGGCGTGATCAGCGCGCTGGGCAGGGAAGTGACCTTCCAGGACGAGCAGACCGGCGAGACGATTACAAGCCGCCTGATCCAGACCGACGCGGCGATTAATCCGGGCAACAGCGGCGGCGCGCTTTTGAATGCGGACGGGGAAGTCATCGGTATCAATTCCTCCAAGTATTCGGATACCCAGGTAGAAGGGATGGGATTTGCTATCCCGATGGCAACGGTAAAGCCGATTGTAGAGGATTTGATTGCAAACGGAAAGACTACGATCAGCGGGACGCCTTATCTGGGAATTTACGGTGAGGATGTGTCACAGGAAGTTTCCGAGCGGTACAATATGCCGGACGGCGTGTATGTTACCCAGGTCATTGAAGGCAGCGGTGCGGCTGCGGCAGGCATTACGGCCGGGAATTTCATTACAAAAGTTGACGATACGCCGGTGTCCTCTATGGAGGAATTAAAATCCTGCATCAGCGCGCATAAAGTAGGGGATACCGTTGTGGTTACAGTGCAGATAGCCAATAGCGGAACCTATCTGGAAAAACAGGTTCCGGTTACGCTCACCGCGAACACGTATTAAAAAAGAATAGATTTCTCCTTGTTCTCTGTGTTATAATGACAAAAACAGAAAGGAGATTTCTTATGGAAGCAATCAAAATGAAATGGAAAGCGGAAACCAGCAAAAAATGCCTGCTTGCGGCATTTTTTCTGGTGTTTTGCCTGGCAATAGGCATACCAGGCACAGCCAGGGCCGCGGAGGATACGATTGAATCTCTGGACACGGTATACATTACCGGATTTATGAAAAATGCGCCCGGGCAAAAGCTTCACTGGGTATATTCCGGTAAGGAGTATGATAGTCAGCCGTATTTTTTTATTCCGGCAGGCGCAGATACCGGACAGGTGCAGATTTGGTTTGCAAGGCGGAATAAAAACCAGGACGGGTCAGTGGACTATATCACAGAAAGCGGTTCTGTAACGATAAACGGCCAAAAGGTTTCCAGCGGAGATACGATTATGCTGCCGGACAATAACGGGAAGCTGCCTATTACGGCCGGAAACGGCGAAACGGTTACCGTTGGCGTTAAGTATTCCGCAGATATAGCGGCGATGTTTGTCAATACGCAGTCCGGCAGTATGGGCAGTATCCATGCTGACAAAGACCATAAGGAAAAAGGCAATATGCTTCTGGTACAAAGCGACGGAAGCTTAAATTACCAGGGGGAACTCAAACATATCAAAGGCCGGGGAAACGCTACCTGGGATATGGAGAAAAAACCTTATAACATCAAGCTTTCGGAATCGGCGGATCTTCTCGGTATGGGAAGCGCGAAGGGATGGTGCCTGCTTGCAAATTATACGGACACTTCTTTGCTGCGCAATCAAATCGTATATAACCTGGCGGAAGAAACGGGTATTCCATTTACGATGGACAGCAGATCGGTGGATTTATATTTAAACGGCAAGTACAACGGTACGTATTTGATGACGGAAAAAGTGGAAATCGACAAAAACCGCGTCAATGTTACGGATATGGAAAAGGCGACCGAAAAGGTCAATACGGATGATCTGGACTCTTATCCGGCAGGCGGGACCCCGGGATATCAGCGCCAAACCCGTAAGTGGGTGAATATTCCGAATGATCCGGAAGATATTACAGGAGGATACCTGATCGAACTGGAATTATTTGACCGCTATGCAGCGGAAGCCTGCGGGTTTGTAACCAAAATCGGCCAGAGCGTCACAATGAAAGCGCCGGAATTTGTTTCGGAAAGGCAGATCCATTATATTGCGGATTTTTATCAGGATATGGAGGACGCCGTCTATTCCAAGACCGGTTACAATGCGAAGGGAAAGCATTTCACCGAATACATTGACGAACGGTCTATTGCCAAAATGTACCTGCTTCAGGAATACAGCTTAAACCTGGATACAGGCATTACCAGCTTCTATTTGTATAAAGATTCCGATAAGACGGGGGACGGCAAGCTTCATATGGCGCCGGTATGGGATTTTGATATGTCGATAGGCAACTGCGGAACCCGGGACGGCGTGTATTTGGCGGATCCGGAAGTATGGTGGGCAAACCGTGCGCAGATTTATCAAATCGGAGGGTTAAACCTGCTGGCCCAGGCGGTACAGTATGATTCCGTAAAACGCCTTGTGGTAGAAGAGTGGAACGAAGTGTTTCGCCCTGCCGTACGGGCCCTGCTGAAAGAAAGCGGCGATTATCCGCTGAAAAAACTAAGAACCATTTCATCCTATAAAACGGAACTGCAAACTTCTGCAGATATGAATTTTCTGGTATGGAGTAATGCCCTAAACCATCCGGTAACAGGTATACAAAACGGAACGGATTTTTCCGGCAGCGTGGATTATATCAAAGATTTCCTGACAATACGGGAGGCTTTTCTGCACAGGGAGTTTGCGTATGGCGGAAACATGGGGTACGATCGTATCACGGGGACGGTTTGGGTCGAAGGGACGCTTCAGGCCGGAGAACAGGTAACGGCACAGGTTGCAGGAAGCAATGCGAAAGAGTTTATTTATCAGTGGCTTGCGGACGGAGAGGAAATTGCCGGAGCAACAGAAGCCGGATATTTGCTGACGGAAGCGGAGGTGGGAAAAGAGATTTCCGTACGGGTATCGGCGAAAGAATCTCATCTTTTACATACGCTTGTTGGCGTTGGCTCCGAAAAAGTGCAGGGTCAGACGCCGGAACCTAAGCCGGAGCCAGGCCCGCATCCGAATCCAAACCCAGATCCAGACCCGGATCCAAATCCGAATCCGGATTCCGGCCAGACGCAGGTTCCTGCGCAGAAAACGCTTGCAGCCTCTGACGTTCTGAAAGTAGACAGTACGAAATACGGTGTGAAAATACAGTTTGGCAGATCCGAACATGCAGGCGCTTATGAAATTTACCGGACCGCGGGGACATCCTCAAAAAAGATTGCAGTTGTAACGTCTTTGGTATTTACGGATTCCAATCCGGTGGGAAATCAGAAGATGACATATACCGTAAAAGCGATTTCCGGCGACCCGGCAAATTATACGGACGCAGGGTTTGGCGCCGCAAAATCCATCAAGCTTCCCAAAACGCCCAAAAAGCCGAAAGTTAAGGCGTTAAAAGACGGCAGGGTATCCGTGTCTTTCCAGAAAATCAAAGGCGTGAAAACATATCTGATTTATCGGGCCGACAGTAAAAACGGAACCTATAAGCTGATAAAAAAAGTGAAGAAAGCGAATACGTATTCTTATATAGATAAGACGAATACAAAGAAAGGCAGAAAATATTATTATAAGATAGCGGCGCTGAAAAACGGAACTTACAGTCCATTAAGCAGCGCTGTGAAGGTTAAGGTAAAGAAATAAATAAATTGTAAGAAAACAGGTAGAAGAAACAGAAATTGTTCTCTTTTTACCTGTTTTTTTATCTGTAATTTTCTTGAAATATATGCTATTTGAAGAAATGTCAGAAAAAATTGACATTATAAATTTGGATTGATAAAATGCAACTACAGGAGGTAAGAAAACGTATAGTTGGAGAGGTAAAAACTGACAATTCTGTAAATTAACAGAACAAATGAAAAGGGAGGAACTAAAATTATGAAAATGAAACGAAACATGTACCAAAAGGCAATCTCCCTGCTGCTGTGTTTTGTCATGCTGGTTTCAAGTTCCGGCATGGTTTATGCAGCGAAGGGGACAGAGGAACGAACGCAGGCATTGGACGGGGAAGGGACGGCGGAACATCCGTGGCTGATACAGTCGCCGGAAGAACTGGCGGCGATCGCCGCGCTGGCAGAGGAGGATACATCCTGGCTCAATGGGCATTATGCGGTTACGGAAGATTTGGATATGGAAGGGATTTTATATACTCCTATCGGGAGAACGGCGGCTTTTACAGGCGTACTTGACGGCAGGGGGCATCAGATTAGAAATCTCGTCATTGAAACAGAAGAGAATTTTACAGGCCTGTTCGCAAATCTTCGCGGAACGGTAAAAAACCTGGGAATTGAGAGCGGGACGATAACCGGCAAAGATAAGGTCGGGGCTTTTGCAGGGCGCACGGATTCGGCCGCGCTTCTCAACTGTTACAGCAAAGCGGATATAAGCGGGGGAAACGACGTCGGCGGTTTGGCCGGGATGTTTAATAATTCTACGCTGGAAAACTGCTTTGTGTTAGGTTCGGTAACCGGGGCAGGCGCGACGGCCGGAGGGCTTGTGGGCGGCGCAAACAGAAGCCCCAACCCAAACGTGCCTACTACGCTTAAAAATTCGTATACCGCGGCCAAAGTGACCGGAGTAAATTTTGTGGGAAATGCATATGGGTATGACGAAACGCCGTTTGGGTATGAGGTCATCGTAGAACGCGTGTATTATATCGGCGGAGGCCCCGGCGTCGGCAACTATGAAGAACGCAGCGGCATTACGGCAATGAGCGCGGAGGAAATGCAAAGCGGCGCGCTCTTAGAAGCTTTGAATACGGAAAATCCGGAAGAATACAGCATATGGGTGGAAGGAATTACCGGGTATCCGGAATTTTCGGACGGCATGTCTGAAATCGGCCTTGTAGGGCTTGGGACAAAACAGGCGCCTTATAAGATCCGCACACCGGAGGATTTGGCGTTCATGGCGGCGGCAGTGGAGCAGGACGCGCAGTATGCAGATGATTTTTATGCGTTGGAGAGAGATTTGGACATGGAAGGCGTTTCATATACGCCGATTGGGAAAAATAATCATTTCAGCGGGGAATTAGACGGGCGCGGACATAAAATATCCAATTTTACGATTACGGAAACAGACGGGCAGAATACCGGGCTTATCGCTTTTTTGGACGGCGGCACGGTAAAAAACCTGGGTATTGAAAGCGGTGTTGTTAGGGGCGGCGGCAAAGTCGGTGCAATTGCGGGCCGTACGATGCATGCTTCCATTTTAAACTGTTACAGCAAAGCGGATGTAAGCGGTACCGGAAATGATGTCGGCGGTTTGGCCGGGATGTTTAACAATTCCACAATGGAAAATTCCTTTGTGCTCGGCACAGTTACAAGCGAGTCCGGCATCTCTGTGGGCGGCCTGGCCGGCAGCGCGAACCGGAGTATTGACCCGTCGGCCGCATGCGTGTTTGAAAACTGCTACAGCCTGGCTTCTGTGAGCGCGTCGGCGGATTTCGGAACGGTTGCGGGCTATGATGAAAGCGTGGCAGGGGAACACTACCAGGTTACGTTTACCAATGTATATTACGAAAACGGGAAAAAAGCGCTGGGGCAAAATACAAGGGACGAACTGACTGCCGTGGCGACGGCGGATTTTACCAACGGAACGCTGATTGAACTTTTGAATGCGAACCGCAGGGAAGGATACCGCGAATGGCTGGAGGACAATAACGGCTGTCCGGGATTTAGCGGTAAGGTATTTATCCGTACGGAACTGTCCGGGGAAGGAACGCAGGATAGCCCGTACCTGATTTCGGACGCGGCGGATCTGGCTGAAATGGAGCGCGTAGTTAATTTGTCAAATGAATTTGCAAAGGCGCATTACCAGATGACGGCAAGCATTGATTTGGAAGGAACGGCTTTTTCGGGCATTGGGGCGCAGATTGCGTTTCAAGGCGTTTTTGACGGCGGCGGGCATGTAGTGCGCCATTTGGATATCTATGCGGCGTCCGGGACGAATATCGGTTTTTTCTGCCAGGCACAGGGAGCCAGGATCCAAAATTTTGGAATCGAAAGCGGAAGAGTGCAGGGCGGTTATAAAGTGGGCGCAATTGCAGGGCGCATTTCCCACACGACAATAATAAATTGCTTTAACCAAGCGCTTGTAAAAGGTTTTGAAGATGTGGGCGGCCTTGTCGGCATGCTCAATAACTCGGATTTATTAAACAGCTATAACGCCGGGGTGGTAACCGGATCCAAATCTTTAGGCGGCCTGGCAGGCTCGGTCTGCAGGAGTTTAGACCCCGAGGCAGAAGCAAATGTGAAAAACTGTTATAATCTGGGGCGCGTGCACTGGGGTACGTATTCCGGAAAGATAGCGGGTTATGTTGAAACAGGAAGCAACCTGGCCGGTTACGCCAATCTGTATTACAATAAAGAGAACCTTCCGGATCAGCCGATTGGAAATATATTTACAGATCCGAAGGCGGACGGGATTACCGGAATCACAGCATGCGCCAAAGAAGAGATGCAGGGCGCGGCTTTTGCGGAAACAATGAATGCGGGAGCAGAGGAAGGATACGGCGCATGGCAGGTTGGAAGCGATAACCGGGCAAGGCTTGCGGCTTGTGAGGAAGCTTCGGAAATAGACAGTTTTCTTTCGTCTATCCCGGATCAGCCTTCCGTAGAGGACGGAACGCTTGTACTTCCGGTTTCGGCGTCGGGCCGTTATAAGGCGGTTTTGTACGGTTCTGACAACCGTCAGGTGGTGGATTTGGAAGGAAGCGTTTATACGCCTCTGACAAAACAGCGGGTAAACCTGATATATGATATCTGCGATACGCAAAAGGACAATCAAATTGTAGCAAGGTTAGAACGGAACGTCATTTTGGATGTGGACGGAACTTATCCGGATGCGGGCCAAAACGCGGTTCCAAACGTTGTTCCCGGCCTGCGGGAATGGTACGGAAGGGAAGGGGATTTTGAACTTTCGGATACGGCAAGGATTGTGGCCGGGGGAGAAGAGGCCGTACAGGCTGCAAATATGTTGAAGATGTTTTTGGAAGAAATGGCGGGCGTTACGCTTGATGTGGTACAAGAAGAGGCGAAAACCGGCGATATTGTAATCCGGTTTGCCCCAAATCGGTATTCCGAACTTGGAGAAGAGGGATATCTTGTAGATATCGGCGATCAGGTCGTGATTGAAGGCGCTTCTAAGATCGGGATGCAGTACGGCGGCGTTTCGGTTGCGCAGATTCTGTATCAGGATGAAACGCATTCAAACCTGCCAAAAGGCGTTATCCGCGATTATCCGGAATATGAAATCCGCGGCGGTATGTTTGACGTTGCCAGACGGTATTTTGAACTGGATTATGTAGAAGAAATGGCCAAATACATGGCGTGGTTTAAGATGAATACGCTTCATCTGCATATCAATGAAGACGGCGGATTAGGAGGCGAATACTCTTCCTCCTTTGTTGTGGAAAGCAAGAAATATCCGGTATTAAATTCCTTGAATACCGGCTATGTATGGAGCCAGGAGGATTACCGCCAGATGCAGAAAAACGTAAAACAGTTCGGTATCGATGTTATTACTGAAATCGACACGCCGGGCCATGCGACGATTTTCCAGAAAATCAATCCGGACATTGTAAACGGATCCAACTTAAACCTCGCGCAGCATTACGACGCATGCCTGGCTATGATTGAAGACGTTTTTGACGAGTATTTGGACGGGGAAGACCCGGTATTCCAGAATGCCATCGTCCATATCGGTACAGACGAATCGGGCAACAGTAATGAAAATATGCGCCGTTATATCAACGATTTGGCGCAGTACTGCCTGAGCAAGGAACGTGTGGAAAAGGTAAGTTTCTGGGGCAACCAGTCGCTGTATTTCGGCAGTACGGTTGTAGATTCCAAAAATTTAATTAACCAGGTATGGGATTCGGCGGATCAGAGGGTAGAACAGGCGCTGGAGGAAGGATATCAGATCATCAACTCCACTTCCAACAGCATGTACATTATTCCTGGGAATGCAAACGGCCTGCACAACGGTTATGTGGATATGGAAGCGTTTTATAATACCTGGGGCGGCACAATCGATTTTAATACGAACCGCCAGACAAATCCCTGCTGGATTGCAAACCGCAATTATTACTGCGAGTATGATCTGTTAAGGGGCAACCCGCAGATTTTAGGCACGCTGTTTTGTAACTGGAATGACCGTTCCTGGGCTTCTGACAGCGATATTATGGATTTAATGCTCTCTTATGTAGGCGTTATTTCAGAAAAGTGCTGGTATGGGGATAAAGACCGTTTTGAAAGCGGAAAAGAATTTAAAGAAGCGTTTGAAGCAGTCGGCGATTACGGGCCAGACGCAAATCCCAGAAAACGCGTGGCGTCCAAATCCAGCGTCATTGCAGAGTATGATTTTGAAGCGCTTACAAACGGTAAGGCGGCGGATAAAAGCAACGGTTATGACGCGCAGGTTACAAACGCCGTAATCGAACTGCCAGAAGAAGGTTATCAGGGCGGGAATGCCTTAAAGCTTGCAAAAGACAGCAGCATTTCCCTTCCGTTTGACAGCGTGGGCTATCCGTACACGGTAAAATTTGACCTGTACTTAGACGGCGCGCAGGAAGACGGCGCAGTGCTCTTTTCGGACGATAACTGTAAGTTCTATCTGGACTATGAAGGAAAGGGCGTAGGCTTTACAATTGGGAAATACGGTTTTACCTTTAACGCTTCCATTCCGGAAAATGAATGGGCCGAAGTAGTCCTTTCCAGCGTATATACGCACGGCGCAAGCGCGACAACCATATTAAAAATAAACGGCGCGTTATACAATCCGTCCATGATTACGCACCCGGCGAGCGTCGCAAGCCATTCGGCGACTTCGTATCTTGGTACGGGGCGCATGTTTGAAGGGATTTTGGGTTATCTGGATAATTTAGTGATTGGGAACAAGTACAACCAGATATTCGGAGACGGCTCAGAAGTCATATTAAAAGGAGAAGGAACCGAGGAATCCCCATACCGTATCCGGAATGCGGAGGAGCTGATGTGCTTTTCAAATGAAATCAATGCCGGCAATAAGACGGAAGCGTATTTTAAGATTGAAAAAGATCTGGATATGGCGGGGAAGCATTATATTCCGGCAAGCGTATTTAAAGGCGTTTTAGACGGCGGAGGCCATGTGGTTTCCAATCTTTCCATCCGCCAGCCGGAAGGAGAAAACGTCGGGTTAATCGGCCTTTTAGAAGGCGGTACCGTGAAAAACTTAGGTATTTTAGACGCAACGGTAGAAGGTAAATCCAGAGTGGCCGCAATTGCCGGAAGGACAATGTACGCTAAAATGCAAAACTGCTTTGCGAAGGCGGCGGTTTCGGGAGAATGGGACTGCGGCGTCTTAGCGGGCATGTACAACAACTCCGAGATGTATAACTGTTATGCGTCCGGAAGCGTCCGGGCAAGCAAAGAAACCGGCGGCGGGCTTGTGGGTGCGGCAAACAGGAGTTTAAATCCCGCAAGAGAAACCGTAATTGAAAACTGCTACAGCCTGGTGGAATTAGACGTAACGCGTTTTGGCGGGGCGGTGGCCGGATATCATGAAGGCAATATCCAGGTAAACGGATCCTATCCGTATGCAGTTACTTATACGAACGTATTTTATGACGCCGCGCAGACGGCGATTGGGAACGACGAAACAAACAGCGCTGTTACAGGCTTAGAAAAGAGCGCGTTTACGGACGGTACGCTGCTGGAACTGTTAAACGACGGTTTAAAAGACGGCTATACGGAATGGCGCGAAGGAAGCGAAGGCCCTGAACTGCTGCGGGAAGCGTCATTAGCAGAAGCCGTAGCGGCAGCGAAGGAAGCGCAGAAAGCGGCTGAGGAAGCGCAAAAATCAGCCGAAGACGCGCAAAAAGCGGCTGAAGACGCTGAAATAAAAGCGAAGCAGGCCCAAAAAGACGCTGAAGGCGCAAAGGGGCAGGCGCTTGACGCGGCCCAAAAAGCCGAGGATGCAAAGAAAGCGGCAGTAGATGCGGCACAGAGCGCGGCAGGTGACAAAACGTTCATAGAACAGGCAAAAATTGACGCGCAAAGAGCACAGGAAGCAGCGGAAACAGCCAAAAGAAATGCCGTTACGGCGGAAGAAAACGCCAAAACGGCAGAAGCAGAAGCCCAAAAAGCATGGGGGGAAGCAGATAAGGCCAAAACGGCCGCAGTAAACGCCAAAAATGCGGCGGAAGACGCGAAGAAAGCTGCAGTGGATGCGTCTGTAGACGCGCAGGAGGCAAAGCGGCAGGCCGAGGCTGCAAGGGAAAAAGCCAATACGGCCAAAACGGCTGCACAAGACGCAAGGGATAAAGCTTCTTCATACCAGCAGGCTGCAAAAGCGGAAAAGGAAGCGGCGCAAGCCCAGGCAAATCTCGCGGACGCGTCGGCAAAAGCAGCGAAAGCAAGCGAAGAAGCTGCAAAGGCGTCGGAAAAAGCGGCGAAGGAAGCGCAGTTAGCCGCGGAAGAAGCGCTCAGAAAAGCACGCCTGGAAGCGGAGGAATTGTTAAAGGCAGCACAGAAGGAAGCGGACGAAACATTGCGGCACGCAGACGGTTTGCAGCAAAAGCTGGCAAAACTCTACGCTAAGAAGGATTTTAAGGCGAAGAAAGCGGCGTTAAAGAGGGTTGTGAGCACAAAGAGCGGCCAGATAAAAGTGACCTGGAAAAATATAAAAGGCGCGGACGGCTATGTCATCCGCTACGCTGTAAAATCGAATCCAAGCGATGAAAAATCCGTGAAGGCAAAAGAAGGGCAATTCGGCGTAAAAACGATAAAGAAGCTGCAAAGTGGAAAGACGTATGTCGTTAAAATCAGGGCTTACAAGTATTTTGACGGAAAAAAGGTATATTCTACGATAAGCGCGAAAAAGAAAATACGCGTGAAATAAGGCTTGCATTTCCGGTAAAATCTCCTATAATAGAAAAAGCAAAACGCACGTTAAGACAGGAGGATTTTATGGGAAAGGAAGAATACGGCAAGGCATTTAAATCAGGCAAAAAAGATTACCAGTCACGGATGCTTAAGGGATTAAAGCCGACCCTGCAGGTGTTAGACGACATACTGCCAAAAAAAGGCTCTTATTCGGAAGTCCCGCTCGGCTTAGTGCAGATTCCGGCAGATCAGATTGTCGGCACCAAAACGGTCGGGCGGAGCAGTTCCTTTGCAGGCAATTTTATGCCAATCCTGCGCGAAAGTACGGAATTTGCCGCGAAGTGGGCGCAGCTTAGCACAATACATATAGAGGAAGGCATCCGCGACCCCATAAAAGCCTATGAATATATGAATAAATTTTATGTGGAAGAGGGGAACAAGCGGGTCAGCGTTATGAAATTTTTTGACGCCGTATCCATTCCCGGCGATGTGACGCGGATTGTACCCATGCGCACAGAAGAAAAAGAAAATAAGATTTACTATGAATTTATGGAATTTTACCAGGCTGCGCCGATTAATTACATCTGGTTTTCCAAAGAAGGAAGTTTTGCAAAGCTGCAGGAAGCCGTAGGAAAAGAGCCGAAAGAAGCCTGGACCGAAGAAGAACTTCTGACATTCAGTTCGGTGTATGCGCGGTTTACGGCCGAATACCGTGTAAAGGGCGGCAATAAGCTGCGTATTACGCCGGGCGATGCATTTCTGGCTTTTATTACGCTGTATGGATATGATGCTATTGAGGAGAAGACGACAAATGAAATCAAGGCATTGATTGCAAAAAGCTGGGAGGAGTTTAAGCTTTTGCAGCAGGAAGAGGACATTGACCTTAAGATGAACCCCAACCAGAAGAAAAAACCGCTTAGCATGCTGCTTTCACACAATGCCCGCAAATTAAATATTGCATTTATCTATGAAAAAACGCCCGGAACATCCGCCTGGACGTATGCGCACGAACTGGGCAGGCTCCATCTGGAACAGACCTTTCCGGAGGAGGTACATACCGCCTGCTATGACAATGTGACGCAGGAGAATATCGACGCGGTTCTGGCCGATGCCATTGCTTCCGGTTACAACATGATTTTTACGACAACCCCGCCGTTTGTACAGGCAAGCGTAAAAGCGGCGATAGCCAATCCGCAGGTGCGTATTTTAAATTGTTCCTTAAATACGTCGCATCGGTATATCCGGACCTATTACGCCAGGATGTATGAAGCAAAATTTTTAATGGGAGCAATCGCCGGGGCAATGGCGGAAAACGGGCGCCTGACGTATATAGCGGATTACCCCATTTACGGTTCGATTGCAAACATCAACGCATTTGCGCTGGGCGCTAAAATGATCAATCCCAGGGCCAAAGTATTCCTGGAATGGTCCGCCAAAAAAGAAGTGGATCTGGAGGAAACCATCCGCCGGAACGGTTCGTCTTGTATTTCCGGTCGCGATATGGCAATCCCGGAGGAAGCGTCCCGCTTTTTCGGCATATACCATATGGACGAAGGGGGCCCCAGGAACCTGGCTATGCCGTTGTGGCACTGGGGCAAGTTTTATGAACTTTTGATCCGTACGATTATGGATGGAACCTTCAAGTACGACGATAACCCGTCTTCTGTGAAAGCCA
>CAJTLD010000045.1:0-920 GCA_910577065.1 uncultured Lachnospiraceae bacterium | reverse complement strand
GGGATGTCGGCGGGCGTAATTGACGTGGTCTGTTCAAAGTATCTGCCGGCTGGGACAAAACGGCTGGTGGAACTGTTAAAGGCGACCATTTGCACGGAACAGTTTTACACATTTTCAGGGCTTTTGTATTCGCAGACGGGCGCGGTTCTTTCTGATCCGGCGGCGCGCCTTATGCCGGATGAAATAATGACAATGGACTGGTTAGCGGAAAACGTCATAGGAGCCATACCTGCAAAAGAAGAGTTAAAAGAACAGGCAAAGCCCGTTATGAAGCAGCAGGGAGTAACGAAGAAGGATGTGTAATGTAACTTGAAGATACTTGCAATTGCGGATGAAGAGTCAAAGTATTTATGGGATTATTTTGACAAAAAAAAGCTGGAAGGAGTAGGGCTTATCATTTCCTGCGGGGATTTGGATCCGCGCTATCTGTCCTTTCTGGCTACTTTTTCAAAAGCCCCGGTTCTCTATGTGCATGGAAACCACGACAAAAAATACAAACAGATGCCGCCCGAGGGCTGTATCTGCATCGAAGATAGAATTTATGTGCACGAGGGTATACGGATTTTAGGGCTGGGCGGTTCCATGCGTTATACGGAAGGGGAGCACCAGTATACGGAATGGGAGATGCGCCAGAGGGCGGCAAAGCTAAAGCTTAAACTGATGCTGCACCAGGGATTTGATATCTTAGTCACCCATGCCCCCGCATATCAGCTGAATGACGGGCGGGATTTGCCGCACCAGGGGTTTCGGGTATTTTTAAAGCTGATTCAAAAGTACCGCCCGAAATTTTTTGTGCACGGGCATGTGCATCTGTCCTATGGGCGCGGGCAGAAACGGTATGACAGGTACCAGGACACCCATGTGATCAATGCCTGTGAAAAGTATGTATTTGAATTTGAGGATGACAGCCCGCAGGAATC
>CAJTLD010000044.1:1178-20073 GCA_910577065.1 uncultured Lachnospiraceae bacterium | reverse complement strand
GAAGGAACTTGCCCGGGCTCCTTATGAGGATAACTTTGACTTAGCGGCCGAAGGCCAGACAACAGGCTCAGACACTTCGGATGGGACACAAGATGCAGCATGTGCGGATCATGTTATTGAAGCAGTAAAGCGTGTTGCTCCAACTTGTTTTACTGAAGGTAAAGCAGCTCATTATAAATGCGTTGGCTCTGATGATCAATCCGGGTGCGGCAAATTGTACAGAACAAGAACAGATGCTGAGAATGACCAACGTCCTGTTCAAGATGCGGATTTAGTAATTGCAGAACTGGAACACAAGGATACAGCGATTCCAGAAGAAGCGGCAACCTGTACGGAAGATGGTCATATAGCATATTATACATGTACTATTTGTAATAATAAGTATGCAAGTATTGAAGACTTATACAATGACGAGGATGGCCAGACAGGACATCTTACAGACGAGCAGATTAAGACCCCTGCAACAGGACATTCCTATTGGACTCCTGGTGAGACAGAGGGAGAGAAGATCAGTACCATTCAACTGCAGGGTTGGGAAAACTTTAATCCGGAAGATATCGACAATGAGGATTTAGGGATTACCGCGACCCGTGCATGTAACAATTGCACATATTCACAGCAGGCAGATACAGTAGCAGTTGCAAAAGATGAAGGTACTGTAGATTGTACGGCAGCAGAAGGCGCTACGGTAAACTATACAGTAACGGCTACCTTTACAAATAGTGCCGAAAATCCTTCTGACACCAAACAGGATACAGACGAAGTAGAAGTTGCAGAAACAAAGACGGTTAACGGGCATAGCTACAAATATGAATTTACATGGCCGGCAGATGTAAGCACATTATTAACCAAGACAGACGACGGCAAATTAGCTTATGCGGATGCTTCTGTTGCTAAAGTGACTGCAAACCGTGTATGTGCTGTCTGCAATGATACGCCTACTCATCCGGTTGACGCAACATTGTCCTCAACAGAAGTGGCAGAAGGATACGTTTTGAAATGTTATCCTGAAACAAAGAACTTTATAGCAGAAGCAGATTTTGATGGTACAAAGAAACAAAGCGAGTCAAAAGCAATTTCGCTTCCAACTGGACTGCATGATTTAGATTATCAAGAAAAAAAGGACGCAACTTGCGAAGAGGCGGGTTGGTATGCACATTATATCTGCATGAATGAAGACTGCAGCGGTAAGTTCTGGGATGAAGATACACCTGTAGTGAATGAATCAGATATTGCTATTCCAGCGTTGGGCCATACCATACTTCCGCCAGAATATGCTTTTGCAGAAGGATCAGATATTGTAACGGCTACATTTAAGTGTAGAAGGTCTGATAATGCTGACTGTGGTATTGTCATTTCAAAGACGGTTCCTGCAGAAAATGTAAACCTTGAAGAAGGAACGTCAAGCAATCCTAACGCAGTATGTGGTACAAACGTTACTATGTCTTATAAAGTAGAAGGATTTGAGTTTGACAGAAACGTAGTGAAAGTAGGAGATAAATGGCAGGAGAAAGATAAGGATGATCCTACGTATTCACCCACTATATATAATGGTGCAGTGACACGGGAAATGCCGGTTCAGCATAAATTTGACACGGTATCTGTAGAGTGGGCTGGAACTGGTACGCCAGATGACGATGATTCAAGTATTACTTATTACGATCCGGAAGACGGTATCAAAGCTACTTTGTCATGCAGCAATACTGGGTGTGATGGAGTGGTACTGCTTGCTTCTGAAGGAGCAACCAAGCCTGAGTTACCAGCTGGAAAAACTGAAATTATACTTAATGAAGGCGCAGTTCTGACGCTGGGCGATCTTGATACAAATCCAGAGAATGGTTATGAAGCTGCTGATTGTAGTGCAGGCGGTAAGGATGTTTATCCGGTTACAATAACAGGCGTAACAAGCGACGCCGCAAATACTGAGATTAATGTTACTGATAAGAACATAACAAATAACACCAGGAAGAGCGGCCATAAATATATCATTACTGAGTTAGAGGGAAATACGGAAAGCGACACACCGGCAGTTACTTCTATAAAAATAGAATGTGCGTTAGGTAATCAATGTCCGGATACCGTTGATGGTAATCCTGTAAATATAACCGATCTGACTGCCCTGACAATAACTTATCCTGATGCAACGGCAGAAGAAGCCGGCGATGTGCAGCAGGTAACCTGTACAACAGATGGTGTTAAAGTATGGGCTGTCGATGTAACTGTAACGGCTGCTGGGAAGAAAGCATTTAAAGAGTACGCAGCAGACAATACAGGAAAACGCTGGACATTGTCAAAAGATGTTACGGCTACAGGCCATGATTTTACTGCTGAACCCGAATGGGATTGGAGCGATTACGGTGAGGAAGAGGGAAGCAACTTTGTTCCGTTTGAAGGGGAAGAAAACAAGGTTCACGCTACCTTTACATGTAAAAACGCAAATTGCGGCGGTGAGGAGCACAAGGCTACAGAACCAGATGCAGAGGACACTGTATACAGCAAAGTAGACGATAAAAGGGTTATGGTAGCAAGTGTAAAACCCGAAGTTGATAAAACCGAATATACAGATTGTAATACGACCGGTTTTATTAAACATACGGCTACAGCAAACAATAAGACAAGCGAAAAAATTCAGGCTGTGAACGGCCATGTCTGGAATACGGTTGAGTGGAGCGAGTGGGATTATGTGCTAAATGCAAGTGGTGAAAAGACATACAAAGACGTAGAAGTTGGAACGGAGCCGAACAAGGTAACTGTTAAAGTTCCGATCAAAACAATTACTGCGTCTCGTACATGTTCCATTTGCGATACTACTGAGAACTTTGCAGAAAATGAAGATGTGCCCAATTCCATTAAAGGCGGCGTTTCCGTTACAGATCAGGATACGGAAGCAAACAGCTGTACCAGAGCAGGCTCTACGCTTTATTTTGCGAAATTGACAATTGATAATGGCGACGGAACTTCGGAAGTAGTAGAAAATAATATCCCGCACATTCATGTTTATAAGGCTACCGGCCACAATTATGATATTGAGTGGACTTGGTATGGCCTGACGGAAAAGGATGGCGACGAGGTAGAAGTGATGGATGCGAATAAGGCTCAGATCATTGAATATACCTCAGCAGCAGCGGAGAAATCATGTCAGAATACGCCGTGTACGAAGACAATTGCCGCAACAGAGGACAAATTCCTTGCGACATGCATCAATGGAGACAAGGGCGTCAGCTGCGACAAAACAGACGTATTTAAATACGAAGCAACCGCTACATTCGAAGATGATCCGGAGGAAGGCTATTCCGCCCAGGAGATGATCATCCATGAAAAGACCGGCCACGATTACGTATGGACAATTGAAACATGGCCGGAAAACGAAGAGGTTAAAGAAGGGCAGCATACAGTAGACGTAAAAGGCATTTGCCAGAATAACACAAAATGGCATATTGTTACAATACCAGATGTAACTTTGACTGTAACAGAAGAAGGTATTGAGCAGGCGGCTGCAACATGTATCGCAGGGCCGACGCTGCAGGTAACAGGAACTTTTACTGGTACAATTGAAGTAGATGGCGAGAATAAAACATATACAGGTACAGCCAGATACGATCAGCCGGATGGAGATCCGGTTCCGACAGCACATAAGTACACGGTTGCAAAGCCTGTCTGGACGTCATTAAAAGAAACAAAAAGAGATGACGAAAATGTAACTTATACAATGGACGCGCTTGTAGTATGCGATCATGCTGCAACAGATGCAACCCATAATAAACCGGATGTAAAAATCACTGCAGTAGCGACTCTTGAGAATGTGAAAGATATTGACTGCTCGAAAGACTATGATATTACGTATACTTTAAGCATCGACGGACAGAACGGAGATGATGCGGATCCTTCATTAGAAGGAATCGTAATTCAGGATGACACGACAAAAGATGGTATTACTGCGGTAGTGCATCATGCGAAAGGCGATCACAGCCTGCTCCGTCATCCGGAAGTGAAAGGCACATGCGTAGCTGAAGGCCATAATGCATACTACGAATGTAAGGTATGTCACAGGACATACAGCAATGCTCTGGCAAACAATGAAATTACAGTTGTACCGGGCGCTCCGTTAGGCCATCAGTATGGCGATCCGGTATTCGTATGGGATGAAGAAGGCAAAACGGCAAATGCAGTCTTTAACTGTATCCGTCCGGGATGCCAGGAAACTTATACAGGGCATACACGTATATTTGAGGCGGAAGTTCATACGGAAGAGGGTTCTATTTTCTATGATCCGGAGCCGGAGTGTATTGGTACCGGGGTATCTGGAACAGGTTATTATAGTGTAGAACTGGTTTGGGATAAAGTCCCGTCCAATGAATTTAAAAATGGAGCGGAATATTATGGCGATCTTTCGGCGACAGCGCCTGCAGGAGATCATAGAGAAGATAAAGAGAATCCGGGACACTGTGAGTGGTGCGGTGGCGAAATTGCTAATCTGGTTTCCGTAACATTTAAAGTTGACAATACGGATATTTTAAAATCCAGCTATGCAAAGGAAGGCACTACAGCGGCAAATATCACCGTTCCGGCTGCGCCAAACCGTTCCGGTTACGAGTTTAAGGGATGGAAAGTAAACGCAGCAGCGGACGTATTCACATCGGAAGCTGTAAAAGCTGAAATTGTAAAAGCATTAGCAAATGGAAACGTAACCGTTACAGCTGTTTACGATAAAATTGCAACAAAGGGAAGCGTTGTTGTTGAATACATGAAGGTTGTAACAAAAGATACAACAGATGGTAATGTGACAACACAAGAAGATGTATTAGAGAAGATTGGAATTGCTGATAAGACCTACGAAGGTGAGATAGGAACCTATGTAACAGTCAAAACAGCAGATGCCGACATTACGGATGAAACCCTTATATTCTCCCACTGGGCTGTAAAAGACGGAGCGAAGCTGACTACTGATACAACCTATAATGTATATCTTCAGTCAGCAGAACAAATCCTGCTGCAGGCAGTTTATGTTACGGATGAAAACAAAGTGGAAAAGGCAGAACCGACTGTTGTTATGTCAAACAGCTACAAGTCAAACGTAGGCGGCGTAAATAAAGTTTCGTTTGTTGCAACAATGAATATTCCGGAAGGATATATGCTTGTTAAGAGCGGTATTCTTTACAGCGTCAATGCAAAATTTGCAGATCCGGAAAACAAATCTCTCATGGTAGTAGGAAGTTCTGACGCTGCGGTATATGACAAAGCATTTGCAAACACAGACGGCAAGACCAATATCCTTACTATGCCGGTTGGCGCAAATACTACAACGGTAGTTTATGCAAGAGGATATGTAATTTGCACGAATGCGGACGGCGAGCAGGTAACTGTTTACGCAGATGCGATTGCATCCGGAAGCTATGACGGATTGCCAGATCTGACAGAGGTAAGATAATGGTTAAATTTGGAAAGGAGGTGTATATTCATGGTGAAATATGAAACACCTGATATGGAAGTGATTTATTTTGTAACAGAGGATATTGTTACCACAAGTGGCGGCCCTGGTGAAGAAGAGGTGCCATTCCCGATTGGATAGAAATAAAAATATCTTCCAGTATTTCAAGTAAAACCAGTGAAATATGAAGGAGTAATCCAAAAAGCGGTTCCCAGTTTTGGGAACCGTTTTTTTGGATGCGTCCGGCTGATATGGGCGTTAGGATTTGCCCATTTTTTTGGATTTTTCCACGCAGCATCTTTGCGCGCTGATAACCGCATTCCGCAGCCCGGTTTCTTCTAGTTTGGCGACTGCGGCAATCGTAGCGCCCCCGGGGGAGCAGACTGCGTCTTTGAGTTCGCCGGGGTGTTTTCCTGTTTCCAGAACCATTTTTGCTGCGCCGTATACGGATTGCGCGGCAAATTCATAGGCCTGCGCGCGCGGCATTCCGTCGGCAACGGCGGCATCCGCCATAGCCTCGATAAACATGTAGACGTAAGCCGGAGAGGAGCCGCTGACGCCGGTTACCGCGTCCATCAGGGACTCCGGTATGGCTTGCGCCCGGCCGAAGCTTTTAAAAATCGCAGTAACCGTCTGCATTTCTTCTTCCGTTACCAGTTCGTTTGGCGTCAAAGCGGACATTGCCGCTAAAACCATAGCCGGCGTGTTCGGCATGGCGCGGACGATTTTAACCGGTTTGCCGAAAAAATCGTCCAGTTTTGAATGGCTGATCCCGGCGGCGATTGCAATGATCAGTTTTTCTTCGTCCGTATCGTCCCGGATTTCTTCAATGATTTCTTTGTAAAGATAAGGCTTTACGGCCAGAAAAATAATATCGGAATTTTGCACGACGGTCCGGTTGTCAGGCGTTACCCGAATGCCGAAGGATTCGGACAGGCGGCTTAGCGTCGCCTGCGTATGCGCGCTGGCGGTAATCTGATCCGCTTTGTACAGCCCGGAGTTTAATATTCCGCTCATCATGGCGCAGCCCATATTGCCGCAGCCAATAAATCCTATTGTCTTGTCCATCGTATGTACAGATTAGAAATCCGTCAGATCGGCGGCCCTTCTTTCAAGGAAAGCGCTCATGCCTTCTGTTTTGTCATGCGTGGAGCAGGTTACGCCGAATAAGTTGGCTTCCATTTCAACGGCGTTGCGGATATCCATATCATAGCCGTTGTTGATAGCGGCTTTTGCAATGGAAACGGCATAGCTTCCTTTGGAAATGATTTTCTTGGCCATTTCCGTAGCCGCGCCCATCAGTTCTTCTTTTGCAACTACCTTATTGACAAGGCCGATGCGGTATGCTTCGTTTGCGTCAATGCTGTCGCAGGTAAAGATCATTTCTTTTGCGCGTCCCATGCCGACTAAACGTGCAAGACGCTGTGTGCCGCCAAAGCCCGGGATGATGCCAAGGCCTGTTTCCGGCTGTGCGAACGTAGCGTTGTCGGAAGCGATCCGGATATCGCATGCCATAGCGATCTCGCAGCCGCCGCCAAGTGCAAAGCCGTTTACGGCTGCAATGGTAACCTGGCGCATGTTCATAAGCTTAAAGAACGGAACGGAAGCTTTCATGCCGAATGCCCGCGCCTCGGCTGCTGAGAAATTTACCATTTCGTCAATTGCGGCGCCTGCAACGAACGATTTGAATTCATTGCCTTTTTTGTCCGGGCCGCCGGTTAAAATAACAACTTTTACGTCGTCCCTGGCTTCGATTTCGGTTAAAACCTGGTCTAATTCATCTAATGTTTCGGAATTTAATGCGTTAAGCGCCCCCGGGCGGCTGATTTTGAGGACTGCAATCTCGTCGGCAACCTCTAAAACTAAATTGTTCATTTGAAAAACCTCCTATGTTGTTTTTGAATGTTCAGACGGTCTTTTAGGCCGTCTGATTGTTTTTATTTATCAGAGCCATTATACACCTATTGAGGGGCTTTGACAATTAGAAAAATAGTAGTATACTGCAATATAGTAACAGTTCGGCCTTCCGGCTTCGCTGTTACGCAATATATATTATGAGGAGACAAAGATATGGGTAAATCTTATATATCCGAAATCGTACGGGCCATGCCGGATTCCGGTATCAAGGATTTTTTTGATGTGGCAAATTCACTGGACGGCGCGCTGTCCCTTGGGGTGGGCGAACCCGATTTTGCCACCCCAAAGCATATATGCGACGCGGCGGTCCGTTCTATCCAAAGCGCCGATACCAAATACACGGACAACCGCGGGACGGTGGAGCTTCGCCGGGCCGCGGCGGACTACCTGAAAAAATTCGGGCTGTATTATCATGGGGAGGATCAGATACTGGTTACGATGGGGGCAAGCGAAGGCATTGATTTGGCGCTGCGCGCCCTGGTGAACCCGGGAGACGAGGTGTTAGTGACAGAGCCGTGTTATGTTTCCTATGAGCCTTGCGTAGAACTTTGCGGAGGCGTTCCGGTTGCAGTCGAAACAAAGGCGTCCGACAGGTTCCGCCTGACGGCGGCGGGGCTTTTGGAAAAAATAACGGACAAGACAAAAGTACTTATGATATCCTATCCCAATAACCCCACCGGGGCGATTATGGAAGAGGAAGATTTAAAGGCGGTTGCAAAAATCGTAAAAGAACATGATATTTTTGTTATCAGCGATGAAATTTATGCGGAACTGACCTATGGGAAAAAACACGTGTCGATTGCGTCCCTGCCCGGCATGGCGGAGCGTACCCTGGTGTTAAACGGATTTTCCAAGGCATTTGCAATGACGGGCTGGCGTCTGGGTTTTGCGGCAGGCCCAAAGGACGTTATATTTTATATGAATAAAATCCACCAGTTTACGACCATGTCGGCGGGTACGATAAGCCAGCGCGCGGCGGTTTGCGCATTGGACAGCCCCGTCCGGGAAGAGGTGTTGGGGCAGATGCGAAAAGAATATGACAAAAGGCGTGTGATTATGGTTCAGGGGTTTATGGATATGGGGCTTGAAGTGGCGGAGCCCAAAGGCGCGTTTTATGTATTCCCGTCCGTAGCGAAACTTGGTATGGGAAGCCGGGAGTTTTGCAGCAGGCTGTTAGAAGAACAGAAGGTAGCCGTGATCCCAGGAGATGCGTTTGGGGCCTGCGGCGACGGGTTTATACGCTGTTCATATGCATATTCTGAAGATATAATACGGGAATGTCTCAAAAAAATAGCGGTATTTGTAAAAGGCAGGATGAAAACGTGATTTCGGATTTGGCGGGAGGCGTCCGGGAATACGAAAGGCGCGGGCTTTGCGGCAGAATTTGTGAATGTATCAACGGACAGGAGTCAGGATGAAAATAGAAGAATACGGATTGGAAATACTGGTACAACCGCTTCTGGCGTGGTTTGAAGGCCATGCCAGAACGCTGCCGTGGCGAGAAGACGTTACCCCGTACCGCGTATGGGTATCGGAAATTATGCTGCAGCAGACCAGGGTAGAGGCGGTAAAGCCTTATTTTGAAAGGTTTGTAAAAAAACTTCCGGATGTGGCGTCATTGGCGCAGTGCAAAGAAGACGACTTGTTAAAATTGTGGGAAGGGCTTGGGTATTATAACCGCGTGCGGAATATGCAGGCGGCGGCCAGGCAGGTTATGGAAGAGTACGGAGGAAAAATCCCTTCGGAGTACGCCGAATTGTTAAAGTTAAAAGGAATCGGACATTATACGGCCGGGGCGGTTGCGTCCATTGCATACGGCGTTTCGGTCGCCGCGGTGGACGGAAATGTTCTGCGCGTGATTTCAAGGGTTTCGGGCGACGACAGAGACATTATGAAGCAGCAGGTGCGCGCCAATATGGAGGCGGAACTTGAAAAAATCATTCCGAAAGGACAGGCAGGCGCGTTTAACCAGGCGCTGATGGAACTTGGGGCGACGGTCTGTCTTCCAAACGGGACGCCCTGCTGCGGCGAGTGTCCCTGGCTGGAAGTTTGCGCGGCCAAAAAAGAAGGGCGGATCGCACAGCTTCCGCAAAAAAGCAAACCCGCAAAGCGCAGGGTAGAAGAGCGCACCGTGCTTTTGATCCGGGACGGGGATAAGATTCTGATCCAAAAACGGCCGGATCGGGGGCTTTTGGCGGGATTGTACGAGTTTCCGAATGAACCGGGGTATCTGGACAGGACATCAGTAATTTCTTATGTAGAAGCCCAGGGCTTTGCGCCGCTTTTTGTGGAACAGATTTTGGATGCCAGGCATATTTTTTCGCATGTGGAATGGCGTATGAAAGGGTATCTGGTAAAGGTAGAGCCAGACAAAGGGGCGGATGCGGCGCGTATATTTGCGGAGTTTTCGGAGTTGGAAAAACGTTATGCGGTACCTTCGGCATTTGCGGCTTATATGAAGTATCTGGCTGACCGGAAAAAAGATTTTTAAATCTGAAAAAAATATAAAATCTCATAAAATCAATACCCCCCAAACATAAATTGTGTTAAAATACAAACGTTTAACACAAGTACAATGTGGACATGGAGGTTGCGATGATAAAATACAGTGTGAAGAAGCCGTTTACGGTTCTGGTGGCGGTCATTGTCGTCCTGGCGATCGGATTTGTCTGCCTTACGGGGATGAAGACGGATCTTCTGCCGGACATGAGCATGCCGTATATGATAGTTGTTACGACGTATCCCGGGGCCAGTCCGGAAAAAGTGGAAGAAAGCGTTACAAAGCCGATGGAAAGCGCGCTGGGTACCATAAACGGCGTAGAAGAAGTCACAAGCACCAGCGCGGAAAACTACAGTATGGTCATGCTGGAATTTGAAGAAGACACCAGCATGGATTCCGCAATGGTCAAGGTGTCGTCCGCGACCAACCAGATTGAGTCGCTTCTGCCGGATACCTGCGGCAAGCCCAATATCATGGAAATCAGCATGGATATGATGGCGACGATGTATGCCAGCGTCAGCTGCGAAGGCATGGATATCTATGAACTGTCGGATTTTGCGCAGGACACCGTTATTCCGTACTTTGAGCGGCAGGGAGGCGTAGCCAGCGTTTCGGATATCGGAATCGTGGAAAAGTCGATAGAGGTACGTTTAAACCAGGAAAAAATCGACCAGATCAACGAAAAAATCCTGCTTTTGACAAACGATAAGCTCTCCGACGCCAAAAACGAACTGGCGGACGCGGAAAGCTCCCTGGCAGAAGCCCGTTCGGAAATCAATAAGAGGGAACAGGATCTTTCCAGCCAGCAGGATACGACGACGACGGAATTGGCGGACGCTACGCTTGCATTAAACCAGGCGGTCGCCACAAGGGCTTCCTACGAATCGCAGCTTACCAGCCTAAAAGCCAGCAAATCCGCCCTGGAAGGAGAAAAAAAGGCTTACAAAAAGAACAAAATCGAAAGTACATACAGCAGCTTAAACGAAATGTTTGCACAGCTGCAGGCAGCCGCGGCCGCAATGCAGGCGCAGCTTGGGGAATACAGCCCGCTGGACGCGGCGCAGATGCCCGCGGACGTGAAGGACGCCATGGATCATCCCAAGAAGCTTTCCTATTTTAAATCGGCGGTCGAGACGCTTTCCGCCATGCCGGGGTCCCAGCTGGACGCCTCGATGGCGGAACAGGCCAAAAGCCTTGACAAAAAAACGCTCAAACAGCTTTACGAAATCGTCCATGTCCGCCTGCCCCAGATAGAAACCGAACTTGCCAACCTGGAAATCGAAATAAAGGTAGCGGAAGAGGTTTTAAAACAGGTGGAAACCCAGATGTCTACCGTAGACGACGCCTATAAACAGGCGGAAGCAGGCAAAATTGCGGCAGCCGCCGGGTTTGGCTCCGGCAGCGCGCAGATTGCGGCAGCCAAAACAGCAATGGAAGAGGCCAAAGAAGAACTCGAAAACGCCAACAAAACCTACCAGGATTCCGTAACGGAAGCGCGCAAAAACGCCAATATCGACCAAATGCTGACGCTCGAAGCGCTCTCCGGCATGATCTACGCACAGAATTTCAGTATGCCGGCAGGTTATATTGATGATGAAACCGACAAACAGTGGCTGTTAAAAGTCGGTGAAAGCTACACCTCGCAGGAAGAACTGGAACAGATGGTACTCTGTGAAATCAAGGATATCGGGGATATCCGGTTACAGGATGTGGCGGATCTGACGACAATTGACAACGCCGGGGAATCCTACGCCAAAGTCAACGGCGATCCCGGGATTATCCTCTCGATTTTTAAAGGCAGCACGGCGGGCACAAGCGACGTCTCTAAGCAATGCTTAGAAGCGATTGACGAACTGCAGGCAGACTATCCGGAGCTGAATATTACGCCTCTTATGGATCAGGGCGAATATATTTCCGTGCTGATTGAAAGTATTGCGTCAAGTATGCTGATAGGCGCGCTGCTTGCCGTATTTATCCTTGCCGTATTCCTGATGGATATCCGGCCGACGCTTGTTGTGGCGTTCAGCATCCCGTTCAGCGTACTGGTGTCCATTATCATTATGTATTTTGCAGGGCTGTCCATCAACATGATGTCGCTGTCCGGCCTGTCGCTGGCAGTCGGCATGCTGGTAGACAACTCCATCGTCGTAATCGAAAATGTATACCGGCTGCGCTACCGCGGGCTCAGTTCTCCGCGCGCCGCGTTCCAGGGGGCAAAGCAGGTGGCAGGCGCCATCATTGCGTCCACGCTGACAACCATCTGCGTCTTTTTCCCGATGGTATTTACAACCGGCATGGTTCGGGATTTAATGCTTCCGTTCGCCCTGACCATTACGTTTGCCCTGACGGCGTCCCTGATTGTGGCTTTAACCGCCGTACCGACCATTGGCTCCGCCCTCCTAAAGAAAGCGACGCCAAAGCCGCACCGCATTTTTGACAAAATCCAGGAGGTATACGCGGTGATCCTGAAATTCTGCCTGCGCATAAAAGTAATCCCGCTCGGAATTTCGGTGGCGCTGCTGGTATTTTGTATCGTCACGGTGTTAAGCATGGGAATCGTACTGATCCCGGATATGGGAGGAGAGCAGATTTCCGTTACGGTAACCATGCCGGACGACGACGACAAAGAGACGGCTTACCGCAAGGCGGATGAGGTTATGGACGCCATATTAGCGGCAGAAGGCGTGGAATACGCCGGATCTATGGACGGCAGCAGTTCCGCCGGGCTGTTCGGCGGCATGACGGGCGATTCCGGAGACGGCTTTGGCAGCTTCTCCGTCTATGTCCTGCCCAAAGAAGAATACAACAGCAAAAAACAGGTAGAAGAAATCTGCCTCCAAATCGAAGAAAACACCAAAGAACTTGAATGCGAAGTCGCGGTATCCAACTCCATGATGGGTGAAATGGATCAGATGCTCGGAAGCGGCCTTCAGGTAGATATCCACGGGCAGGATCTTGAAACGCTGACCAAAATAAGCGAAGAAGTAATGGGAATACTCGAAAAAGTAGAAGGATTTGACAACATCAGCAACGGGCAGGAGGAAGCCGACGAAGAAATCCACTTAAATATTGACAAAGACAAATCCATGCGTCTGGGCCTGACCGGAGCGCAGATCTACGGAGACATTTCAGAACGGCTGACCACAGACAAAACGGCGGTCACCATAAAAGCGGGCGAAACGGATCTCGACGTAGTCATAGTAGACGAAACCGACCTTCTGACCAAAGAAAACCTGATGGATATGGAATTTGAAACGCAAAAGCAGGATGACGACGGCAAAACCGTAACCGAAACGCACCGGCTGAGCGAATTTGCCACACTGGACTACGGCACAAGCGTAGCAGGCATCAACCGCACCAACGGCGAGCGTTACATGAGCGTAACGGCGGAAACCTCAGACGGATATAATACGACCATTTTATCAAGGAAAGTGGAAGACCTGTTAAACGGCTACGATATGCCGGACGGCTACAGCTATGAATTTGGCGGTGAAACGTCAAATACAACCGATATGCTAGAGCAGATGGGCAAGCTGTTGATTTTGGGATTTGTGCTGATTTACCTTGTTATGGTAGCGCAGTTCCAGAGCCTCTTATCGCCGTTTATCGTTATTTTCACCGTTCCGCTGGCATTTACCGGAGGGCTTTTGGCAATGCTCTTTACCGGAGAGCAGATGTCTTTAATCACATTAATGGGCTTTCTGGTATTAATGGGAACCGTTGTAAATAACGGAATAGTATTTGTGGACTACACCAACCAGCTGCGCGCCGGAGGCATGACGCGGCGCGACGCTCTGATTGCAACCGGCAAAACGCGTATGCGCCCGATTTTAATGACGGCGTTTACCACAATCCTTGCAATGCTTGCAATGGTTTTCAGCCGCAATACGGCAAGCGAGTTAGGCAGGGGTATGGCGGTCGTCGTAGCGGGCGGGCTTATGTACGCAACCTTTATGACGATGTTTATCGTACCGGTCATGTACGATATCCTGTACCGCAAAGAAGTTCATGTGGTGGATATCGGAGACGAAACAATGGACGACGCGCCGGATGACGCGGCAGAATTTATGGAGCAGATGGAACGGGAGGATTGATGCAAATGAAACGCTTTGAACGGATTTTCCGGGAAGGGAACAGACTGACGTCGGGAGAAACCCAGATCTTGGTAGATCAGGAAACGGGCGTGCAGTATTTATGGCATTGTCAGGGATATGCCGGAGGAATTACGCCGCTGCTGGACGCGGACGGAAAGCCGGTACTGGATCCAAAATATAAAAATAACCCCTGCCTATAAAATAAAATGGGCTGGCGGAACAGGCTGTCACGTTTCCGCCAGTCCTTTTTGTTTATTTTACAGACGCTTTTACCGTCGGCAGATGGCTTAAATTGTTTTCGTCCGTGCCGTCGGGAATCGATTTCAAATATTCGGTTCCCCTGCGGTGCGCAATGCCGACGCCTGCGATTTCCCCGGCTTTGGCAAGCGCTACGCCTTCTTCCTTATTCACTATCCGGTTATCCGAAAGCTGATATCCCGTAATTTTCCCGCCCTTTTTCACCAGTCCTGTAATTTCCTTGGCATTTGCGGACGGAGTAGGAATTTCGTCCAGCGTATTAACGGCGAAAGAAACTCCCGTATTATCTGTAACATTCATACAATATGCCTCCTTTCAGGCATATTGTATGGAGACGCAAAAAAAATATGTATTTCCGTAAAGAAATCCGGGCGTGTTGCCGTTCGCTCCCGGGCCGCGCACTGCGCTGCACGGCCACAGGCCAATACGGTAATGGGGCCAGAATCCGGCCTCTTGCCGTAAGGCAACTTTCAATAGGCCGGATTCGTTACTGTGAACGTCATGGGTGCGAACAGTAACCCGGGCGTCCGCATCCAAATCCAAAACTAAAAATAAAAGGTGACGAATTACGTATAATATGCTATAATAAACAAATCAGCCAGGGCATTCGCACGCCGAAAATCCCCGGGATTTTAGAATAACAGAAAGATAACGGAGAAGCCATGAATAACGAAACAAAAAAAACAGAAACACTTATGCAGATTTACAAAGAAGATCCGGTTCGCGACAATCTAAGGGCATTGGTGCACCAGATGAGAAAAACCCAGTTTTTATCCCCGGCCATACTGCCGGATACGCCCGAAGCCAGAGAATTTAAAAAAATGGCCAAAGAGAACAATGGACAGCAGGTTACGCTTCCAAAAGAAGCCTCGCCCATCCCGTCTATTTTAAAAAACAAAGACGGAGTGACTTTTTTCCCGATTTATACGACGCAGGAGCAAATCCCCAAGGAACCAAAATATGACGTAGTAATGAATGTGCCGTTTCAGTCCTGCGTGGCAGTCGTAATGAACGGCAGCCTTGGCGCGCAGGGAATCGCGGTAAACCCGTTTTCGGATAACCTCATATTCCGCAAAGAACTGTTAGAAGCGCTCAAAAAAGAAGACGAAGCGCTGCGCGCCGGCGCAACGCCGGTAAAGCTGACGCCGCAGCAGATGATGATTGTAATGCGGCAGAAAGCGGAATTTTCTGATTTTCCGACCAGGCTTTATAAAGAAGGCGCGCCCTTTGTCCATCAGCTCAGCGATGAAAAAGAGGCTCTTGTGAACGAAATTTACCAGGGGGCGTACCAGAACCCAGAAGTGTATCCGTACAGTGAGAACGATTTTTCCGTCATGCCGCTCGATATTAATGAAGAACTGCTTTTAGTACGCGTGGACTTGCCGGAGGTGAAAGAATCCGCCCAGCTGTGCCACAGGATCTACATTACGTTAAATCCCAAAGATGATGAAATTCACTATTTTACCGTTGAACGCGGCAGGAAAAAAGGGGAGAGCAACCTCTGCGGCGTCAGCCGGGAGGGAAGGCATATGGAATATGGAGAAGCCCCGGTGGAAGGAGCCGAGATTCAGCGTATTATGGATATTATTGAACAAAAAAAAGAACAGACAAGCTAATTTCAAAAGTGTAAAACAGGGAACGGTTAAATCCGGTTTCCTGTTTTTTTTTGTTTTAGTGAAACTTTTTATAAGTTTCGGCAGTCTAATTGTCAGTACAACAAAAAGGAGGCGAAAATATTGGGCTATCGTTCCAAAACAAAAGAAAGCACAGTGGAAACGCTGTTGCTTAAAAACTATGACAGGTACTACAGGCTGGCTTACAGTTATGTGCGTAATTCCCATGACGCGGCGGATATTGTACAGAACAGCGCCTACAAGGCCATTAAAAACAGCAGCCGTTTAAAGCGGGAAGATTATGCGGCGACCTGGCTGTACCGCATTGTCCTGAATGAAATTTTCACCTTCTGCGGACAAAAGAAAACCGAAGCCTTAGACGCAGTCCCAAAAGAGCCGGAAGCGGTGGATGTTTATGAGGATATTGACCTCAAACGGGCTCTGGAGACGTTATCCGCGGAAGATAAAATGATTGTGGAACTGAAGTATTTTGAGGAATGGAAGTTAGAGGAGATTGCGGAACTGATGCAGGAGAATATTAACACGGTAAAAAGCCGCCTGTACCGCAGTATCCGCAAACTGCGTCTGAATCTGGACGTATGACATACATAATATACTCAAAACAGGAGGGCAGCCGATGGAAAACAGAGAAGAAAAATGGAACAAAATGAAAGAGGAGTACAGGGACAGACATATGACAGAAGGGCAGGTAAACCAGATGAAAGAAATGATTGAGAAAGCAAAAAAGGAAAATCAAAAAAACCGCAAAAAACGCATTTTAAAATGGGGGACAGCCGCGGCTGCAGCCGTTGCAGTTACCATGGCTGTGCTGCCAAATACGTCTTCGGATATTGCGTATGCCATGAGCCGCATTCCGGTTCTTTCCAAATGGGTGGAGGTCGTTACACTGCAGGATTACGAGTATGACGACGGAAGGCAGACGGCCGATATATCCGTGCCGGAAATCGTTCCGCAGATTCCTACGGAACAGGAAGAGGAAACAGGCTCCGATATTCAGGTAACGCTTAAAAAGACCTCAGAGGAAATCAACGCCGAAATTAAGGCGGTATCCGCCAAACTGATTGAGGAATTTAAAGAGGGCTTAAAGAACAGGGAGGGCTACCAGACGATGCAGGTAAAATCCGAGGTGGCGGCTACTACGGAAGAATATTTTACATTGAAGCTGATTTGTTACCAGGCGGCCGGAAGCGGCTATGAGGAACATCATTTTTATACGATTGATTTAAAAACCGGGGAGCGTATGCAGTTAAAGGATATTTTTACGGAAGGCAGCGACTATATCGCCGTTGTCAGCGAAACGATTAAAGAACAGATGCGGCAGCAGATGGCGGCGGATGAAAATGTAATTTACAACCTGGATACCGATATACCGGAATGGAATTTTAACGCAATTACGGAAGAAACTTCTTTTTACCTGAATGAAAACGGGGAACTTGTGATTTGCTTTAATGAGGGAGAAGTAGCCCCGATGTATATGGGATGCGTGGAATTTGTGATTCCAAATGATAAATTGGAGGATATCCGCAGGAAATAACGGACCAAAATAAATAAAACTGCCGTACGGAGAAAAAGCATACGAATACATAGCGGCCGGGCGATAAATGCCCGGCCGTATCCCGCAGCTTGTTCTTTGCGCGGCAGTGTTCTGTGAAAGGAGACGGTTCTGCCTCTTTATTTATTGCTCTTGCGCCAGATGTTTAATTTTTCCGCTTCTTTTATCAGATCGTCCCGGAAATCGGGATGGGCAATGGAAATCAGGGCTTCTGCGCGTTCCCATGCAGATTTGCCTTTTAAATTAACTTTACCGTATTCCGTAACGATGTAATGGACATTGGCCCGGGTGTCCGTAACGATGGATCCGGGATTTAATGTCGGCAGAATCCGGGATTTCATCTGCCCGTCTTTGGTCTTATAGGCGGAGGAGCAGCAGATGAAGCTTTTGCCTCCGTTGGAGAGATAAGCGCCTAATACAAAGTCAAGCTGTCCGCCTGCGCCGCTGATATGCTTTGTGCCTGCGGATTCGGCGTTGACCTGGCCGAATAAATCCAAATCTACGGCGTTGTTGATGGATATAAAATTATCCAGCGCGGAGATAGAACGGATATCGTTGGTATAGCTGACCGGGGCGCTTAAAAGTTCCGGGTTGTTGTCGATGTAATCATACATTTTTTTGGTACCGCAGCCGAAAGCGAACGCCTGGCGGAACCGGTCGATATTTTTCCTGGAACCGTTGATTTTTCCTGCTTTGGCAATATCTACAAACGCGTCAACGTACATTTCCGTATGTACGCCCAGATCTTTTAAATCCGATTCGGCGATCATAGAACCTACGGTATTGGGCATTCCTCCGATGCCAAGCTGTAAGCAGGCGCCGTTGGGGATTTCTTCCACAATCAGTTTGGCAACGGCGATATCGACGTCTGTCGGCGCGCCGCCTGCGCCCAGTTCTCCGATAGCCGGGTTTTCCCCTTCGACGATCCAATCCACCTGTGAAATGTGAATGCCGTTTTCAAAGCCGCCGAGGCAGCGGGGCATATTCTGGTTGACCTCTACGATAATCTTTTTGGCAGTTTCACATACGGCCATCATATGGGAGGCATTCGGGCCGAAGTTGAAGTAGCCGTGTTTGTCCATGGGGGAAACCTGGAACATGGCAACGTCGTCCGGCGTAATGGACTCACGGTAGTAGCGCGGCAGTTCCGAATAACGGATAGGCGCGTAATAAGCGCAGCCGCGGGCAATCAGTTTGCGTTCTATGCCGGACATATGCCAGGAATTCCAGGAAAAATGATCCGCAGCGTCTTCACGTTCGAATACGGCGGGCGTTTTTAAGAGGATGCCGCCGCGCAGCTTGACATCCGTTAATTCGTCCGTGCGTTTGGCAAGAGCCTTGTCCAGCGCGTCTACGGTGGCGTTGCACCAGCCGTAATCAACCCAGTCGCCGGATTTGATGTTTTTTACCGCTTCGTCTGCAGTAACCAGTTTTTGTGCATATTCTTTTGCGTAATCCATAGTTTGTTTGACCTCCTGTGAGATTTTTGTTTATTCTCTTTTTTCGTTATTT
>CAJTLD010000044.1:0-1130 GCA_910577065.1 uncultured Lachnospiraceae bacterium | reverse complement strand
AAAAACAAGCTACTATAAAAGTCTCCGCATCCGGCAGCAGGCCGGCGGCGGAGACTTTATGTACATAAATTTAAGAATGTTGCCGCGTCTGTCAGGCTTCGTTCTGTGTGGAAGTGATAGTAAGCGAACCGGGCGCGGGTACGGACGTTAAATCCTGGTACGCAAGATAACTCTCGGGTACGGAGGGTTCAAAAACCGCTTCTTTGGGCTGCATGTCCGTTTCTTCGCCGTTTTCTTCCGGATCAGAGGAAACCGAAGAGACGGAAAGGGAGAGCGTCTGGCGTTCTTCCTGTATGCCGAGAAGGGACGATAAGTATTTCATGTAGTCGTCATAAGAAAAAATTTCGGTCAGGATATCTCCTGCAAGCTGGTTTAAATCCTGATATGTAACGCTGCGATCTCCGTTTACCGCGCTTTGGGCGGTATAGGTGGCCGAGTTGTCGGGAACGGTTACGCCCTGCTGTAAATAGCCGGTAATTTTGGCGACATAGTCCTGGGTTTCGGCAAAAGGCGGGATACCGCCGTATTTGTCTACGTTATTGCTCCCGGCATTGTAGGCTGCCAGGGCAAGCGAAACGTTGCCGTTGTATTTATCGAGCATCTGCCGGATATATTTGGCGCCGCCCATGACGTTTTGGTAAGGGTCGTAGGCGTTGGTTACGCCGAGGCCTGCGGCTGTGGCAGGCATAAGCTGCATCAGCCCCTGCGCGCCGCTTCTGCTGGTGGCGTTGGGGTTGAAATTGGATTCCTGCTTGGCCATAGCCTTTAAGAGTTCCACGGATACCCCGTAAGTCTGCGCCGCTTCGGCAAAAATATCTTCTAAGTTCTTGTCCGTCTTCAGATAAGATGAAAAATCCGCATAATCCGTATGGGCGTCCGAAGCCGGCTGTTTTGTTAGAATATCGGATGCCGAAACGGCGGCTTTTAAAATATCTAAGGCTGAAATATTTGTCATGACAGATAAAACACTCCTTTATGAAATGAAACCATATTTAAATGTACTATATCATATTTTTTTTAAAAAAAGAAGCTATGTATTAAAAAAAATCATTGAATTTTTAGAAAAGCTGGTGTAGAGTTGAAAAAGCAGACAAAAGAAAGAAGGAGAAAACATGTACAAAAAAGCATTC
>CAJTLD010000043.1 GCA_910577065.1 uncultured Lachnospiraceae bacterium | reverse complement strand
CTCTTGCCGTAAGGCAACTTTAAATAGGCCGGATTCGTTACTGTGAACACCATGGATGTGAACAGTAACAATAGCTTCGCCTTCTGATTTTAAGCAAAGCGCCCGGAATAAGCTTTACACCCAAGACCTTTATCTGATATAATAAACGTATTATTCCACATCCTCTATAAAGGCAGGTGATACTATGACTGGCAAGGAAATTATAAATCTGAGCCGCCAGCTTAGAGCAAGCGGTATGAGCGATACGAAAATCCTGGATTTGATCGAATATATTGAGACGCACGATCCAAAAGAACATCCCGAACATTCATAAATACACATCATTATATAATTATAATAAAGGAGCGATCCAAATGCAGATTATCAAAACCTCACAATTAAAACAGGGTATGGTAACAGCCCTCCCGGTTGTAACCAAACAGGGACAGTTAATTGCGGACGAAGGCGTTACCCTGACGGACGCGTTAATTGCCCGGATTCATTTTTATGGCATTGATTCCATCCAGATTCAGGACTACGCCAAACCGGAAGGAAATCCGGAAGGGCACTCCTGTGAACCCACTTACTTTGAACGTATCAAAGACTACGCGGAATTTCAGAATTTCCAGCATGACTATGCCAAGGCTACCGCCGCTCTGCGCCAGGCGCTGTCCGCAGTTATCGCCGACAACGGCGTAATCGATACCGATCAGATTTACCAGACGGCGGAACCTTTGCTGACAAAGGTAGCCACCTCGTTTGAAATGTTTAATATGCTGCACAATATGCGTACAATTGCAGACAGCATTTATGCCCATTCGCTCAACGTTGCCCTGATTTCCAACATACTTGGCAAATGGCTTAAGCTGTCCGAACGGGACTTGCAGACACTTACGGTAGCCGCTCTCCTGCACGATATCGGCAAGACAAAAATTCCCGCCGACATTTTGGACAAACCGGACAAATACACCAAAGAAGAACTGGTCCTGGTAAAAAAATACCCGGCGTACGGATATCTGCTTTTACTGCCGTATCCCCAATTAAACCCCCATATCAAAAACGCGGCGCTGATGCACCAGGAACGGTGCGACGGCAGCGGTTACCCGCAAAAACTCAAAGGGGATGAAATTGACCGGTTTGCACAAATCATCGCCATTGCGGACGTATACGACGCTATGACTGCGGCGCGTTCTTACCGCGCTCCGATTTGCCCGTTCCAGGTTATTGCAGATTTTGAAAACGACGGGCTGCAGAAATACAATCCCAAATATATCCTGACGTTTTTAGAAGGAATCGCTTATACATACCAAAGCAGCCGCGTACTGCTTTCAAACGGACGGGACGCCAGCATCATTATGCTGAACAAACAGTTTTTATCCAAACCAATCGTACAGGTTTCGGACGGCACATGCATTGATTTGTCCCGCACGCCGTCCCTTTCTATCCAGTCTTTGTTATAAGCGCACAAAAGCGGAGAGCCGTTCACAGGCTCTCCGTTTTTATCATGCTTATTTTATCCTGACGCCTTTGGGCAGTTTCGCGTTTTGGAATAATTTCTTATAACTTTTCAGTTTTCCCTTCGGTACGGTAATTTTTGCCTTAGACGAAATTTTTGCAAAGGCATTTTTCTCAATTTTAGTTATCTTCTTGGACTTTATCGTAATTTTTTTGAGATTCTTGCAGCCTTCAAACGCTTTCTTACCAATCCGGGTAATTTTATTTCCAATCGTAACCTGTGTGATTTTTTTGTTGTTCCGGAACGCCTTCGTTTTTATTTCATTCACCTGGTACTGATACCCGTCAATATTTACGGTTGCAGGGATTACAATTTTTGCCTTCTTTTTGGCCGTAAACACGGCGGCTGTTTTTTTGGAAGGGCTAAAAGCCGTAATCTGGTAGGTGATATCGCCGACCGTTTTCTTTGTCCCCACTTTCGGAAGCGTCTGGCTGCCTTTCTCCTCCTCCGTAAACTGTGCGTTTGTCTTAATTTTATCCATAGCTGCTTTAGCCGCTTCCACTGCCTGCGCGATACCCGCTTCATCCGCTGCGTTCTCAATCGCTGCCTGCGCCTGTGCAAGAATCGCCTCCAGTTCCTTTTTCTGCGCGTCGCGGTAATCGGCCGGATTTTTATACGCCATTAAAACCGCCAGGGCGTTTGCCTTGCTGTCCGCAAGACTGTGGTTCTGCGGCTTTTTCACATGCACGCTGCATTCAAACGAACTGCCGTCGGAATATCTGGCCGTAATCTTGGCTTCTCCTTCGCGGACTGCATTCACGGTTCCTCCGTCATAAACTTCCGCCACAGAAGGATCCGACGAACTCCAGCTTATTTTGCCTTTATTAGGCGGCGTCATGTCCATATTAGCCGCCCCAGCCACACGTTCCCCTTCAATCATAGTTATTTCCTTTTGATTGTCCTGGTTCAGAAGTTTCGCATCCGCCAGGATCACATGCGCAGAACCGCTTACCGGGGATACGGACACCGTCAGGTTCCGGATTCCCGCAAGCTTTAGATATACTGACTCCGAAGCGTCTTTTCCCGCTAATATTTCAGTCTCATATAATAATACGCCGTCGCCATAAATTTTTGCACTCGCTTTATCACCTTTGGAAAGAGCGGCGGCTACGCCAATCCGGGCCGAAAGCGCGTCAAACGGCTTTCCTTCCAAATCCCAGGTAACGGACGAACCGGCGTTCATCCCGATACCGTTGTCAAAGCTTTTTTCTGTTCCATTGACTACAAGGGACGCCGGATCCTCGGCATGGTATTTTTTCACTGATTTATCCGCCGTATCCAGATAAAGATCGCTCAAATACGTCTTTTTTACTACGGCGTCATATCTTTCATACAGGTAAAATTCCGCAGCGGAAATATACTGATCCCCGTTTCCGTCCCCTGCCGTAGACAAAGCGGTAATCCGGATCCGTCTTGCGTCCGGCGCGTAAAACTCTATGCCCTTTAGCGCTTTATCCGCCTCCCAGGTATTGGAGGAAAGCGGAATATTGGTAAAATCTTCTCCGCTTGCCGTTGTACTGTAAGAAATAGCAAACGATCGGATAATGCCGTTTTCCCCGTCCTGCCTGGGCAGATACTCCAGTTTTCCGATATCCGTATTGGCAGGCAGGGTAATAGTATAAGTATTCTTATCCCCGGCTAATATGTCCTCTTCATTATAAGCGGAATGCCATATGGTATTTACATCCCCGTCTACGGCATTGGCCGCCGCATTATTGTTCTGATCCTGCTGGCTTTTTGCTTCTCCTCTCAGCAGGCTGGAATCTATCTTTTCATACCGGTGATAAGCGTCCGGCTCTTCCCCGATCAGCATGCCGTATACGGCGCGGTATTCCTGTTTGCCTTCTTCATCCAGGCATTCATATGCCTTTGACAATACCATCTTGGCATTGTGGAATTTCTCTTCCAACGCCAGGTCTTCCCTGCTCATATTCTTTAACACAAAATCGGAATATTCGTTTAACATGGCCGCGTAAACGCCGTTTACCTGGCTCTCGTTCCATGTATCCGGCATCAGGCCCTTTTGGGTTCTTACAAATGTAACCGAATTTGATTTATATCCTTCATAAGCCAAAATGGGTTCCCTCGTATACCGGCTCACAAAGCGCATCCGATCCGGCTCCCGGTGCATAATCTCTACTTTTGCGCCAACCGGGAAAGCAAAGTCCCTCAGAACCGCTTCCGCTTTCTTGTCTCCCTGAAGAGACGCGCGAAACAGTTCTTTCCCCTGCGCATCCATAATGCGCACTGTAATATAAGGATTCTGCGGATCCGTAAAGTAATAATGCGGCTGGATACTATTTATCCTGCAATTGAGGAGATTATTCTCCGTATCCAGCGTGAAAACAGCAACTTCCGCATCGCTCATCCCAAACAGCTTTAACTGTGTGTCGTCAACGAGAGGATTTGGGGACGCCTTTTTATATACCAGTTCTTTCGTCACGTTTCCTTTCGCAGCCACAAGGTATTCATTGCCGTAACTATATTCTGCCGTACGGGGCAGTGGAAGTTCCACTTCGTATATGCCTACCGGAAGGCTTACTTTTAGCTGCGGCTGATCTGCCGTTACTCTGGCCGCGATTTTGCTTCCGTTTTTGATCAGAATTGTCCTGCCCTCTATAGCGGCAAAATCGTCGATAGAGATATTTAATGTAACGTCGCTTGTATATTTTGTGGAAAGCTTTGCCAGATCGTCTGTACTGACCAGGCTGTATATACCGTTTAAGCCGGCGCCCGCGTCATTCAACTGCCTGCGCGCCTGCTCTGCCAGCGCATCGTCCGGAATCAGGTTCCTCAGATAATACACCATCGGCAAATCCAGGCCATAGAGTTTATCTTCAACCACTTCCGAAGCGTTTATATGCCAGCCGTCAAAATACGGCGCAACATTATATCCTCCCGTACGGCTGAAACTGTCGATAATTACATCGGAAGAAGACGTATGCTTCTGGTTTTCATACACATACCTGCGGTACTGCGTATGCATCGCGGATACCGTTTCCTGCGGCCCAAGGCAGTCAAGCATATTGATAAACATATACAGCGTAGAACGGTATTCTTTTCTTCCTTCTGTCATATCGTTAAAGGAAGTCACTTCATTTCTCAGCCTTTCGGCAGAACGTCCCAGATTATTATAGCGTTCCAGCTTTGTGGATCCGGCAACGTCCAAAAGCCAGCCGAAATCTTCTTCTAACCGGTATGTCGATTCAAAATAGTGCCCCATAATGTTATTGGTAGTTTCTACAAAAGAATTTTCCCGCGTGGCGATTGCGCCTTCATATCCATGCCCAAATTCATGCAGGGAAACCCATTCCCGGTACAGATAACTCCCCAGCGACTTGTCGTTGCTTGCGCTGTGATCCGACGAATAATACGCCAGCCCTGCGCCGTGCTGGTTTGCTTTGATAAAGAACTTTGCGCGTACATTTTGATTGTACGGCTCTTCGGCGTCAAATGACAGTCCGGAATATGCGTCGTACTGCGTTACAAAATCCGCCGCCCAGCCTAACATTTCATCAATGGTCTTGAAACGGTACGCCTCTTTGACGTTTGGATCCGGATAATTTATGATTTTGTTCCGATCGATAACCGGGACCAGATAGGTTGCGGCCTGTCCTTCTATAATAGCAAATGGAGCCTTCGAACGATCCCATTCCGCAAAAAATGCCTGTTCGTTATCTTTATAACGGTAATACGGGATTTCGTTAAGGTCATCGTTCCATTCTATTTCAACAATCGGCTGCACGGTGGTATTTTTTGGCGTATAAATAAACGGCACGCTGTCCGCGCTCTTTAACTCCTCCCCGTCCTGAAAACTGTTTTTTACCGTAATCCAGTCGCCGTTTGCAGGTATCTTTGCCGAATCTTTGGGGGTTCCCCAGGCTCCGGACGTTTCAACGGATAATTTTTCCGTAACCGAATCGTCGTTTAACAGCTTTAATTCCAGTTCCTTCCCAAACTCACCGGAATTTACCAGACGAATTTTAAGTTCTCCTCCGGCAGGAAGCCAGATGCCAAGGCTCTGCCTGTCGTGAAAATATCCCCGGTTAAAGCCAATCTCAGTCAGGTGGGACGCGTCCGGCAGCGTATACAGCTTCCTCTGTACCCTCTTTGACGACGCATCCGTGCTCCCGGTTGCAAGAACCGTTACATTTGTCTTCATCTCCGCCGTGTTCCCGTCGGAGTCAGTTACCTGATATGTAACCGGGTAATTTCCGGGTTTCGACGTATTTACCGTGCCCGTTTGTTTTATCTTAGACGTCAAATCACCGTCTTCCTGGTCGTCAGCAAATACTTTATTTCTGTTATTCCCATATTCCTCTCCCTGATAAATCCAGGTCTGCACCGGCCCGGACAAAAACGGTTTGCGGTAAGCGTCGAACGCGCTTTGCTTTTCGCTTTCCTTGGCGCTTACTCCGGCGCCCGGCACAAGCCCCAAAAGCAGCGACAACGACAAAACAAGCGCGCAGATTTTTTTGAAATATTGCATGATTGCTCCTCTCTTTCTTTTCTTCTTTTAGGAAATTATTATATGCTTATTTTCGGAAAATGGCAAGAAAAAACTGCGCCTGCGGAATCGGCCCGCAGACGCAGCAATTGCTTTATTCTAAGCTGAATTATTTTTTACTTTTTACTTTTTTGGAAGCTTTTCCCATCAGGCTGACGCTGTTCTTTGTCTTAATAACGATTTTATAGTAATAGCTCTTGCCTTTGGAAACTTTTTTATCTTTAAAACTGGTTTTGTTTTTCTTTACGCTTCCAACTTTGGTATAGCTTCCGTTCTTTTTCGTGGAACGGTAAATGATATAACTCTTTGCTTTCTTCGCTTTTTTCCAGGTAACCGTGATACCGGATTTTGCAGAAGAAACCTTTTTGACGTTAATTCCCTTTTCCAAAGTCAGGCTCTTTGACGCGCCCTTATCGCTGATGGCGTTACCGGCCGCATCCAGCGCTACTGCATAGTAGGAAACCTTGCGGCTGGTATTCTTTGTATCCGTTACCGCCGTCTGTCCGGAAGCGGTATTTCCAACAAGCGCCGTCTTGCCGCCCGCCACACGGTAAACAGCGTATTTCGATGCGCCCGTAACCGCGTTTACCGTTACCTTAATGGCAACGCCGTCCTTGCCTGCGGAAGCAGATACGCTCTGAACGGACGGAGCCGCTACTTTTTGCGCAGGAGGATTTTCCACAGATGCAGGAGGCTTTAACCCGCCGACAGCCGCTTTCACGCCTGCAAGCGCCTCTTTTAACGCCGCAACGTTTTTGTCAGCCTGTATTTTATCGTCGTTTCTCAGCGCAAGCGCTTTATTGTATGCATCCTGTAATATTTTAAATGTCTCCGGAGAATATGCGGAAGGATTCGCAAGCAGTTTTTGAACGTCTTCAAACTGTTTATCCAGTTCGGTATTTACCGCTTCCAAATCTTTCTGAAGCTGCTCCTCTTCAAGCGTTACCAATCCCGAAATCGCATCGTTGATTTTCTTGATCGCCCTCTCGAGCGTCCTTACCGTATAGTTTCCGTCTGCTAACAACTCCCTGCCTTCCGCAAGCGCTGTCTCAAGTATTGCAAAGCTTCCCGTCGTATACTTATCCGCTTCATACTCTTTGGAAAGCAAACCGTTCAGTTCATCCAGATTATTCTGCAGTTCTTTGGTAACTAAAGCTCCTTCCGCGGCAAGCAGGTTGGTCAGAGCCTCGTTATATGCATCCTGGGATGCATTTTCCGCAAGAGCCTCCGCCGCTGCGATCGCTTGGTTTAATTCGGCAATCGTAGTTTCCGTATATACGTCTGTCTGCGCAGCTTTTGCCTTTGCAGAAACAAGCGCATTTGCCAGTTCGGATTTTACAAAGTCGTAGGATGAAATCGGCCTGGTCGCCGTATGGCTTGAATCGTTTTTACAGGTAGCGGTCAATACGCCGTCTTCTGTTGTTGTGACTTCTTTTGTCACTTCAGCGTTATCCCAGTCATAGTCGTGGCCTTTTGCAGGAGTATAAGTTCCGTCCTCCAGTTTTTCCCGGCAGATAGAACAATATACATTACCCGAATATCCCTGCTCTTCACAAGTAGGATTTAAAACATCACCCTTATACGTCGTACCGTTATGCGGACATTCCTGTCCGATAATAACATCATACACTACGCCGTCTACAGTTACCGTCGTCTTCTGTCCTTTTCCACGTGCCGTAATATAAATACCGTCTACATCTACAGACTGATATAATTTGGACTGGTTTTCAATACCGTTTCTTGGATAAAGTACGATAATGCCGTCCCCGTAGTATTCCGTAATTAAATAGCTTTTGCCCGGCACGATTTCAGATGCCAGACGATATCCGGGAATCGGATCCAGGTTCGTAATCGTATCGGATTTCTCCAGGAACTCAAAACCAAAATCCCCTCTGCTCTCAAATCCTTCTTTGATGCTTACTGCGTCAAAGGCCATTTTCTCATAGAAGAAATATACATATCTGTTATTCAGATTATCATCACTCACACGCATGATTTCAAAAGAGGTAATGCCGTCCTTCATAGAAGGACTTAAGCTATGAGTAATCTCTAAACTGCCAAAATAGCTTGACGCATTAGCATTTTCCAGATAAACCTCCTCTATCGGGCTGTAAATTGTATATAAGCCGTCTTCCGGACTGTCCACGATAAACTCTGCGCCTGCCATGTCAATATCCCAATTCGGAACCTGAGAATAACCGTCTAGATTATTATTGCTCACATGCTCGCAGTCAAACAAAGCCTTGCGGGATTCTGTTCCTGTTTCAATGGATGCTATTTGTTCATTTGCAGATTCATACTCCTGTGCTCCCTCAATAAAATACTTTTCTCCCGGCACCAGATTGATTTTCCGGTTGCCCAGGCAGTTAATATGGTACGTCATATCATCTATCACTGCCGTAGTCTGGCCTTCTCCAACGCCTGTAATCGTAAGCTTCCTTGTCGCTGAATTGACTACAGTCTTCACTTCGCCAAGCATCTTGGTTCTGTCACTCTGACTACCACCTGATGCCGGCCAGAAAACGATACTCCGCTTTGCGTCCCCTTCCCCAAACGGGTATGTAATCAAATAGTTTTTACCGGAAGTAACCTCAGAAGCCACCTTATATCCTGGAATTACATCGTCTTCACTTACTGCGTCCTGCTTTTCGAGCAAAACCAGATCATATTTAAACTGCTCGCCGGGGTTATAACTGCTCATAGCATCATAATTCATATTGGTAAGGAAGAAAATAACATACCTGGTAGTCCCGCCTGACTTCAGGCGGAACGTCGGCCCGTTGTCCTGGTTCCCTTCTTTTACAACTTCAATCCCGTTTCCTGCCGTATCTGCAAAAGTGATTGTTCCATTTGTATCCTGTGTATTTACCAGATATTTATTTATTGACTTATTGTAAACAGCGTACGTATTTTCCCCTTCCGCCGCCGTAAATGTCCACTCGGCATCTGCAATATCCAATGAGTCGTCCGCCGTATCTGAAAAACTATCTAAGCTGCCTTCTACACTCGTTCCCGTATGCGGATACAGAGGCAGTACTGTCTCTTCCTCTCCTCCAAAACTCTCGACCTTTGCCGTAGCAACCGCCTCATCCGGCTCCTGCTGTATCTGGGCAACTTCCGCCGTATACTCCCGTGTATAGGTTTCTCCCGCATACAGTTCCAGATCGATTTCTGCTCCCGGAATATATCCGTTTGGCGCCAGATCAAAAATATTAAAATTGTCATAACGGATAGACGCCCCGCCGTTTTCCCATAACAGCCCAATTGATGCGTCCGGCAGTTCCGCCATACAGGAATACTGGAACGCGTTGGAACTGTGCGGTACGGAAAACGTATTCTTAAGCGTCATACTGTTGCCGTCCTGCTCATCCACTAAGAAGGTGAATACCTTGCCGTTGGCGCGTCCCGAACCCCCTGGCATGGAAACTAAGATCGCCTGTTTGCCGTCAATTTCCTTGGAATACAGGCTTGCCGATACGTTACAGGTAGAAGTACAGGATGCGGTTGTCCTTTTCGGAGCCGCAAACTCATAATCCCCGCTGTCATTCCTTACCGCGTCTGCATAGCACACCGTACCTTCGCCGCTTCTGAAAAACATACGTAATGTTCCGTCGTTTAATTCGACTACTTCGCTTTCGGAACTCCAGAATCCGCCGTTGTCAGAACCCGGCACATCATTGGAACGGCTCCATGTCGCACCGTTGTCGCCCGACCAGATTATGCTGGCGTTCTCTTCTCCAATCCCGTGCTCATAGAACGGAATCACAATCGTACCGTCCGAAACCAAAAGGCCTTTTCCGGGAGAAACCAAAAGGCCCGTCTCTTCCGGCCGTTTAACCTGCGGGTTTAAAATCTCCGGATCGCCCCAGGTCAGCCCGTCGTCCGTGGATTTTGCATACATGATATATCCGGTATTATACACATGAAGTTCGGAATCTCTGTAAAAGGCATTCTGCTGAATCTGCGTCTCCGCATTATTTACCTGCGCCTGCGTCAAATCGGCCACATATTCCCCGCCTTCTACGCTGTACAGGTTGTACCACTTATCAACGGCATATTCGCTGGCGCCCCCTGCACGGTTCATAACGGGAGCAAATCCCTCTTCATTCCAGTCGCCCACATAATATTCGTAGGTTTCCGTATCTTCTGCCGTCGGAGTTTCATTTACATTTGCATAATCGGAAGTAAGGGCCAGACGTTCCTTCCCGTCTACCGTAATGTAGCCGGTCCCTACATTCGGTGCGGTATACCCGCCCATTGTCGTTACGCCGGTCGGATTTACATCCGCCATGCAGTAAACGGTTCCGTTTTGATCCTGTACCAGAACCGGATCAATAATCGTCGTGGCGTCTGTGCCCGCGTATCCGTCGCTGTCCGGGAAAAACAGCGGAAAACTGTACTTCCAGGTCTGCCCGCCGTCTGTGGACATGGAAGCGATGGTATCCAGTCCGCCGCCGTCCCCGGTCGTCTGGTACCTGGCGTCCGCTGCAGCCAGCAGACTGCCGTTCTTCGTTGCGATCATGGCCGGGATACGGAAATTAAAACTTCCCGCTGTTTTTGCCGCAAAAGGCTGTCCCTGCGTCACGCTTGTTTCCGTTACATTGATGCTTCCGGCTTTAAGCAGTTCTGCTTCCTCTGCTTTTGCCGGGATTGCCGGAAGCGCTGTAACGGCCATTGCCAGCGACAATCCAAGTCCCACGCATCGCTTCCATAAGTGTTTTCCTGTTTCCTGTTTCATAACGATCCTCCTTATAATATTATATTTACTGCGCATATGGGATTTATCCTCATTCTGTCACAGTAACAATAAAATGATTATACAAAAAAAAGGAAAATATTTCAATTATTTTTACTGAATTTAACAAAAAAAAGCTGGTCTCCATAGCTATGGTTCCCAGCGTCTTTCCAGTCTGCCTCTATGATACTTTAAGCTTAAACTTTACGATTTCTTTTTCCGTGGACACCCGCTCGATCTGCGCTCCCAAAAGAGCCAGTTTTCCGTGAAAATCTTCATATCCCCGCTCAACATAGTAGATATCGTCCACAATGGTAATGCCTTCCGCCGCAAGCCCTGCAATCACAAGCGCGGCCCCCGCTCTCAGATCCGGCGCGCTGACCCTTGCGCCCATATACCGGCTGACTCCTGTGACAATGGCGATGTTGCTCTCCACTTTTATTGAAGCGCCCATACGCGTCAGTTCGTCGACATATTTAAAACGGTTTTCAAAAATACTCTCCGTCACCGTGCTGGTTCCTTCCGATATCCCAAGAAGCACTGACATCTGAGGCTGCATATCGGTCGGAAATCCGGGGTAAGGAAGCGTCGTCACCTGCGTATGGTGCATCGGCTTCGACGCCACCACGCGTACCGCGTCGTCAAATTCTTCTACCTCGCAGCCGATTTCCAGCAATTTGGCCGTCGTAGCTTCTAAATGCTTTGGAATCACGTTCTTGACCGTAACGTCCCCTCTGGTCGCTGCAGCCGCAAACATAAACGTCCCCGCTTCAATCTGATCCGGAATAATAGAATAAACCGTCTTGTGCAGGCGTTCCACGCCCGAAATCCGGATTACATCCGTACCGGCTCCGCGGATATTCGCTCCCATGCTGTTTAAGCAGTTTGCCACATCCACCACATGAGGCTCTTTCGCCGCGTTTTCTATCGTCGTCTTGCCTTCGGCCATGGCGGCCGCCATCATGATATTAATGGTCGCGCCGACCGATACCTTATCCAGGTAAATATGCGTGCCTTTTAACTGCTCCGCTTCCGCTGAAATCAGGCCATGCCGGATATCCACCTGTGCGCCAAGCGCGCGGAATCCCTTTAAATGCAGGTCAATCGGCCTGCTTCCAATATCGCAGCCGCCGGGCAGAGCTACTTCAGCCCGCTTATATTTCCCAAGCAGGGCGCCCAAGAGGTAATAAGACGCCCTGATTTTTTTGATATATTCATAATCTACGCTCAGATCACGTATCCTGGAACCGTTGATTTTTACCGTATGATCGTCCGTCCTGTCTACGATACCGCCAATACCCCCAATGGCGTCTAACATGACATTGATATCGCACACATTCGGAAGATTTTCTATTGTAACAGTCTCGTCTGTCATAATCGCCGTTGCAAGTATCGCAAGCGCCGCGTTTTTCGCTCCGCCAATCTCTACTTCGCCCACCAGCGGATTGCCGCCTTTAATAATATACTGTTCCATATATTGCACCTCTATATCAAACTCTACAAATCGTTCCTCTTTCCAAATAAACCCTTACATACAAACATTAATTATACTTACCAAATCTTTCATTTGTCAAGATTTTTCTGCATATGTAATAAGTGTAATATTTCGGTAATATTTGGCAGGGCGGTTTTTTTTCGATTTTTCTTCTTACTATTATATTCAGATTCTTATCTTTTGTTACCCCGTCGAAAAGCGGGGCAGCCGGCCTCTGATCCTAGCGGATCAAAGCCCCCGCGCCGCTTGATTACAGTATCTGCAGTTTGTGCCAAAACCATACCTTCCTATTCCTGGCATCCTTTTTGTACGTTTACAAACTGGCTTTTATACAGTGTAGCATAAAATCCGTTTTTGGCAAGCAGTGTTTTGTGATTTCCCTGTTCCAAAATATGCCCGTCCTTCATGACAAGAATAATATCCGCCTCTTTTATCGTGGAAAGCCGGTGCGCTACAATAAAACTGGTGCGTCCCTGCATCATTTTGGCAAATGCATTCTGGATTTTCTGCTCTGTTCTGGTGTCAATCGAAGAAGTCGCCTCGTCTAATATTAACATCGGCGGAAGACTAAGCATTACCCTTGCAATACACAAAAGCTGCTTCTGTCCCTGGGAAAGCCCGCCGCCTTCTTCCGTAACGACTGTATCATAACCGTCCCGCAGCCGTTTGATAAAACTGTGCGCATGGGACGCCTTGGCCGCTTCTATCACATCCTCACGGCCCGCCCCCTGCATTCCCATCCGGATATTTTCTAAGATGGTGCCTTCCCGAAGCCATGTTTCCTGCAGCACCATACCGTAAGAGGAGCGCAGGCTCTCCCGCGTCATATGCCGGATATCTGTCCCGTCTACCCGGATATCTCCTGCGTCCACATCATAAAACCGCATCAGCAGATTGATTAACGTTGTCTTGCCGCAACCAGTCGGCCCCACGATAGCTACCCGCTGCCCCGGTTTTACGGCCAGATTGAAATCTTCGATCAGGCGCTGCCCTTTCGCGTAGGAAAAATCCACATGCTCCAGTAAAACCTCCCCCGAAGCGTCCGTAAGCCTTACCGCGCCCGCGTCCTCCGCGGGCTGCGGCGTTTCTTCAATCAATTCCAGAATGCGTCCCGCACAGGCAAGCGCATTCTGCAGTTCTGTCACTACGCCGGAAATTTCATTAAACGGCTTCGTATACTGGTTGGCATAGCTTAAAAAACTCGCAAGCTGCCCCACGCTGATTCCTCCCATAACTGCAGATATGGCGCCGAAAATCCCCACGCCGGTATAGACTAAGCTATTGACAAACCGGGTGCATGGATTGGTCAGCGAAGAAAAGAACGTGGCTTTTAACGAGCATTTTTCCAGTCTTTCGTTTATTTCGTCAAACTGCGCAAGCGTCTTTTCTTCCCGCCCGAACGCCTGCACGACTTTCTGGTTTGCAACCATTTCTTCGACCAGGTCGGTCTGTTCCCCCCTGGTTTCCGATTGCAGCTTAAACATGGAAAACGTCCGTTTGGAAATAAAAGCCGCCACAAAGAGTGAAACCGGGGTAATACAGATAACGACAAGAGCGATTTTATACTGGATGCTTACCATAAAAAGCAGCGTGCCGATAATGGTAATCACCCCGGTAAACAATTGCGTAAACCCCATTAACAGGCCGTCCGCCACCTGATCCGCGTCTGAAATCACACGGCTGACCAGTTCCCCGTGCGAATGCGCGTCCAGATACTTAAGCGGCAGGATTTCTATTTTTTCAAACGCATCCACGCGCAGGTCGCGGACAACCTGGTAGGTAATACGATTGTTGCAGATATTTAAAAGCCACTGCGCCGCCGCCGTGACCAAAACGACAAGCCCCATTTGAAATAAAATATGAAATATCCCGGCAAAATCCACATTGCGCGGCCCCAAAATACAGTCTATCGCACGTCCGGTCAAAATCGGCACATACAACGCCAGCGCTGCGGACGCCGCCGCAAACAGCAGCGACAGGATAACCAAAGGCGTATAGTTTCGGATATAACAAAACAGCTTTTTCAGAACGACAACCTGTTTCTCCTTAGGATTGGGCATGGCTTATTTCTCCTTTCTGATCTTTTTGCCGGTACTGGGAATCATAAATCTCCTGGTAAACGCCGCAGCGCCCAAGCAGCTCTTCATGTGTTCCCACCCCCGCCAATTCCCCGTCGTCAAGCACTAAAATTTTATCCGCGTGCAAAATCGATGAAGCGCGCTGCGAAACGATAAAGACCGTAGGGCGTTCTTTCATGCCTGCAATCGCGTTCCTTAACGCCGCGTCCGTGGCGTAGTCCAGCGCGGAGGCGCTGTCGTCCAAAATCAAAATATCCGGCTTTTTTACAAGCGCCCTCGCAATCGTAAGCCGCTGCTTCTGGCCGCCGGAAAAATTCCTGCCCCCCTGGGCAACCGGCTCGTTTAGCCCGCCTTCTTTTTTTTGTACAACGTCCCATGCCTGCGCGGTCAGAAGAGCTTCCTTTAACTCGTCATCCGTAGCCCCTTCCCTGCCCCAGCAAAGATTTTCGCGCACCGTCCCTGCAAAAAGAACCGGTTTCTGGAGGACGACGCCCACCTTTGCCCGCAGTTCTTCTTTTGTATAGGAAGTAATATCCCTGCCGCCAATGCGTATGCCGCCCGCGGTATGCGGATAAAAACCGGGAATTAAGTGTACAAGAGACGATTTGCCCGAGCCTGTTCCCCCGATAATGCCAATCGTTTCGCCGCGTTTCGCCGTAAAGCTGATATCGGAAAGGGACTCTGCCCCGGCATGCTCATACGTAAGCCCGACATGGGAAAAAACAACCATTTCGTCTTCCTCTGCAGGCGGCTGTTCTGTTTTTTCGTATGCGATTTCCCGTTCGCCCTGCGGGATTTCCAAAACGCCCTGGATACGGTTTGCACAGGCGGCCGCTTTCGTCATGGTCACAATTAAATTGGCAAATTTAATCAGTTCCGCCAGGATCTGCCCCATATAATTGACCAAGGCCACAACTTCCCCCTGCGTTATCACGCCTCCGTCCACTTTCAGCGCGCCGGTATAGATCAGGTACGCCGTTGCTCCGTTGATCAGAACAAATGTAACCGGGTTCATAAGCCCTGAAATTTTTCCCACAAACATCTGCATTGCGGCAAGCCCGTCGTTGCGCTCTTTAAATTGGGCCGTTTCCTCTTCTTCCAGATGGAACGCGCGGATAACGCGCACTCCGGTTAAGTTTTCACGCGTAAGAAGCGTAACCGCGTCAAGCCTGCCCTGCACTTTTTTGTACAGCGGGATAGTGGCGCGCATCACGCCGAACACGACAAGCGATAGCGCCGGGATTGCCGCCGCAAAAATCAGGGCGGAAGACACGTCAATTGTAAACGCCATTACCATTGCCCCAAACACAATAAACGGCGACCGCAGAAACAAGCGCAGAGCCATGTTGACGCCGTTCTGGGCTTGGTTTATATCGCTGGTCATCCGCGTAATCAGCGTTGACGAACCGATTTTATCAAGATTTGTAAAGGACAGCGCCCCGATATGGGAAAACAGGGCGTGGCGTACCTTTGTCCCAAAGCCCGCGGCTGCTTTTGCCGAAAAATACTGCGCCGTAACGGAACTGATAAGTCCCACAGCCCCGAGGAACACCATGACCAGGCACATTTTTATAATGTAGCCAACGTCCCCTTCTGCAATCCCCTTGTCAATTACGGCAGCCATAACAAGCGGAACCAGAAGTTCAAAAATAGCCTCCAGCATTTTAAACAGAGGCGCTAAAATACATTCCTTTTTATAATCCTTCAAATAGGCCAAAAGCTGTTTCAAAACGTCCCTCCTTTGTCCAAAAATGCTGCAAAACGGGTATGGCTGCCTGCCATCCCCGTATGCAGCATAAAATCAGAATTTATGTCTATTCACTTTCTGTCCCGGCTTCGCTTTCGGTACCCGCAGCCTCCTGCGTGTCTGCCGGCGCTTCCGTTCCTGCTTCGCTTTCCGTATCTGCCGGCGCTTCTGTTCCGGCTTCGCTTTCCGTATCCGCCGCGTCTACCGACTCCGTACTTGTTTCAGTCTCGGCTTCCGGAGCCTTAAACCTGTCGTCAAACACAACTTTTGCCCACTCCTCTTCGTTCAGCTTAAAAGCCATGTCTTCCGCTTCCTTCCAGCCGTCTAATATATCATTGTAATGATCTTCCTGTTTCTGTGAAATCAGTTCCTGTTTCTTGTTCTCCGTCGCTTCTTCGTCATGCTCGCTGTCTAACCGCAGCACATAATAAGTGCCGTCTACCTCAATTGTCTGCGAAACCTCTCCTTCTTTGAGAGCGTCCGCAGCTTCGAGTACCGAAGCGTCAAAGCTGCTGCCTTCATCCGCTGCGGAACCGTAAGACGCCGTACTTGCCGTAAGCCCTGCGTCCGTTACCGCCGCGTCAAAATCTTCGGCCGCCGCAATCGCATCCGCTTTGGCTTTCAGTTCCTGCAACTCCTCTTCCGGATGCTCCGCGTCTTCGCCTTCTTCATCATGCGTATGATCCGGGGCAACCGTTACGTAGCTGAATGTCCTCTGCGCGGCTTCTTCATCGGTCACCGTCGTATCGGCATCCTGGATAATCCGGTCGTGCATCTTCTTCTGGATGGTCTGCAGGCGCAGCATTTCTAAAAGGTTTTCCCTGTTCTCCGCTCCAATCTGACGGATCGCCTCTTTGGAATTGGCGGCCACAAACTCATCTGCCGCCGCCGCAATGGCCGCTTCCTCTTCTTCACTCAAAGAAATTTCATAATCGCTCATATGCGCTTTTAATGTATACATATCCTGCAGCGATTCCACAACGCTTTCTTTCACGTCCTCCGCCATTGTCTTACCGCTGCCGTACAAATCGTTGTTCCACATATCTTCACCGAAATATGCCATATAATAGGAATCATAAACTGCCTGCTGGTATTTTGCAAAAAGATTCGCAACACCCATTGTAATCGTCGTATCCCCGATGGTTGCAAACTCTGCCGCATCCGAGATCTGATTGCCGCATCCACTTGCCGATAAACCCATCAAAACTGCCCCTGTCAGCAGCATCGCTGTTACTTTTTTACTCCTCATATGTTCCTCCTAAAATATCCGGCGTATCTTTAGCAAGCCGGTCGTTCTCACTATTATAGTGCTTTTTTTCACGCACCGCAAGATTTTTCACGATTTTTTCAAAACTTTTGGTAAGGGTTCCGCCTTTCCGCTTCACTGCGGAAGCTTTCCTGCGGCTATGTCAGGGCGCGCGCATAACGTTTCCTCCGCCTTTAAAAGCACCTGCTCAACCGCCTCCGCCGCGCTCTCCTTCTGTTTGGAATTTAATTTCAGGAAATATACAAAACAGGGCGCTTTCCGATCCGCATAAAACTTCACCTTTCCGCCGAACGACGCGACAAATTCCGGAATCTTCGCCGGATCCGCCTTTGCGCGTTCAAACAGCGTAAACCGCACCTCGTCCCCCTTCTGCGCAATCTCCGTAAAATAGCAGCGGTGCGCCCATGCCTTGTACTCCGCCAGCATCAGAAGGTTTTCCACCGGCTTGGGCGGATCCCCGAACCGGTCGATCAGCTCCTCTAAAATCAGTTCCTTTTCCTCCCGGTTTTCGATCCCCGCAATCCGTTTGTATAAATCCAGCTTCTGCGCCTCGTTCGGGACAAAGGAAGCCGGGATAAACGCATCCACGTCCACATCTACCGCCGTTTCAAAACGCTCCCCGGTTTCTATGCCCTTTGCCTGCTTGACCGCTTCATTTAACAGCTTGCAGTAAAGATCATACCCCACGGCCTGCATGTGCCCGTGCTGCTCTGCGCCGAGCAGGTTGCCCGCGCCGCGGATTTCCAGATCCCGCATGGCGATTTTAAACCCGCTGCCAAGCTCCGTATATTCCCGGATTGCCGCCAGGCGCTTTTCCGCTACCTCTTTGAGCATCTTATTGCGCCGGTACAAAAGGAACGCATATGCCGTCCGGCTGGACCGGCCGACCCTGCCGCGCAGCTGGTACAGCTGGGAAAGCCCCATATTGTCCGCATCCTGGATAATCATCGTATTGACGTTGGAAATATCAAGGCCCGTTTCGATAATGGTCGTCGACACCAGCACGTCGATTTCACCGTTAATAAAACGATACATAATATCCTCGAGTTCCCGCTCCTTCATCTGCCCGTGCGCAAATTCCACCGCCGCCTGCGGCATAAGCGACGCCACCTTTGCCGCCACATCCGCAATCTGGTTCACGCGGTTAAACACGTAGTACACCTGCCCGCCTCTTGCAAGCTCCCTGGCGATGGCTTCCCTTACCATTTCTTCGTTGTATTCCATTACATAGGTCTGGATTGGCAGGCGGTCTAACGGCGGCTCTTCCAGCACGCTCATATCCCGGATGCCGATTAAACTCATATGCAGCGTTCTCGGAATCGGCGTTGCCGTCAGCGTCAGCACGTCCACGTCGTGCTTTAACTGCTTGATCTTTTCTTTGTGCGTCACGCCGAACCGCTGCTCCTCGTCGATAATCAAAAGCCCCAGATCCTTAAATACCACGTCCTTTGACAGCGCCCGGTGCGTGCCGATCACAATATCCACCATGCCGCGCTTTAGATTTTCCACCGTCTTTTTCTGCTGCGCGCCGCTTTTGAAGCGGCAGAGCAAATCCACGACTACAGGGAAATCCTTCATCCGCTGGGAAAAGGTGTTATAGTGCTGCTGCGCCAATATCGTAGTGGGCACTAAGTAGACGACCTGCTTTCCCTCCTGCACCGCTTTAAACGCCGCCCGGATTGCGATTTCCGTTTTGCCGTATCCGACGTCCCCGCAGATCAGGCGGTCCATAATCTTTCTGCTTTCCATGTCCCGCTTCGTCGCCTCAATGGCCGCTTCCTGATCCTCGGTTTCCTCAAACGGGAACATTTCCTCAAATTCCCGCTGCCAGACCGTATCCGGCCCATAGGCATACCCTTCGTTTTTCTGCCGTTTGGCGTACAGTTCCACCAGCTCCGACGCAATTTCCTTTACCGCGCCTTGTACCCGGGTTTTGGTCTTATGCCACTCCTGCCCGCCTAATTTGTTCAGCTTTGGGCGTTTTGCGTCCGCGCTGGCGTATTTTTGGATCACGTCTAACTGCGTGGCCAGAATATACAGGCTGCTGCCCTTGTCGTATTCGATTTTGATATAATCTTTGACGGTCTTATCGACCTCGATTTTTTCAATCCCGCGGTAAATCCCAAGCCCGTGGTTTTCATGCACCACATAATCCCCGACGGACAGTTCGGAAAAGCTGGCGATTTTTTCCCCTTCGTAAGTCTTTTTGCGCTTCTTCTTTTTTTTGATTTCCGCCCCGAAAATATCGCTTTCCGAAATCACCGCAAACGACAGCAGCGGATATTCATACCCTTTGCGCGCCTTGCCGTAAAGCGTCATTACTTCCCCGGGCTTCGCCGCGTGGTCATAATCCTCCGTATAAAAACTGTTCAGCCCTTCCGCTAAGAGATCCTCCGCCAGCCGCTTTGCGCGGGTCTTAGATCCCGACAGCAAAATCACCGTATAGCCCTTCTTTTTATAGAGCTTCAAATCCTTAATCAGCAGTTCAAAGCTGTTGTTATATGCGCTGATGCTGCGCGCCTCAATCGCGTAATGCGCTGTGGCCGGAAACTCCTTTACCTTCTGATCCAGCGCCCCGAGCGCGACGCAGCGGCGCGCCAGAAGCTTTGCCGCCGTTTCGCTGCACGAAGCAAGCGCCTGCATCTGCCCGGGCAGGATATATCCTTTTTCCAGACGCTGCTTCATGCTTTCGGAAAATTCCTGTTCCGTCACGCGCCCGCGTTCGGCGCACCGGGCCGCTTCGTCCAGAAAAACCACCGTCTCCTGCGCCGGGACGTAATCTAAAAGGGACACCGTCTCCCGTTCAAAATACGTCA
>CAJTLD010000042.1:15605-20523 GCA_910577065.1 uncultured Lachnospiraceae bacterium | reverse complement strand
GCCGCTTCATCCTGTCACACAGCGGATGCCGCACCTCCTGCCCTCTGGCTGACGGAACTTTGCCACAGCGTTCACATCCCCCTCACTCCGCCACCCCATAACACCCGTCCGCAATCGTCCCATACTCCGGCAGTTCCCGCAAAAACGGCAAAAACCTTCTCTCAATTTCCGCCCCCTCCGCCTCATCTGCCGCCATGCTCTCATGATCGTTCCCCGACTCCAAAAGCACATCCAAAGCAATCTCCGAAAACAGCTCCTCGCAAAGCGTTTCCGCGTCCTCAATCACCAAAGACTCCCCCTCCAGGCTCCTGTGTTCCGTACTGATTTTCAGCAGCACAAACCCCACCTTATCCGACCAGACCAGATCCAGATAAGGGCTGTCCTTCAAATATCCCTCAAACACCCGGATAACCCTGCGGATTTCTTCCTCCTGTTCCTTCGTATACAGCATAGCCCCTCTTACTCCTTTTTCACAATCTCACTCTGATTCTTATAAACCGAATCTGCCGCAACCACGCCGCGCACCATAGAAAGCGGATATATATTCGTATGCCTGCCGACAACCGTTCCCGGATTTAACACAGAATTGCATCCGACCTCCACAAAATCGCCCAGCATCGCCCCGAATTTTTTCAGCCCCGTTTCCGCCTGCCGCTCCCCGTTTTTTACCAGTACCAGCGTCTTATCCGACTTCACATTCGACGTAATCGACCCGGCTCCCATATGGGACTTATACCCCAGCACAGAATCCCCGACATAATTATAATGCGGCACCTGCACGCCGTTAAAAAGCACCGCGTTCTTTAATTCCGTAGAATTGCCCACCACGGCTCCCTTTCCGACAATCGCGCTTCCACGGATAAATGCACAGTGGCGGATTTCCGCCTCTTCATCCACAATCAAAGGCCCGTTCAGACATGCCGTCGGCGCAACGCGCGCGCTTTTCGCCACCCAGATTTCTTCCCCTCTTTTCTCATAAACCGCCGGATCCAACGAAGGCCCGATCCTGCGGATAAAATCGCCGATCCCTTTTAACGCTTCCCACGGATACGTTACGCTCTTTAATAATTCCGCCGCAATCGTTTCGTTTAAATCATACAGACATTCCACCTTGCACTGTTCCATAATATCCTCCTTTACTTCTTTTCCGTTTCCTTCTCTTTTTTATAATATTGCGCCGCCCGGTCAAAATGTTCCCGCAGCGCAGACTGATTATGCAGGTTCAAAACGCCGTTTGTGCGGCTTTCAATAAATTTCGTCAGCTTCACCATATATTCTTCCGTCGTAATACTGCCCTCGGCCACATACGTTAAGCCCTTTTCCCAGCTTGCCGTAAGTTCCGGGTTTAACAGGGATTTGATCGAAGCGTTTACCACATCGTAAATCATTTCCCCCAGCAGCGTGGGCGTAAGCGTCTGCGTCTTTTTATTTAACGCCAGGTGCTTGTTGGCAACGAGTTTTTTTAAAATTTCGGCGCGGGTGGCGCTGGTGCCTATCCCGCTTCCCTTAATCTGCGCGCGCAGTTCCTCGTCCTCTATCAGCTGCCCGGCATTTTCCATCGCAAGGATCATCGAACCGGAATTGTAGCGCTTGGGCGGGGAGGTTTCCCCTTCCTTAATTTCGTATCCGGCAACCGTAAGCGGATCCTTCTTTTTTAACCCCGAAATATGGTTCAGCAGCGCCTCGTTGCAGACATTCTCCTGCGCTTCGGCGTTCTTTTTTTTCTGAAACGAATACTGCATCACCTTTAAATAACCGGGATCCAAAAGCGCTTTCCATCCCGCAAAAAACTGCTCCGTATACGTCCGCTCTCCCCCGGGCAGATCCGTCACGCCTGCGGTCAGGCTTATCCTGCGGTAACTGGCCGCCGGGTAAAAAACCGCCAGAAAACGGCGCACAATCGCTTCGTATACATTCACTGCCCTCTGGTTTAACGTATTTAACGCGCCAATCCCCTGCCCGGTAGGAATAATGGCATAGTGATCGGTAATCTGCTTATCATTGACATACCTGGTTTTCGCAATATTTTTGTACGTTCCGTTTTCTAAAATTTCTTCCGCAAACGGGCGCATGCCGGGAATTTGTTTCAAACCTCCGATATTTTTGTGGATCTCCTTGGCAACCGCCGAAGAAAGCACCCTGGCGTCGGTACGCGGATAAGTGACCAGCTTTTTTTCGTACAGTTCCTGTACTACGGCAAGCGTTTCGTCGGGGCTGATCTTAAAAAACCGGGAACAGTCGTTCTGCAGCTCGGCCAGGTTATAAAGCAGCGGCGGGTTTTTGGTTTCCTTCTTCTTTTCTATTTTTTCCACCTGCATAGACAGGCCCGTAACCGCTTCCACCAGTTCTTTGGCGGTTTCCTCTTTTAAAAATCCGTTTTCCTTATAAAGCTTCGGCGACTGAACATAACGGGAAGCCGCACAGACGCGCCACTCCGCGTCCAAAAGCGTATCGCACATGCCGATTTTGGCAATCACCCGGTAAAACGGGGTTTTGACAAAGTTTCGGATTTCCCGTTCGCGGCGCACCGCCATGCCGAGCACGCAGGTCATCACCCGCCCGACGGAAATAACGGCGTACTTTTCGTGTAAATAAGAGGCGACCGCGTCGCCGTATTTTAAGCTTAAAAGCCTGGAAAAATTAATACCCATCAGGTAATCTTCTTTTGCGCGCAGGTAAGCGCTCGCGGCAATATTGTCATACGCCGAAAGATCCTTTGCTTCGCGTATGCCGCGCAGGATCTCTTCCTCGGTCTGGGAATCAATCCAGACGCGTTTGCGCGTCTTGCCGGTTACGCCCGCCATCTGCTCTACCAGGCGGTAAATATATTCGCCCTCCCGCCCGGAGTCGGTGCAGACGTAAATGGTGCCGATATCCTCCCGGTTTAACAGCCCTTCCACCACCTTATACTGATTCGCGGCGCCTGCAATCACCTCATACTTAAATTCTTCCGGAATAAAAGGAAGGGTGGAAAGGCTCCACCTTTTATACTTCATATCATATACTTCCGGGTAACTCATTGTGACAAGATGCCCCACGCACCAGGTCACAACCGCCGTCTCGCCCTCCCGGTATCCGTTATAGCTTCGCATCTCCATCTTCAGCGCTTTTGCAAACTCCTGCGCCACGCTTGGTTTTTCTGCGATAAACAACGATTTTGCCATGGTTTCGTCCTCTTTCTAAAATTCCGCCAGATCCACCAGGACAATCCGCTTATCCTTTGCGGCCTTCTCTTTTAACGCCCCGTCAAAAGAATTTCCGGAAAAGAAATAAAAATATTTTGCGTTCAGATGCGCCTGGGCGGCAAGAGCTTCCAGCTTTTCAAACGACGCGTATTCCATCGTTTCCTTTGCCCAGCTGCAGCTTCCGACAATGCACTCCTGTTTTTCGTCCTGGGCGATAATGTCGATGCTGCCCTGTTTTCCCACCCATGTCCCCATTTTGCAAATCTCCGTCGGAAGCCGCCCGCTGCGGTTCATCAGCTTGAGATATTCCATGCAGATCCCGGCAAAATAGCGTTCCATATATCCGCCGAACGCCTCCTTGATATGCGCCCCGTAAAATTCTTCCGGCGTCAGCAGGTATAAATCCGACAGATGGGGAAACACAAACCGGAACCAGAAATGGAGAAATGTATTTTTAAACTGATAGACGCCCTTCTGGGCATGCTCTTTCCGATCCGTATCGAACGACACGACTTTTTCAATTACTTCAAATTCCATCAGGTTTTTCAAATAAACGCTGATTTTAGCCCGGGAAAATCCGGTGGATTTGTACAGTTCATTTAACTTCTGATGGCCCGCGGCAAGCACCGTTAAAATCGTATTGTAAACGGACAGTTCCCGCAGTTCCGTGCGCAGATAATGCTCCGCCTCCAAAAACAGCCCGCCGCGTTCCGAAAGGATATGCCTGCAAATGTTTTCTTTCACGCTCTTTTTCGTATCCCAGAATCTCAGGTAAGCGGGAATGCCGCCCGTTATGCCGTAAATTTCCAGGCAGTCGCGGACGGGGCTTTTCGGAAAAGCGCGCACCAAATCCAAAAAAGAAAGCTCCGCAAATTTGTGCGTAAAATCAATTTCATAAAATAATTTGCCCATTGCAGAAGCCATTTTGTGCTCGACAAAAACCAGGGAGGAACTGCATAATAAAATCAGGACGGGCGGATCCTGCGTCTTCTTTTTTAATTTCACCAGGTTTTCCAGAAAATCGGATCCTTTTTTGATCAGATGGTCAAACTCATCCAGCACAATCACGGACTTTGCGGTAATGCCTTCCCGAAAAACGGTAAAACAGGCCTCATACGTCAGCGTATCCGGATCTTTCTGGTACTTTTTTGCAATTTCCCGGATAAAATTCTGCTTTTGGGCAGAAACGGAAATTTCTCTTGCGCGGTAGTAAAAATGCGGTTTTGCCTGCAGGAAATGCTTAATATACGTTTCCTTTCCGCAGCCGGGACGTCCGTAAAGGACGACCAGCTGGCTCTGCGGCTTTTGGTATTCCTGGTTTAAGGTTTTTATAGTAGGCGTGTGATGTATCATGTTCCCCCCTGTGGATTCAGCCGCGTTTTATGGATACGTGCAGGCAAGACAAGCTTACCCGTTTTTATTTTGCCGTAATATACCCCTGCGCCTTTAACAGTTCCGCGCAGAGCACCGCGCCGCCCGCAGCGCCGCGTACCGTATTATGCGACAGGCCGACAAATTTCCAGTCGTAGACGCTGTCTTCACGCAGCCTTCCGACGCAGACTCCCATCCCGTTCTCGTAATCCACGTCAAGCGCCACCTGCGGCCGGTTGTCCTCCTGCATATACCGGATAAACTGCCCCGGCGCGCTCGGAAGCGCAAGCTTCTGCGGAAGCCCCCGGAAGCGTTCCAACGCCGCAATCAGCTGCTCCTTCGTCGGTTTTTTCTTAAATTTT
>CAJTLD010000042.1:0-15584 GCA_910577065.1 uncultured Lachnospiraceae bacterium | reverse complement strand
CGCGGTATGCCCGTTTAAAACCGGCACGCGGATGCACTGGCAGGTAATCGTCGGGCCGTCCGCCGGGACAATCACGCCGTTTTCTATCGTTCCCCAGATACGCAGCGGCTCCTTTTCGCTCTTTTCCTCTTCGCCTCCGATATACGGGATAATATTGCCTTCCATTTCAGGCCAGTCCGCGAACGTTTTGCCCGCGCCGGAAATCGCCTGGTAAGTCGTCGCCACAACCTCATACGGCTCAAATTCCATCCACGCGGTCAAAACCGGGGCATAGCTTTGGATTGAGCAGTTCGGTTTTACGGCTACAAATCCGCGGCTGGCGCCTAAGCGTTTTTTCTGAAATTCAATCACCTGCATATGCTCCGGGTTAATTTCCGGAATCACCATCGGCACGTCCGGCGTCCAGCGGTGCGCGCTGTTGTTGGAGACAACCGGCGTTTCGGTTTTGGCGTACGCTTCCTCAATCGCGCGGATTTCTTCTTTTGTCATGTCTACCGCGGAAAAGACAAAATCCACGGAGGATGCGACTTCTTCTATTTCATTTACATTTTTAACTATAATATTTTTGACGGAATCCGGCATCGGCGTATCCATTTTCCAGCGCCCGCCGACGGCTTCTTCATAGCGTTTGCCCGCGCTTCGCTCGCTGGCGGCAATCGTCGTCACCTCAAACCACGGGTGGTTCTCCAAAAGGGAGATAAAACGCTGCCCCACCATACCTGTTCCGCCTAAAATGCCTGCTTTTAATTTCTGTTCCATGTCTTTTTCCTCTGCTTTCTGTTTTTCGGCAAATGACTGCGGCGGCCGCATTTGTCCGCTCGTGGCGTACATTTGTCGTTTCATAGATATCTTATGATGAATCATGCAAAAAAGCAATCCGCAGATTATCAAAAATTTCCCGGGGAATGCCGGATTTCTTATGCATTTGTACTAATTTGGGGCGTACTCTTCAGATAATCCCTTGCCGCGGCAATCGCACGTTCCATAGCAGCCTTTCCCGGCGCGCCTGCCGTCAGGCGTTTATTCACGCAGGCTTCCATAGAAACCGCTTCGTAAATATCCTCTTCAAACGCTTCCGAAAACCGCTTCAGCTCCGAAAGCGGCATATCGTCAATGGCAATCCCTTTTTCAATACAGTAAAGCACAATCTGCCCGATAATCCCGTGCGCATCCCGAAACGGCACGCCGCGCCCCACCAGGTAATCCGCCGCGTCCGTAGCGTTCGTAAACCCGTGGCTGGCGCTCTTTTCCATAACCGCTTTGTTAAACTTCATCGTAGAAAGCATCCCCTCAAACAGCGCCAGGCAGCCTTTTGCGGTATCCATCGCGTCAAACGCCAGTTCCTTATCCTCCTGCATATCTTTGTTGTAAGCAAGCGGAATCCCCTTCATCGTTGTAAGCAGCGACAGCAGCGCGCCGTATACGCGCCCGGTCTTGCCGCGCACCAGTTCCGCAATATCGGGATTTTTCTTCTGCGGCATAATACTGCTCCCGGTGCTGTAGGCGTCGTCAATTTCCACAAACTGATATTCATTGGAATTCCAGATAATGATTTCCTCCGAAAAACGGCTCAGATGCATCATGACCGTCGCAAGCGCCGACAGAAATTCAATCAGGTAATCCCGATCGGATACGCCGTCCATGCTGTTTTGCGTCGGTCCGTAAAAGCCCAGAAGTTCCGCCGTATATTCCCGGTCCAGCGGAAACGTCGTACCCGCCAGCGCCCCAGACCCCAGAGGGCAGTAATTCATACGCTCGTAAATATCCGCCATCCGCTGCCTGTCCCGCTTAAACATTTCAAAATACGCCCCCATATGATGCGCAAGCGTAATCGGCTGCGCCTTCTGCAGATGCGTAAATCCTGGCATCACGGTCTGCGTATGCTCTTCCATAATCTGCAGAACCGTCTCAAGAAGTTTCTTTAAAAGCGCGTCCGTCTCCTGCACCTGCCGCCTGGTATAAAGCCGCATATCAAGCGCCACCTGGTCATTCCGGCTGCGCCCGGTATGCAGCTTTTTCCCGGTATCGCCAATCCGTTTAATTAACGTCGCTTCCACAAAGCTGTGAATGTCTTCGTACTCTTCCGTCACCAAAAGCGCCCCGGACGCCACGTCCAGGCGAATCCCCTCGAGCGCCTCAACCATCCGCGCCGCTTCCTCCTCCGTAATAATCCCCTGCCTTCCAAGCATTTTGGCATGCGCCTTGCTGCCCTCGATATCCTGTTCATAAAATTTCCGGTCAAATGTAATCGACGCATTAAACTGATACACCAGCCTGTCCGTTTCCTTCGTAAAGCGTCCTCCCCATAACTGTGCCATATGTCAAATTCTCCTTTCGTCTTTTCTCCGTGTTTTCTGCATTTTTCGCTCCTGCCTGGAAAAAATGCAGCCGCAGTAATCCTGCCGGTACATTCCGTATTCCTTCGACAGTTCAACCGAACGCCGGTACCCGTTTTTCTTCTTAAAATCAGAGCACAGGTACTTCACGCCGTACACCTTGGCAAGCTCCTCTCCGATTTCGTTTAATTTCGCCGCGTTTTTTAACGGACTGACCGAAAGCGTCGTCGTAAAATAATCCGCGCCCGCTTCTTTTGCCGCCCTCGCCGTCTCCGCAAGCCTGAGCCGGTAACAGCGAAAACACCGCTCCCCGCCTTCCCGCTGCGCTTCATACCCTTTCACCGCTTCATAAAACCGCTCCTTTTCAAACGCGCCGCGGATAAAATCCACCGGATACTTTGCAGGAAACGCCCTGATAAAACGCATCTGCTCGTCCGCCCGCTTTTCGTATTCATCCTCCGGATAAAGATTGGGATTATAATAAAAAACCGTAATCCGAAAAAAATCGGAAAGATATTCTATCACGTAAGAACTGCACGGGGCGCAGCAGCTGTGCAGAAGCAAAGACGGGGGCAAATCCGGCGAAAGCCCGGATAAGGTATATTCTAATTCTTTCTGGTAATTGCGGTTCACGGATATCTGGCCTTCCTTTCAATTCCTGTTTTATCGGTCCAAAATGTTGTATTCCCGATACAGCTTTTGGCAATCTTCTTCATTATCCTTGATTTTGGCAATGTCGTCAAGCCGTCCGTCCGCCATTAATTTTTGTATTAATTCCAGCATCATTTTCTGGCCTTCCATTTTACCTTCTCTTTTGCCCTCAATTTTTCCATCTATCTTGCCCTTCTTATAATTCTGCCTGTCGCGCATCAGCAATGTCATATATTCATGCCTCCATTCCCTGTTTTTCTTCGCCTTCCTTACTGCCTCCTCTAATTTTCTCACAAAAGAATCCTCCGGCTCCTTCCCCGCTACATAATCCAAAAACGCCTTCAGTTCCGCACTCACGTCGTCCATTTCACTGTCCGCATTCAAAAATATTTTTCTCGCCCCGTCTTCCAGCAAGAGATCCTTTTCTTCCCTGCACAACTCTGCATCCTGCATCACCTTCCCGAACAGGAAGTCATTGGATATCCCCAGTTCCTCCCAATCCGTTTTCTGTTCTCTCAAGCTTTTCCCGTCCACCGTCTTCTCCTTTTTCACTTCCCGCTTTATAGTATCCCGGCTCTTTTTCGTCTGTCTCACTGCCTCCAGAGCGTATTTAAAAAAATCATTCCCCGCGTCCGCATCCTCTTTACATACAAATCTCGCATATCTCTATAAATATTATACACATCCTACCGCCAAAATACAATGATATCCTAAAGCGTATTTGCGGCAAACAAATGCAACACCGGACGCCGATTCCGGAAAAATTTTCAGGCAATACAGGTATAGCCTCCTTCCAACTCCTGAATCGGCCCCCTAAATTTGCCAAAACCACAGTCCGCCAGAGGGCAGGGGATACGGCATACGCCTTGAAACTGGATTTAGCGGCTCTTTAAGTACCTTTTCCCGCCTCCGGCAATGTCCTTCCAGTGTCAAAAAACATCCTTTGGCATAAACTAAAAGCAAAACATAATTCCAACAAATACCGGAAAGGCAGGCGCCACATGCAACCCATCCTAGACTGTAACCACGTCCACTACTCCTACCATACCCTGCAGGGCGAAACCCCCGCCTTATGCGATATTCAGTTCCACGTAGACGAAGGCGAATTTGTCAGCATCGTAGGGCCGTCCGGCTGCGGCAAATCCACGCTGCTTTCCCTCTTATGCGGGCTCATCGTCCCGGAATCCGGGGCAATCTATTTTAAAGGCGCCCCCGTTACCGAGCAAAGCCGCCGCCATATTGGATATATGCTCCAGCACGATCACCTGTTTGAATGGCGAAGCATACGAAAAAACATCCTGCTCGGCCTTGAAATCCAGAAAAAGATTTCCGAACAAACGCTCCTTGAAGCCGATCACCTGCTAAAGCTTTACGGGCTGTACCGCTTCAAAGACGCCAGGCCCTCGCAGCTTTCCGGAGGGATGCGCCAGCGCGCAGCCCTTATACGAACACTTTTACTTCATCCGGATCTGCTGCTGCTTGACGAACCGTTTTCTGCCTTAGACTATCAAACCAGGCTTAAAGTCAGCGACGACATCGGAGGCATTATCCGCAACTCCGGCAAAACGGCGATTTTGGTCACCCACGATTTATCCGAAGCCGTAAGTCTTGGCGACCGGGTCATTGTCCTTTCGCCGCTGCCCGCCGGGATCCAGAACATCATTGCCACGGATTTTCCAAAAGGGCTCTCACCGTTGGAACGGCGCAATACTGACGCATTCAAGGATTATTTTAATCTGATTTGGAAGGAGTTAAACCCGCATGATAAATGAGAATATTTCCGCCGCGCAGGCCGCCTATCTGGCATCCCACCGGTTTCATAAAATCAAAATATGCCTGTACCGCATCCTGATTCTTTTTGCTTTCTTAAGTTTATGGGAAAGCAGCGCTCGCCTGGGATGGATTGACGATTTTATTTTCAGCAGCCCTTCAAAACTAATCGCCTGCTTCTATCGTATGACAACGGAAAACGCATTATTTTTTCATATTGCAATTACGCTGTTTGAAACACTGGCCAGCTTTTTTCTGGTGATGGCGGGTTCCCTTCTTATCACAATCCTGTTGTGGTACAGCAAAAGCCTGACCGAAACCCTGGATCCCTATCTGGTCGTTTTAAACAGTCTTCCGAAATCCGCACTCGCGCCGCTTTTAATTGTATGGCTTGGCGCAAATTACACAACGATTATCCTGACCGGAGTTTCCGTTGCCATATTCGGTACGATACTAAACCTCTACATCGGTTTTTCTGAGGTAGACGAAGAAAAGATCAAATTGATAAGAACGCTTGGCGGCAGCAAAAACCAGGCCCTTTTTAAGGTAATCCTGCCTGCAAACCGGGCGAACCTGATTGGGCTTATGAAAAGTAATATCGGGCTGTGCCTGGTAGGGGTAATTATCGGAGAATTTATCGCCTCCAAATGCGGGCTTGGATACCTTATCATTTATGGAAGCCAGGTGTTTAAACTGGATTGGGTCATTTTATCCATTTTCATCCTGTGCATCATTGCAATAGGCCTGTACGGCTGCATCCGGCTTTTGGAAAAAAATTGCATCCCGCAGGAATAAACGGTAAAATCTATTTTTTTCACTTTAAAATAAACGAAAATACCGGCAGCACTCCTGCTGCCGGCGCACTCCCGTCCTTTTGAATCCATACTCTTAGAGCGTATTTGAAATTTTCTTTTTCAGGCGCCTTTTCCCGGTCATTTCTTCTACGGTCAGCTTCATCACAACTGTCTGCGGCACAACCTCACGGTTATATGCAAAATCTTCCTTATGGTAATGCCCCATCAAGAGCCTTAATGCCTCCTCCTTTTCTTCCTCCGGCAGAATTTCTACTTTCCCTCTTCCGATCACGCTCTCATATTCCATCGTACAATTTCCGTGTTCCTCGTCTGTCACCAGGCGGTGTGAACAATCCATTTCAAAACTGGCCCGGTTGTCCTTTCTGATCAGTTCGTACTTTGTGCCCTTATTTGCTCCATGAAAAAACAGGGTTATTTTCTCTGCGTCCGCCCGTATGCCAAAATTCAACGGCAGGATATACGGATAATCGCCATTCTGAAACGCCAGGCGGCAGACGTCGCATTGTTCCATAATCCGGATCAATTCCGCGCGTTCCTTTATCTCCCGATCCTGCCGCCTCATAGAAGTTTTCTTTCTGTCTGCCAGTTTTTCTTCCCATTCTGATTCCTTAAAACCAACCAGAATCCCGTCTTCCGTCACCAGAAGCGGCCGCTTTACAAGCATCCCGTCTTCCGCCAGAATATGGTACTGCTCCTCCTGTCCCATTGCCGCAAGTTTTTCTTTTAAATTTTTCTCCTTGTATAAGTTGCCGCTGGTATTAAAAAACCGTTTTAGAGGAAGGCCGCTTTTCGCATGCCACTCTTTTAATTCTTCCACCGTCGGGTTTTGTTCCCGGATAGGGCGTTCCTCATAAGAAATACCCTTTGCATCCAGCCACTTTTTTGCCTTTTTGCAGGTACTGCATGCTGCGTATCCAATCAATTGCATCCTGTTTTCTCCTTCCTGTCCGTTTTTTTCTGTCCTACAGCCACGGCGTTTCCCACTGGTGCCGTTCCATATTGACATGTCCTTCCAAAAATGTAACCCCTTCTGCCCTAAGCAGTTCCACCTGCCGGTTTGCCCCGCCGAATGCAAAGGCTTCCGATACATTCCCGTCCTTCGTTACAACTCTGTGACATGGAATATGCGTAGAATCCGGATTCACATGGAGCGCGTACCCGACCACCCTCGCCCACCTGCGGTTCCCTGCAAGCGCGGCTATCTGGCCATAAGTTGCTACCTGGCCTTTTGGAATTTGCTTTACAACATCATATATTTTCTCAAAAACATTTTTCTCTTTGTCCATGACGGGTTCCTCCTTTTATTCATAACGCAGTATGGATTTGGCTTTTGCTGCCAAACCTGTAATAATTTCTGCCAAAACGGATGCCCGTAATCCGTTCCGTGTGTTTCACAACCAAACGCCCAAAAATAAAAAACTGGAACACACAAAAAACCAAAAGGGACAAAAAAAGATGGAACACCGACAAATATGCCGGATATGCCTTCACTCCAAATTCCCTCCGTTGCCCTTATGCAAAACATTCTCCAAAAATCCTAAACCCCGGTAGCGTCGAACGCCGGAATAAAGCTTTCCCCGGCACAGTCCCCTTCCTGGATATATACCTGCTTCATCCCCAGAAAACAAGCATAATCTACCACTTCCCCGTATTCCAAACCGGTAACCTTCCGCCCCAGTTCCGGATAATCCCCCGCACTACCAAGCGGCGTATACTGGCTTAAAATACTGACCCATATCCGCTCTTTCCATGTGTCATACAAATAATCCAGCACATCCTTACTGTCCCTCACACAGCCCGGAAGAACTAAATGGCGGACGATAACGCCTCTTTTCATCATGCCCCTGCCGTCAAAAACAGGCGCGCCTGCCTGGCGTACCATTTCTGCTATCGCCCCGCCTGCCCGCCCGGGGTAATCCGCACAGTTGGAATACCGTTTTGCCAGCGCGCTGTCCCGATACTTATAATCCGGCAGCCAGATATCCACAAGGCCATCGAGCAGGCGCAGCGCTTCCGGTTTTTCATAGCCGCCCGTATTATACACCACCGGAAGCGTAAGCCCCTGCGCCTTAGCCGCCTCAAGCGCAGGGACAATCCATGGAAGGAAATGCCCTGCCGTCACAAGGTTTATATTTTCCGCTCCCTTTTCCTGCAGTTCTAAAAATATTTCCGCAAGCCGTTCCCGGCCTATCCGTTTCCCTGCCGCACCCGACGCAATTTCGTGGTTCTGGCAGAATACGCACCGAAGCGCGCAGCCTGAAAAAAAGACTGTCCCGGAGCCCCCTTCCCCGGAAATACACGGTTCTTCCCAGAAATGGAGCGCAGCCCTCGCTACGGTAAGATCCATCGGCATACCGCAATAGCCCTTTTCTCCATGTATCCGATCTGCCATGCACTCCCGCGGGCAAAGCCTGCACCCTTCCGCCATATTCCATAAATGAGTTCTGTCCTGCGTAGCTTTTACCATGTAAAACTATGCCTTTCTGTCCGATATGGATTTCCTTAACCGAAACCTTAACACCGCCTTCTGCAGTTCTTCCGCATCCCCGTTGAGTTCTCCCGCCGCCGACGCCGTAGTTTCCGCCGTCTCTGCATTGAGCTGTACAACCTGCGAAATCTGCGACATTCCGTTTGTCAGTTCCCGCAATGACTGCGACTGCTGCATGGCAGATTCCGCAATCCGCTCTACCAGTTGGGTTGATTTCTGCGCGCCTGACACGCCCGTTGCCAGAGATTCCGTTGTAGCGACAGACAAATCCGCCCCCTGCTCCACCAGCTGAATGGAATTTTCAATCAGCCCGGTAATATCTTTCGCTGCTGCGGAACTCTTAATTGCAAGGCTTTGCACCTCATCCGCCACAATAGCAAACCCTTTTCCCGCTTCCCCGGCACGCGCGGCTTCCACGGCGGCATTGAGCGCCAGAATATTCGTCTGGAATGAAATATCTTCAATCGTTTTTATGATGCCCCCGATTTTCTGCGAAGCTTTGGAAATATCCCCGATAGCTACTTTTAAATCCTGCATTTTCTGATTGCAGACCGCAAGCTGCTCGGCCGCGTCTGTTGTAGATTCCCTTGCCTCTTCGGCGTCCGCCGAGGTACTGTCTACCTGCCCGGAAAGTTCATGGATACTTTCAGAAAGGCGTTCTACGGCGGACGCCTGCTCAATTGCCCCCTGGGAAAGCGTCTGCGCTTCATTTGACATCCTCTGGGCTTCTTTGGATACCCGGCTGGAAGTAATATTGATTTGCAGCAGCGTTTCATTCAGCGCATCCAAAATTTCACGCATCGCTTCCTGGATTGGCAGAAATTCGCCGCGGTAATCGCTCTCGATTGCCAGATCCATATTTCCGGACGCCATCTGTTTCAGTTTGTAATCAATATCGCCTATGTATTTCTTCAGTTCATGTTTGGTTTCATGGATTGACTGCACCAGCATGCCGACTTCAGACGTATCCGGCTGCAGCGCAAACCCGGCCGAAAGATTCCCGCCTGAAATCTCTACCATCTGATCCCGGATAGCAAGCACCGGGCGCAGCAGCTGCCTTCTTACAACAATCATATTCATAAGCTGCATCAACGCTATCAAAATCAAAGCGGCAAACATAAATGTTTTAATCCGGTTTAACAGTGCGGTCAATTCCTGTACGGACGCCAGGGATCTGGTATCAAGGGCTTCCAAAAACTGTTCCTTTAACGCGTTGATTTTGGTAATGGCGTCCTGGTATTCTTTTCCATAAACATAATCCAGAGCCTGCTGCATCCGTCCGGACTGTACGTTTTCCATGGCTTCCTCTTCCAACGGCACCAACTGGTTGGAAAGACCCGACATTTCATCGATCATGCCCTGCTCGTCTTCGGTTATCCCGATCTTTTGCATGGCTTCTACGCCCAAATCCCGGTTTTTCAGATTATTGATTTCATTCCAGTAATTGTCGTAGTGCGCTTTGTCCCCCGTTGCGGCAAATGCACGCACCTCGTTTGTCAGATAAGCGGAACCGTTCATAAAACGGTTTGCGTTATAAGTCAGCAGAAAACGGTTTTCATTGGCCGTCTCCAGCTTTTTACTGGCCCCGCTATAGGAAATCAGGGATATCACCATCAAAATCAGGGTAAGGATGGAAATCCCGTTTAAAATCAGGGTCAGTAACGATTGATTGATTGCTTTTTTCATATAACTCTCCTCTCGGTATTTCTTTTGCGTCGCTCATAAAAGCATTTTTACATATAGATATAGTTTACATAATAAAATTTAAAATAGCAACCATTTATTTTCCTCCCACAACTTCCGCCCGGCTCAGGCCCATTGCCAAAATTACCCAAAAAAACAGGCGGAGGACGTTTTGCCCTCCACCCGCTTTCAACTGGCGTTTTATTTCACTTTTACTTTTTTCTTTGCGCTGTATTTGCTGTAAATTGTCGTTCCATTCACGTTCCGGTAAGCTTTGACCTTTACATAGTAGGTCTGTTTACTCTTTAATTTTCGGATGGCTTTCGCCGTTTTCGCGCTTCCTTTTACCCGGACCGTTTTTGCTTTTTCAAAACAGGACTTTGCAGCGTAGCAGATTACATAGCCGTCTGCCCCTTCTGTTTTCTTCCATGTCACAGTCGCCGACTGCTTCGCGCCTTTCAATGAGCGGATACCGACTCTTGACTCCTTAAACTTCGTAATCCCAAAGAGATTCGCCATATCCTGCGCCAATTTTGCCGATTCCTCGCGCGCCTGCTGCGCAGCCGCAAGCTTATCCTGGGCTTCCTTCTGTGCCTGAATAAGCAGCTGCTGTGCTTCTAAAAGCCTTGCGTTTGCTTCTTCTTTTGCCTGTTTTAACAATTCCTGCGCTTCTTTTTGGGCTGCTTCGGCACGCCTTGCCGCCTCGGCCGCCGCCTCTTTTGCCTCCACGGCTCTGTCTGCCTGAAGCTTAGCGTTAGACGCCGCAAGATCCGCTAAATTGGCAAGCGCCTGAGCTGCCGTTACCGTTGCCGCTGCCGCTTCCTTAGCTGCAAGCGCCACCTGTTTTGCATTTTCTGCTTCCAGCTGCGCGCGTTCCGTGGCAATCCGCGCTTCTTCCGCCTTAGACTGCGCCGCTGTCGCTGCATTTTTTGCCGCAACCGCGTCTTCTTTTGCAAGATCGACGGCATCCTTTGCTTCCTTTGCCGCCCTGGCTGCCGCCTGGGCTTCTGTTTTGGCGGTATCGGCGGCATCCTGGGAGGTTTTTGCCGCGGACGCCGCTGTTTCGGCTTTATCTTTGGCATCCTTTGCCTCTGATTTCGCCTGGTCTGCCGCTTCTTGAGCTGCTTTTGCTTTTTCCTTGGCGTCTATGGCCGCTGCAGAGTCTGCGCCGGCTGCTTCCTGGGCCGCCTGGGCCGCCTGTTTTGCTTCATCGGCTTTTTCCTGGGCTGCTTTTGCCGCCGTCTCTGCCGCGTTCGCCTCTCTTGCCGCATCTTCCGCCGTGCCTGCCGCTTCTTCTGCTTTCTCCTGAGCTTCCTCCGCCTTGCCCTGCGCGTCTGCCGCCGCCTGGCTGGCTGCTTTTGCCGCTTCTTTTGCCGCTTCCGCCGCATCAACGGCTTCCTGCAGTATATCGCGTTTTACCAGCCCTTCGATCGCCGCGGAAAGCGCCTCCGTCAGTTCGTCTGCTTCAAATTGGAACAAATCGATGCCGTCTGCCGCGTCCTCTGCGCGTTCTATCGCTGCAGCAAGCACATCATAACTGTCTTTTGTATAATCGTCCGCAGGAATGGCCTTTGCTTCCTCAAGCTTTTCTTTCAAAGCCGTCGGATCCGCCGTAAGGGATATCGTACCGTCCGTTACGGTAAGCTTGTCAATCATGCCTTCAAAACCGTTTTCCCCGGAACCTATCCGCTTTAATGGGAACGGGAACGTAGCGTACGTTTCCCAGGTAGCGTCGGATCCGAGCGTGGATACCAATTCGCCGTTTGCGTACAGCTTTGTAATATTTTGCTTTCCTTCTACTGTCAGGTAAACCCATTCTCCCTCCGGAAGCGTATAATCAAAGGAATAATCATAATTTTCCCTGGAAAACCCGACTTTTCCGGTCTCTTTCTGCACTGCCTTAAACTGGTATGTATGGCACATTTCCTCAGAGCCTTCTTTGCCGTACGGAGTCGAATTTGCTTCAAACAAAATCTGTTCGCCGTCTTTTGCATTTTCCCTGCGGTTTATCCAGAAGGACACGGTATAATCCGGCCCTAAAATGTCAAGCGGCGTTGTAACGGCCGTGCCGTTGTCCAATACAAGGGCGCTGCCGCGTTTTCCCTGCGCCGTTTCCCCGGTAAACGAAACCGCGTCGTAACCGTTGCCGGAACTGTCCTTGCAAAGTTCTTCGTCGAAGTCATATTTTAATATAACCGGCGTTTGGGATTTTGCTTTGGCATACGGGTTGCTGTTTGGCGCTAAACCTGTTTTTTCGGCCGTTTCCGTCAATTCTTCATATGTCTTGTCCTGCCCTTCGGCCCACAGCTTTTCGCTGATAACAGGAAGCGGCTGATAGAAACGGTCAAAGGAATCGGATTCCGTCAGCCCGTAATCAATGTTTCCGGACAAATCGTGCCACATATGGTAAGCTCCGCCTAACATCTGCTTGGAATAAGCCGGGATATTGTAGGTAATCTTGTTGTTCTGGGAATCTACAAACAGGTTCGGAATCCACTCTTCGTACAGAGCGTCCGGTTCCAGGTAATCCCATCCGCCGCCGGGGATAATATACAGGCAGCGGTTCTGCGAGTTAATCAAACCATATCCCTGATCGTACATATCCTTCGGGTTCGCCCACATGGTATGCCAGATATTCATCTGCACGTCCTCATTGGACACCTTGGTCGCACCCCTGATATTGCTTAAGCTGCCCCACATACGCACTGTCCTTTTGTCTAACAGATCAATTAACGTATTGCCGTACTGGCGGTAATTTTCACCGTTGCCGAAGTATTCGTCCATACCGATATGCACGGTCGTATCCCGATCAAATACCGGATTTTCGCCGCCGATATATTCTTCGTACAGGCTTACCATCTGCTCCACCGCGCCCGGCTGGCTTAAATCAATCTGATCCACCGCATGCGGCGCCGTCTGAAAAGCATATTCCGGAAATACCTTTGTAATCGCCAGCGAATGCGCCGGGCTGTCAATTTCCGGCGTAATATGGACGCCGATTTTGCGGGAATCCTGGATAAAATCACGGAACCCGTCTTTCGTATAGAACATATCTTCACTCGTCAGCTTTTTGCCTTCGCTGTTCTGGATAGAAGACTCAAGCCGAAAGCCCGAATACGCCGTCAGAGCATGTTCTACCGTATCGTCTTTGCCGGAATAGCCTAAAATTTCGTTATCGTTTAAATGTACGGACAAATCGTTCATCTTGTACCAGGACATAGTTTTAGCAATTTCAGTCAGCATGTTTAAAGAAATGGTCTGGCGCCCGACGTCGATTCCAAATCCCCTCACCTCATACTTCGGATAATCGCGCATTTCGCCTCTGGGAATTTTATTCCCTGTCTGCTTTAAAATCTGCAAAAGACTGCGCGTGCCCCAGTATACGCCAACCGGATCTTCCCCGTAAAGGGCGGCTTTGTCCGTCACCTGGCAGAAATATCCTTCTTCCCCCAGCCCGTTTGTCTGCGCGGACAGTCCCAGATAAAAATCTCCGCTTCGCACGTCAGCTTCCGCGCCTTCCACTACAGAAATGGCGTTCCCGGTAATATCTTTATAATCTGCTGCAAATTCGTTTGCCACATCCAAAAGCGCCGAACTGCCAAGTACAATCCGCGCTCCCTCTGCCGCGGTAAAATTCCCCGTACTGCCGCGCCATTCGGCAATTTCCGGAATAACGGACGGCCTTGCGTTCGGTTCCTGTACAAGCGGTTCCACAGACGCCGGCACCTGTAATTCAAACGGGGCGCTCTCTGCGCTGTAGCCGTCCTTGGAAACAAGATATCCTACCGTAACCGTCTTGTCTTCAATCGTATCGTATATCGTACCGTCGTCGCCGATCACCTGCTCATAATCCGCTCCCATCAGCGAAATCTCATAACCTTCCGGTACGTGCGGCGCGGGAAGGCTCCTGCCGCCGTCTTCATTTGTTTCTATTACCGACGCCTCCAAATCCGCTACAACCGCATTAAATTCTTTGTAAGGATCTTCCCCGTAAACTTCAAATTCATAAATAGATACGTTCTGATGATACGGGAAATAGATATCCACGTTTTCATCCGTGCACATTTTTTCCGTACGCAGGCGGATATATTTCATGGAAATTATCTCGTCAAATATAATTTCCTGCGCCAGAGGATCGGGTATGGTATCAAAACCGCGGATTAACGTCCAGTTTTCCCCATCCTGGGAATACTCCAACGCATAAATTTCCGCATTGCATTTCTCCCACAAAACAGTCGCCGACTGCGCCTGTATGGCCAGCGGAAATTCAAGCTGGATCCAGTGGTTGTGGTTTTCCCAGTCATTTGCGCTCGACCAGCGGGATTTGTAACTGGTATCCCCGTCAATCGCAAGCTCTGCAGGAAGTTCCGGCTTTTCATTGCTGTCAGATGTCGCTACGACACCTTTGATCCGGGATAAATTAATCACCGGGCGGTCTTCCACACGGACTTCCCCGTATACCTCTATCTCGTAAAGGGATACGTTCTGGTAATACTGGAACATCACATTGACGTCCGGATCCACATTCATTTTTTCGGTCCTTAATCGAAGATATTTCAACGTGGCAGGCTCGTCAAACGCAATTTCCTGTTCCGTATCCTCGGGCATCTGCTCCATTTTCTTAATAATCTGCCAGTTTTCCCCATCCATAGAGCCTTCTATGGCATATATTTCGGCATTTGTCTGTTCCCAGAACAATTTTACGCTGTGAATACGTTCCACCTGCGGAAATGCCAGGCATATCCAGTGATTATTATCCTCCCAGTTATTTTCACTGGACCAGCGGGATGTCCTTGTCACCGTATCGCCGTCAATCACTTTGTCCGGCGAGAGTGACTCCGGTTCCGAAGTATCTGCCGAAGCTGTGACGCCTTCTTTTCTGGCCACGTTCTGAATCTCGATATGGTAGGTTGGCGCCAGTTCGCCGTATACTTCAAACTCATACAGCGACACATTCTGGTAATACAAAAACATCACGTCTACATTCTGATCGATGCACATCTTTTCAGTCCTCAAACGGATATACTTCATAGTAACCGCTTCGTCGAACACGATTTCCTGATGCTTGTCGGCAGGGATCTGCTCAAACCGCTGAATCGTCTGCCAGCTTTCTCCGTCCAGGGATGATTCCACTTCATAAATTTCCGCATTTCTCTGCTCCCAATAAATCTGTACGCTGTACGCCTTAATTTCCTGCGGGAACGCAAGCATCAGCCAATGCGCATGGTTTTCTTCATCATTTGCGCTTGACCAGCGCGACGGCCGGTTTACCGTATCCCCGTCGATTGCCTTGTCTGCTGTCAAGCTGCTATTTTCCGTACTGTCAGACGTTGCCGTAACACCCGCCATACGCGCCATATTCGTATACCTCGACGCTTTCTCTGCCGCCTGTGCCTTTATGTTTCCTGCTCCACCCGCTGTAATCGTCAGGCAAACAGCCAAAAGCATGGCACAAATTCTTTTCACTCTTTTCTTTACCTGCATACTTCCTCCTTTGAATCTGCGGAGAACCCGTCTCCTCCATTTTCCGCGCCCTCCAAAAAACCACGTTACAATTTTTCATAATCCTTCTGCCGCATTCCCAAAAACTGTGCGGCGATTTGCCCCTCCTTACGGCAATAAAGGTTTTATGCAATATATAGTACCACAATTTCACAAAAATACAATCTTCATATTGCTGTGTTGAGAAAATAATTCAATTTTTCTTTTTTAGCCAAAACTCAACACAGATATATACAAAAAGATTTTCAATTCAAAACAATTAATATATTTCCAAACTATTTTGAATATTCAAAAAAGTATACTCTGGTCCGTTTTTCTCCCGGAACAAAAAAACAACCC
>CAJTLD010000041.1:7458-20691 GCA_910577065.1 uncultured Lachnospiraceae bacterium | reverse complement strand
AACCCTGCCGCTTCGTTTACCTGTACCGGAGTCTTGCCGATTTCTTCGGAAATCTTCTTGATGGCGTCTACGGTTTCTGCCGGGGTATTCACGCCTGCAATAACCTCAATTAACTTCATACGGTCTGCCGGGTTAAAGAAATGCATACCTACCATCGGGCGGGTTAAGCCGTTGCCGATTTCCGTAATGGAAAGGCTGGATGTATTGGAAGCGAAAATGCACTCCGGTTTGCAGATTTTGTCAAGCTCAGAGAATGTCGTTTTCTTTACTTCCATATTTTCAAAAGCTGCCTCTACGATCAAATCACAGTCTGCGCAAAGGTCTTCCTTTAAGCCCGGTGTGATTTTAGCAAGGATGCCGTCTGCTTTTTCCTGCGCCATTTTGCCTTTTTCCACAAGCCTTGCGTAGCCTTTCTGGATCTTGGCCTTTCCGCCGTCGGCCCACTCCTGCTTGATATCGCAGAGCGCTACTTCATAACCGTCAACCTGGGCAAATGCTTTGGCAATGCCCTGTCCCATGGTTCCTGCACCAATAACTCCTACTTTCATTTTTGCTGTTCCTCCTTAAATTTTATGAGTGAAATTAATCTCTTTCTACGATGGTTGCGCAGCCCATACCGCCGCCGATGCAAAGTGTGGCAAGGCCCTTCTTCGCATCCCTCTTTGCCATTTCATGCAGAAGCGTAACTAAGATACGGCATCCGGACGCGCCAACCGGGTGTCCAAGCGCGATTGCGCCGCCGTTTACGTTTACTTTGTCCATGTTGAAGTTCAAATCCCTTGCAACTGCGATAGACTGTGCCGCAAACGCTTCGTTAGCCTCAACCAGATCGATGTCGTCAATCGTTAAGCCTGTACGCTCGAATACTTTGTTTGTCGCTGCAACCGGGCCTACTCCCATGATAGTCGGGTCTACGCCGCCAAGTGCGCCTGCAACCCAGGTAGCCATCGGGGTAACGCCGAGTTCTTTTGCTTTTTCTTCGCTCATCACAACCATTGCCGCAGCGCCGTCATTGATACCGGAAGCGTTGCCTGCCGTAACAAGCCCGCCGTCTTTGCCGGAACAGCATTTTAAGCTGGCAAGGCCTTCTGCTGTCGTGCCCGGGCGCGGTCCTTCGTCTTTTGCGAACATCACGGTTTCCCTCTTTACCTTAACCGGTACCGGAACGATTTCGTCGTCAAACCTTCCTTCGGAAACTGCTTTTTCGCATTTCTGCTGGCTGTTTGCGGAGAATGCGTCTAACTCTTCGCGGGTGATGCCATATTTATCGCATACGTTCTCTGCCGTAATCATCATATGATAATGGTTGAATGCATCGGTCAAAGCGTCGTTTACCATGGTATCTATGATTGTCGCATTGTTCATACGGTATCCGAAACGGGCTTTGGTCATTGCATACGGAGCCATGGACATATTCTCCATACCGCCGGCTACTACGATGTCAGCCTGTCCGGACATGATTAAGGTAGCAGCTTCGTTTACGCATTTTAAACCGGAACCGCATACTACGTTTAAAGTAAACGCCGGAACTTCAACCGGAAGGCCCGCCTTGATGGAAGCCTGGCGCGCTACGTTCTGGCCCTGAGCCGCCTGGATAACGCAGCCCATCATCACTTCATCTACCTGCTCCGGCTTTACGCCTGCCCTGTTCAATGCTTCTTTGATCACGATTGCGCCTAAATCAGCCGCCGGGGTGTTGCTCAATGCGCCGCCCATTTTGCCGATTGCTGTACGGCATGCACCTGCTAAAACTACTTTTTTTGCCATTTTCTCGTCTCCTTATCCATATTTTTCATGATGCAAAAAGCTGTTAATTTTTTAACAATCATTTCCAAAAAAATAATTCAAAAATTACAGCTTTTCCCAATATCTTTTACTAAATAACAGTACCATATTTCGGTTTTGATTGCAAGGAATATTTACCATAAAAACACAGGATCACATAGGAGAAATTGTCGCTTTTCACATGTATTCCCGCAATTCTTTCCGGGATCGTTCTTAATAAAATACATGATTTCCGATCACAGTCCCCTGTACGCCGGAAGACGCCCTGCAAAAATACAGGCAATTTATATTCGTATTTCCCGAGAGCGCCGCCTGCGCCGCCTGTGTACAGCTTCCCGCCGCCCCCCGTGAAAGCGCCATGGCAAACCGCCCGCTCGCTACCGGTGAAAACTGCCCGGCCTGGTAAATCACGCCTGAAATTGTATTCGGGAAGCTGCCGCTTTTGACGCGGTTTACCACGACGCTTGCCACCGCCCACTGCCCTTCATAGCTTTCGCCGCCTGCTTCGCATTCCACTAAAGCGGCAAGCATAGCCAAATCGCTTGCATTTGCCGTCACATTCCCGCCGCCTGACGGGGCCGTGCCGCCTGTATTGCCCGGGGTCTTGTCTTTTGCGCCGGATGAACCGCTTCCCTGTGTTTCTTTCTGTTCCTTAGCCCTTTTTTTCTCTTCTTCCTGCTTTCTTTTCTGTTCCTCGGCAATCCGTTTGGCTTCTATTGCCTTCTGGCGTTCTAATTCTTCTTCATACGCCTTCATCTTTGCAATCTGAGCGTCATAATCCCCCACTTTGTCCTCGGCGTTTGAAATTTCCGACTGCTTTGAGGAAATATGCTGCTGGGTCTTTGCAATCAGGCTGTTTACTTCTTCTTTTTTGAGTTCCATGCTTTCCTGCATGGCAATAAGTTCCGCTTTTTCGGATTTTAAATTCTTCTTTTTCTCGGAGATCTGTTTGCAGGTGTTTTCGTACAATTCCAGCATCTGCCTGTCGTACCGGTTGATTTCTTCCACGTATTCCGCCTTATTCAAAAGTTCTGCCATAGAACTGCTTCCCAAAAGCACTGAAGCCACATCTACGCCGCCCTGTTCGTAGATAAATCGTATCCTGGCCTTCATACTTTCATACTGGCTTTCTTTTGTGGCCTCCGCTTTTTTTAACTCCCCTTTTGTCACTTCAATCTGCTCCTGTTTTTCATGAATCTGAATTTCCAGATCGTTTATCTGGGCGGATACGTCGGACAGCTGGTTATTAAATTCGGCAAGCTCGCCTTTTAAATGGGTTTCCTGCTCCTTTAATGCGCCGACCTTTTTCTTTGCCTCTTCTTTCTGCCGCTCAAGCTGATCGATCTTTTGGCCCGCTTCTTTTAATTTTTTGCTGGTCTGGGAAGCAGCGGCGTCAAATGAAGCTGCCAAAACCGCAATTCCTGCCGTCAGATATATTATTCTGTGTAATTTGTATTTTTTGTCTTTTCCTTCCATAAACGTACCTTTCGTCTGCTTCTTTTCTGTCTTCTTTCGGGCTGTCTGGCGGCAAAGGGGGCTTTAAACGGGCAGTATGCCGCTGATGTTTACATCTTTTTCAATTTTTACTTTTTTCTACAGTATAACTGATTGTTTTCTTTCGTTCAATATGCTATATTAATATTAATCAGAATTTTGTTACAGCTTTCTGTAACAGGGCGTTCCCTGAGATATAACCAAAAGGAGTGTGAATATACGTTATGCAATTTGTAGAAATCAAAGATTTAAAACCCGGCATGCGCCTTGCCAAACCTATCTACAACAAAATGGGCGTTATGTTATACGACCGCAATACTTTTCTTACCTCATCCGGTATTAAGAGTATTGAGAACTTCAGCCTGATCGGGCTGTTTATCCTTGAACCGGCCGAGCCGCTTCCACCGCTTTCACAGGAGGAACTTCAGTTTGAACAGTTCCAGACCGTTTATATGTTCCACGTCAAAAAGATCATGGATCTTTTAAAGAACAACAGCGAACCGGAAACGCTTACCGATTTGACAAACGACATATTAACACATTACGGGACCTTGGATCACAAAATGCCTTTTACACAGATACTGCGCAGTTCCGCGGACTTTGTATACAAACACTCCATCAGCACCGCCATCCTTTCTGCAATGATGGCTAATGTACTGGGTTATTCCAGGCGCGAAAAGGAGAATCTTGTAACGGCCGCCCTGCTGTATGATTTGGGATATCTGTTCGTTCCAAGGTATATCCTCGACAAGAAAGACGATCTGACGGACGAAGACCTGCGCATGATCCAGGAATGCAGAAGAAAAGGCTTTCAGCTTCTTTATCCGGAAACCAACAAATATCTGCTCCATGCTGAAGTTTTAAACACAATCCAGCAGACGCACACTATTTTAGCGGCTGTGTCCCCGGATTCCCTGCAGGGAAAAAGTTTTTCCAGAAATGCGCTTGTACTTACGGTTGCAGATAAATTCGACCAGCTTACGGCAATGAACCTGCACCATGCGCCGGTTTCCGAAATTGCGGCGATACGGTATCTGCGCAAGACGCCCCAGCTTTATAATCCCCAGGCGGTTTCAGCGCTTGCCAACTGTATCCAGATTCTTCCTTCCGGATGCAGCATAGACCTGACAAACGGTGAAAAAGCCATTGTCTTGGTTGAAAATCCGGATAATTTTATGGCTCCTTTGATCCTGACGATTCGCGATAACCGCACTTACGATTTAAGCAATCCGGAAGTGGCCAAAAAGATCCAGATTGCGGACATCATGAAGACGATGGATAACCGGATTATGGTGGACGAAGATACGTTAAAACAGTTTTCTTCCGATTCAAAGCTCTCAGATACGTTAAAACGCTACCAGCAGCGTATGAAAAAACGCATGGCGGAGCTCGGTTTATAATCCCTTTTATGAATTTTACATAACAAGCAAAAAGATGCCGCACATACGCCGTCCGGCGCATATGCGGCATCTTTTATATTGTATCAAGGCTGCTTCTTTGCTGTGATACATTCTTTTTTACTGGTTCATTTTATAGCCGCATTTCGGGCAGGCATCCCCGCCTTTATAGTGGTATCCGCACCGGAAACAGCAGACCGTCTCATGCGTTTCTTTGGTAAGATACGGCACTTTGCGCGACTCCGGCTTTTCCTGCAGATAGCGGATAAACTCTTCTAAACAATTGCCCCATGCCGTAAGTTCTTTCTTATCTACCGCATATGGGATTTTCATCTTTGCGCCGTCTATCCGTTCAACCGTAAGCCCGGCATGGAACAGCCCGCTTTGTGAATGTATCTGCCGGATTTCGTCGACTGCAACCACATATGCCGTCATCATAGTCCTGAAGAACAGATGTTCCGGCGTCAGTATCATGCCTTCTTTTCCGGAACGGTCCCTGGAAGTGTCCACAACCAGAATCGGGTATTCAAATTCCCCGCATGTCGTCCCATACGTATCCAAAGCATATGAAATTACCTGCAGTTCTTCCGGCGACGCTTCTTTGGCTAGGACTTTCCGCGCAGGGTAATAATAAAACCTGTCGTATTCTTTAATCCTTCCCTTCAGGTTGTCCTTAAGCTTCTCCACCAAAAGCTGGCATTCGTCTGTTTTTAACTTCAACAGGCGCTTTTTCAGCATTTCCAGCGCATTGGCCTTTAATTCAGGCAAAAATATGCCTTCTTCGATCTTGCGGTAAGCCTCCATAACGTCCGAAGACGTCATCTGCATGGGATCGCCGCATATCTCTTCTATGGCCTGTTCATCCATTTTACGCAGCTTTTCCTCGATTTTGGTCAGATAAGGGGCTAAAATATCTTCTTCAAACTGCCGTTTTTTCAGCCGATCCGTCAAATCCGTCAAATCCTGCCTGCTTTGAACCCTCGCATGGCGTATCATATTCGTGATTTCCTGCTGCTGCGCCTGCCGCAGGCTTTCTTTTAAGATTTTTTCATAGGGAGCCAAATCCACATCCGGATACGCATTCAGGCGCTTTTTAAAATCCCGGTACTGTTTCATGTCCATACGCTTTGGCAGTTTCTGCATGAAAAGCGCCACTTCCGCCTCTCCCTGCTTTCTCCTCTTTGCATAAAGCGGCTCCAAAACTGGCTCCTTATCCGCCTCCGGCAGATCCGTGCGTTCAATTTCTTCAATCACACGGCGTATCCTGGCATAATTCTGCCCCGCGCAGCCTGCGGAAAGCTTGCGGATATATGTCTGCAAATGCTGCCGCTCTTTGCGGACAATCGCGTCTAAAAACGGCTCTTTTTCCTCCATATATAAGCTGCTGTCCTGCAACAGCCCTTTCTTTAATTCGGTCACCTGCTCCGGAGAAAGCCGGTCTAAGATGCCGCATTTTGCCTTGTAACGCTTTTTGGCAGCTTCCCTCCTGGCTGCGGGAATATCCTTAGGCTGCGGCTGTAAAAACGCAGAACCCCTGCCCTGCCTTTCCGCTTCCTGCTGAGCCCCCTGTGCGTGCGGCTGCGGCTTATGCAGCGTAAGCGATTCCATAGCGGGCATCTTTGCCCTTTGCGCCTTACCGGTATGCGGATCGGACGGTTTCGCCGGATCGATACGCCGTTTTTTCACTTCTCTTTGTACCGTGCCTTCCAGCCACTGCACGCTGCGCGCCGGATAAAAACCTTCTTCCATTTTGGCCGCCACCCTGGCAAGCTTTTTGTCGGAAAGCTTTTCTATATGTTCGCACAGTTCTTCTAAGGACGCTTCTTTTTCTTCTTCTGAAGCTTCCCTTTGTTTCCTGGCGGACTCGTATTCATTAAACCGGTAATTTGACACACGATCCCCTGCCGCCCCCAAAAGTTCCAGATAATCCTCATATGCCTGGCGATCCCCGGAAAAATCCATGGCGTAAACATCCCCTTCGGCCAGAAGCTTCTGGGGCGCAGGGGTATAAAAAAGGCTGCACCGGCTGCAGGTATACGCCCGCGCCAAAAGCACGCCGTCTTCCGGCGTTTCAATCCGAAACTCGCTTCCAACCGGAAATACCGTCATATGTAACGGCTCCCGGCATACCGGGCATTGGTAGCCCACCATATAAAAATTATTTCCCAGACGCTCCTTCTGCCGCTGCTCAAAGGACGTTTCTTTTTTGGGAAACCCCGCCCTTTGGCGCTTCCAGATGATCTTATGCCACAGCCCGCCGGATTCTTCGGGTTCCTCCTCCGTTCCCAGCTCCGAGGCATCCCAGGTTTCTAACGCATACTGTACCACATCCTCATAGCTGATCCGGATCCCATTACTGTAAAAACGGAAATTCTCCCGGGTATACCCGGGCTCCACGGAAAATTCCTTTAGCACGCCGGAAAAAAGCGCGTTTAACTCCGCATAATCCTGATCCACTTTTACCCCGCGGATAAGCCCCCATTTCCCAAACGCATACAATGCCAAATTTAACACGTTTTGCACCTTCGTATGGCTGTCAACCGCGATCACTTCATCTTCATTTACCGGAATATCTATAATATTGGTAAGTACCTTGCGGCTTTCAAAGTTAAAGAATAAAGAACGCACCCTTCCGTGAAGAATCAGATAATCACCTACCACCACAAAACGGCCCGACCATTCTACCGGTTCCTTCATTGTCTTTATCAGCCGTTCAAAGGTTACCTGTATTTCTGAATTCGTCTTAAGTATTATCATAATAAGCTCACACCTTTCCCTTTCACTATAACCTGCAATGCATTTCCGGTCAAGTAGACTTTATAAAGTTTTAATAAATCTTGCATTCCTTGATTTTCAAGGCTTTTCCTCTTTCTGTTAGCACTCATTCATACAGAGTGCTAATTTTCTATTGACTTTTCCATTTTGACGTTATAATATGTATTCCATGAGAAATAACGAAAGCTGCAAAACCGCTTAAAATGCGGCGGATCAAAACCAGAAAAGGAGTGTTTACAAATGGCAGACAAACATGGCAATTTATCAATTAACAGTGAAAACATTTTCCCGGTCATCAAAAAATGGCTCTATTCCGATCACGATATATTTTACCGTGAGTTAATCTCAAACGGCTGCGACGCCATCACAAAGCTGAAAAAGCTGGATATGATGGGCGAGTACGAACTTCCGGACGATTACAAGCCAAAAGTGGAAATTGAGGTGGATCCGGACGCCAAAACCATTTCCTTCACCGACAACGGGCTGGGCATGACCGCAGACGAGGTAGAAGAATACATTAACCAGATCGCATTTTCCGGCGCAAACGACTTTTTGGAAAAATATAAGGATAAAGCGAATGACGATCAGATTATCGGCCATTTCGGACTGGGATTTTATTCTGCGTTTATGGTGGCGGACGCTGTGCACATCGACACCCTCTCATACCAGAAAGACGCTTCGGCCGTACACTGGGAATGCGACGGCGGCACAGAATTTTCGATGACAGACGGCATCAAGGAAGGCGTCGGAACGAAAATTACCCTCTTCTTAAACGAAGACTGCCTGGAATTTGCCAACGAATACCGCGCAAGGGAAGTTATCGAAAAATACTGCTCCTTTATGCCGACGGAAATCTTTTTAAAGAAGGCAAACGCCGAACCCGAATATGAAACGATTGATCCGGACGACAAACGCGACACGGATACCGTCGTGGAAACGATTATCGAAGAAGCGAAAACGGAAGAAAAAGAAAACGAAAACGGCGAAAAAGAAACGGTAGAAATTTCCCCGCGCAAAGAGAAATTAAAAATTGTAAAACGTCCCGTCCCGTTAAACGACACCGCGCCTCTTTGGGCCAAAACGCCGAAGGACTGCACGGAGGAAGAATACAAGGCGTTTTACCGCAAGGTATTTATGGATTACAAGGAACCGCTGTTTTGGATCCATCTGAACATGGACTATCCGTTTAATTTGAAAGGGATTCTTTATTTCCCGAAAATCAATACGGAATACGACTCTATTGAAGGAACCATCAAGCTTTACAACAACCAGGTATTTGTCGCCGACAATATCAAAGAAGTAATTCCGGAATTTTTAATGCTCTTAAAGGGTGTGATTGACTGCCCGGATCTGCCGCTGAACGTATCCCGAAGCGCCTTGCAGAACGACGGTTTTGTCAAAAAGATTTCCGATTATATTACGAAAAAAGTTGCGGACAAGCTGATTGGCATGTGCAAAACAGAAAAGGAAGCTTACGAAAAATACTGGGACGACATCAGCCCGTTTATTAAATTCGGCTGCTTAAAGGACGAGAAATTCTGCGATAAGATCAACGATTTCATCCTGTTTAAAGATATCAACGATAAATACCTGACGCTTCCGGAATGGTTAAAGCCGGTAGAGGAACCGGAAAACCAGGAAGATGCGGACGCTTCCGAAGAGGATACGCCGATTGTGGAAAATGCGGACGGTACCCCTGCAGACGGCCCGGCAGAAGAAGAGCCAAAGGACGACCGCAGCGTGATTTATTATGTAACGGATTTAAACCAGCAGGGACAGTATATTAAGATGTTCAAAGAGCAGGGCATGAACGCCGTGATCTTAGACCACAACATTGATACGTCGTTTATCTCGCAGCTTGAAAGACGGAACGAGAAATATAAATTTATGCGGATTGACGCAGATTTAACAGAGTCTTTGAAAGAAGAAGGAACCGAAGAAGATCTGAAAGAGGCGACGGATACGCTTTCCGAACTGTTCCACAAGGCGCTAAATAACGACAAGCTAACCGTGAAAGCGGAACGGTTAAAGGACAGCAGCATATCTTCTGTGATTACGCTTTCCGAAGAAGGACGCAGGATGCAGGATATGATGAAAATGTATTCGATGGGCGGCATGGGAATGGACGCTTCCATGTTTGGAGCGGATCAGACCTTGACGCTGAATACAAACCACGAGCTTGTAAAATATATTTTAGAGCATAAGGATTCGGAATATGCAAACGATTTCTGCGAGCAGCTGTATGATCTTGCCCGGATCAGCAACCAGCCGCTTGCACCGGACGCTATGACAAAGTTTGTGGCGCGGAGCAATAAAATTATGATGCTGCTGGCAAAATAAAGCGGCAATAAAAGGCGCGGGGCCAAACCATCCGGTACAGGCCCTGCGCCTTTCAAGTCCGTTACACCTGATCGCCAAGAAAGCATTTTGCCAAAGCCATATCCTCCGGCGTTGTAATTTTGATATTCCGGTAGCTTCCCCGCAACAGCTTTACCTTCGCTTCCCCTGCATATTCCACCACCATTGCGTCGTCTGTAATCCCTTCCGGATTCTCCTTGCGTACGCGTTCATACGCTTTTAAAATGAGCGGATAAGAAAACGCCTGCGGCGTCTGCATCTGCCAGACCGTATCCCTCCTTGGCGTCTGGGCCGCAAACCCGTTTTCATCTGCTATTTTAACCGTATCTTTTACCGGCATCCCCACTGCGCAGGCCCGGTACCTCTTTGCGCCCTCTGCCGCCTCTCTTATAATATCCTGGGTCACAAACGGCCTTGCCCCGTCGTGAATGAGCACGTAACGGCTGCCTTCCGCCGCCAGCAGGCCGGCATACACAGAATGATACCGCTCGGCTCCCCCGGGCACAATTTCTTTCACTTTCCCAATCCGGTATTTTTCAAGAATCTCCTGTCTGCAGTAGTCTGCCTCGTTTGTTACCAGGACAATCTCATCCACGGCGCTTTGTTCAAACGCATGAAGGGCATAAAAAAGGAGCGGACGCCCCGCCAGCAGCATATACTGCTTTTTGCAGGCAGCGCCCATTCTTGCGCCGCTTCCTCCGGCAAGCACAATTGCCGTTACTTTTTCATTCTGCATTACCGCTCCCCCAGTTTTAAATTCGGCACGGCGTTTAAATCCAGCCCTGCAAACCTGCCGGCCAGATAGTCGTAATACGCCGCCGCGCCAATCATAGCCGCATTGTCCGTACACAATACGGGCGACGGGTGGTAAAACGCCACCTGGTACTGCCCGCAGAGTTCTTTCATTGCCTGGCGCAGAGCGGTATTGGAAGCAACGCCGCCTGCAATGGCAAACTGTTTTACGCCCGTTTCCTCGAATGCCCGCTTTACATTGGCCGTAAGCACGTCTATTACAGCCTGCTGGAAGGACGCCGCCACATCTTCCTGCACCGCCGTAATCCCCTTCATCTGGCAGCTGTTTAAATAATTCAAAACAGCCGATTTCATACCGCTGAAGCTAAAATTGTAAGCATCCCCCGCAACGTGCGCGCGGGGAAACGGGATTGCATCCGGCCTGCCCTGACGCGCAGCTTTTTCAATTTTAGGGCCGCCCGGATAGCCAAGCCCAATCGCGCGCGCAACCTTATCAAAGGCTTCGCCAGCCGCATCATCTAAGGTGCGCCCCAAGATTTCATAACTGCCGTATCCGGACACACGGACTAAATGCGTATGCCCGCCGGATGCCACCAAGCATAAAAACGGCGGCTTTAAACCGGGGTTTTCGATATAGTTGGCGCAGATATGCCCTTCTATATGATGCACACCAATCAAAGGGATTTTTTTTGCATAGCTTATGGCCTTAGCTTCCGCCACTCCTACCAGAAGCGCGCCGACCAACCCCGGCCCGTATGTAACCCCTACGGCGTCTATATCGTCCAGCGTCATCCCCGCCTCGTCAAGCGCAGCGGCAATTACCTGGTTGATCTTTTCAATGTGCTTTCTGGAGGCAATCTCCGGCACAACCCCTCCGTATATTGTATGCAGCGCTATCTGTGAAGAAATCAGGTTGGAACGCACGTCCCGCCCATTTACAACGACTGCAGCTCCGGTTTCGTCACAGGAGCTTTCCACTGCCAGGATACGGATTTCTTCCTTTCTATTCATCTTCCGCAGTTTCTCCCTCTTTTAAGTTATAGGCTAATATCTTCCATTTCCCCTCGTCGTCCTTGCGCAGTATATATTCCTGGATGCTTTTTGAAAAGCCGCTTTTTTGGCGTACAAAATAGGAAGATTCCAGATAAGCGCATTCTGCACCGTCCACCGTGCCGAATTTCACATCATTGGTGTCGCTTACGGAAGCGTTGTTGATCGTCTTTTTCTGGGAACGGTAGCTTTCTACTTCGGCTTTTACCTGCATGTAATACTGCTCGGCCGGGTTATTGTCGGCCAGTTCCTGATCCATCAGCAATCTGGCTTGGTCCGCCAGTTTTTCAAACTCTTCTTCCGTATATTCTTCATTGTAATAACAGCACATAATACGGTTATATAATTTCAGCACTTCCCGCGGCGTGGCAGGATAAGCGTCGCCGGTCAAATCCTTTAAAATTACTTTCTGTACTTCCGATACGTTATCCGCCTCACCGGACGCTTTCTTGTTTGACAGCAGATAAAAGCCGCCTACCACCAATCCGATGCAAAGTACTGCAATGATTGTCTTTCCTATTGTTTTCATACGATTAGTCCTCCTTAAAATCCAGTTCTGCCGTCCGTCCGTCAAATCCCAGGCTCGCCTCGCCAAAAATCTTCCTGACCTCGGGCATATACGACTCGGCGCGCACCAAAGACGGGCTGAAATGCGTCAGCCAGAGTTCTTTGACAGACGCGTCCGCCGCAAGCTTCGCCGCTTCGTAAAATGTCATATGTTTATACTGCTTTGCCTTGGCAATCTTTTCTTGTTCCGCATACATGCCTTCACAGATAAACAAATCCGATCCTTTTGCCGCCTCTGCGATTGCCTCCGTAGGCCTGCTGTCCGTACAATAGGTCACTTTAATTCCCTTTCTGGGCGGGCCTAATACCATATCCGGCGTATATTGCTTCCCATCCTCTTCCACCGTCTGCCCATGCTGCAGGCGGTTCCAGAAACGCTGCGGGATTTGCTGCAAATGCGCGCGTTCCACATCAAATTTACCAATCCGCTTTATCTGCAGGCTGTATCCGTAGCATACGACATTGTGGCTGACCCGGAACGCATGGATATGGTAGCCTTCTATTTCAATGTCCTCTGACGGGGATGAAAGTTCCCGGTAGCAGATTTCAAACGGCAGTTCCGGCGCAATTGTCCGAAGCGCGCCCACAACCCGCTCTAACCCCTTTGGGCCTATTAAAGTCAGCGGCTTTGTACGTTCCGCATTGCCCATGGTAAGCAAAAGTCCCGGCAGGCCGCTGATATGATCCGCATGATAATGCGTAAAACAAATTACGTCGACAGGCTTAAAGCTAAGGCCCTGTTCTTTCATTGCAATCTGGGTTCCTTCCCCGCAGTCAATCAGCAGGCTGCTGCCGTTGTACCTGGTCAAAAGCGCAGTCAGCCAGCGGTACGGCAGCGGCATCATGCCTGCAGTGCCCAGCAAACATACATCTAACATGCTTCCTCCTCACTGATAAAATTCATCACATATGCATCTTCCCGGGGCGACGTATAAAAATTTTTGCGCCGCCCCCGTACCGTAAATCCGTATTTTTGATACAGACAGACGGCGGCTGTATTGGAAACGCGCACTTCCAGAAAAAAACGCCGTATGCCGCCTGCCGCCCCCTCCGC
>CAJTLD010000041.1:4975-7432 GCA_910577065.1 uncultured Lachnospiraceae bacterium | reverse complement strand
CCCCGCCTGCGGAAAGCGGGGCTTACGGCAACGTTTATAATTTCTCCTTCATCCGCCGCCAAAGAAAGCCCGGCGTATCCCAAGACCGTTTCCTCCTCTTTTGCAACCAGAAAGCAGACATTTTCCATAGGAAGCGTTTCTGCAAACCCCTGCCTGCTCCACGGTTCCGAAAATACGGCCGCCGCAATTGCGGCAACTTGATCCAGATCTCTTTCCGCCATCTTTCTAATTCTTAGCATGTTCTCTCTCCATCCGTTCCCGTTCTGCCTGGGAAAGCCGAAGATACTCCGGCTTATGCGCCGCGGCGTCCGTTAATTTGCCCTGTGCGGCGTATTGCGCCGCAAGAGCGGCTACGGCGCCCGCCCTCTGCTTATTGGCGTGAGGCGGCGCAAATGTATACGGGACGGCGCAGTGATCCGCTATGTAACTTCTAAATACGGGAACGCCGTCCCCTAAAAAAACAGCCGCTTCCCCTATATGGTTTATTTCGGCTAAAATATCTGATATATCAACCGCACACTGCTTTTTAGCCGTCTGCATCCGGCAGCCGTCAAACCGGTACAAACCGGTATACGTCTGATTGCGCCTTGCGTCCATCAGAGGGCATACCAAATCGCGGTGCCCGCAGAGATTATACGCAATCGCATCCACGGTGGGAACCTCTACGATCGGTTTATGAAGCGCAAGCGCAAGCCCCTTTGCCGTGGCCGAACCAATCCGAAGCCCCGTAAATGATCCGGGCCCTCCCGCCACGGCAATTGCGTCTAAGCTGTTTAAATCCAGTTCCGTTATCTTTGCCAGTTCATCCAGCATGGGCAAAAGCGTCTGAGAATGCGTCTTTTTATAATTTACGGTAAATTCGCCGACCAGATCTTCGTCACAGACAATCGCCACGCTGGCTACCAGGCCGGAACTGTCTATTGCTAAAATTTTCATATGCCTACCTCTGTAATCGTAATTCTGCGGTAATCAAACCCCTTCTGCAAATCCTTTTCTATCAAAATATCCCTGCGCCGTTCGGGAAGCAGTTCTTTGATATAGTTTCCCCACTCCACCATAGAAAGCCCGTCTCCGTAAAAATAATCCTCGTATCCGATTTCTTCCATTTCTTCGATATCCCCAATCCGGTATACGTCAAAGTGATAAAACGGCATCCTTCCGCCTTCGTATACCTGGACAACCGTAAACGTCGGGCTGTTCACCGGTTCTTTAATTCCAAGCCCCGCGGCAATCCCCTGCGTAAACACGGTTTTCCCGACGCCTAAATCCCCAATCAGCGTATAAAAGTCCTGCGGCTTTGCATCCTCCCCCAGCCGCCTGCCTAACGCATACGTTTCCTGCGGGGAATTTGTCTCATATATTCTTTCCATATCGGCTCCTTATTTCAGTTTCATCCTGTAAACAGGCAAATGCGCGCCTGCAAGCTTCTTTAACGTCCCATATTCATCTGCAAGCTGGCTCTTTGGAATAATAAACGCATTCACGCGGCTGCTGTATACCAGCACCTGGCGCTTTGTGGAAACCATCTTATAAATCCCGTCCCAGGGCAAATCCGCCGACGCCCCTTCCTGCGAAGTGTGGAACCCTTCTTCGTCCACCCGGTAATGCAGCGGCCTGCGCAGCACCTCCGAAGCCAGAAACTGCCGTTTCGAACGCAGATACAGCTGAACCGGAAAATAAAAAAGAATGAGCGCGCCAAATACCGCATATAATATAGTATACATTGGTTCCACATAACCGCGCGTTTTTACTGACGCAGCAAAACACAGCGCCGCTATTATTACAGAAAGAATCCCCTGGCTTCCCGAATAAGCATGGTGCATGCTAAAGCGGTACATATCCATACTGTTTAATGTAATATCAAATTCTGTCTTCATGCCAACCTCCCAACAATTCATATGGAAAAGTATAGCATTGTTTTTATGATTTCACAAGTTTTCTATAATAAAATGAGCCTGCCCGGGGATATGAGCGGAAAACGGTAAAACAGTATTTCTGCCGCGTTTAAACTTTTGTATAATTTAGACACAATTCGACAAATTACTGACTTTTCACGACAGTATTCTAGATAGTTTCACTTTTGAAATGTCAAGCCGTTTTTCCTTCTTTTTTGGAATTTTATCAACTTTATTGCAATGTAACAAATCATATGTTCTTATTTTTCCCAAATTTTCCATTCTATAAACAACATTTTATTGTCTGATTTTGTGGATAACGTGGATAAGTCAGTGTATAACTCCATTTATTCAGTTTTTTGACTGTTTTCAACGTGGATAACTTTCCACATTCTTCCACATAAAATTACACGCCTGATTTACTTTTTTTCGACAGTATTTTACAATTTGTGCATATTAGACAAAACAGGAAAAATTTGTATCGGGAGAATTTCTGCAGGAATATCAGGGGTTCTTTCATTTTAACAATGCAATGGTTGAACATATGCAAAAAAAGGAATCC
>CAJTLD010000041.1:0-4965 GCA_910577065.1 uncultured Lachnospiraceae bacterium | reverse complement strand
TGTGAGCCAGGATTCCTTCTGCATTTTTTATGTATTTTAGAATATTCTCCTCACCGCTATAATCGGCTTGTAAGCCACCGGTGAAGTGTATTTGATGCCTGTTGCCTCAGTACTAGCATGTACAATTGTATTATTACCAATATAAATTGCCACGTGACCGCTGTAACATACAATATCGCCCGGCTGCATGTCCGACGCGCTTACGCCGTATCCAACGCCGGCCAGCGCCGATGAGGACTGCGGAAGCCCTACGCCAAACGCCGCATATACCGCCATAACAAACCCTGAACAGTCAGCGCCGTGCGTCAGGCTCGATCCGCCCCACACATATGGGTTGCCAACAAACTGGCATGCATAGTTCGCAACTGCTCTTCCGTTGGAACTGCCCGGAGAAGATACTTTGCCTGAACCGGATGATTTGGACGAGCCTCCTGACCTGGAAGCCGCCGCTTTTTCGGCTGCTTCTGCAGCCGCTTTACGCTCGGCCTCTTCCTTGGCCAGACGCGCCTCTTCTTCTTCTTTGGACTCCGCCGTTACAAACTCTATGGATTTGGTCACATATTCATCAGATACATAGCCTTCGCCTTCTTCTATGGAAACTTTCGTCCAGCCGTCTTCCGATTCGTCCGTAACCGTCAGATCCTCCTGATCCGGAACCATGCCAAGTACGTCTGAATCCGTCGTCGGCTCGGTACGCACAAACAATGTTTCGGTTTCTACCGTCGCTACGCGGCGGCTTACTTTTTTGGCAAGCTCCTCGTCGCCGCATACGACAAACTCGCTTTTCACATATCCGGTTACGTTTCCGGAAGTAATTTTATACCAGTCTCCTTCGGTCGCTTCTACCGTCGCCGCCGAATTGTTGTAAAGCTTTCCTACTACATTGCCTTCTTCTCCTGCCGCGTCCCGGACATTTACATAGTTGTCCACCTGCGCTATCGCAATGTCTGCATATTCTGATTTTGTCATAGCGGCTTCTTCCGCTGCCGCCGATACGCAATCTGCTACTTTCTGGGATATTCCCGCCGATGTGCTGATAAATTTATCTCCGTTGTCAAGTGCGATAGACGCGATGGCGGGAGCGCCCGCTACCGGGAGATCTGCCAGTGCGGTTACCGGCGTACTGCCGAGTGTGACTGCTGCCGCCATGCAGCATGCCGTCATGCGAAGTGTTTTCCGATTCAAGTTCATGTAATGTTATCCTCCAGAATTTATGTATTCATTTTTAATATGTTACTTTCTATTACAAAAGTGTTAACTAATTTACGTGGACATTATAGCAAATTGATAAATTCACGTCAAGACTGTGACAGGAGATATTATGAAAAATTTGTCAATTATGCTTAATATTCCTGTTGCATACCGGCTTCTGTTGTCTGCGCATTCTTAAAAAACTTATATTTTGATTGTATAACCTGGAACTTTACAAAAAAATATGGTAAAATAGTTTTATTCTATTAATTTTGTTTCTACAAAAGGAGGAAATGTATGAACAAATGGTTGAAACGAACAATTGCCACAATGCTGACAATTTGCATGGCAGCCGGGTGTGTCTGGCCGGCAAACAAAACGGCGCAGGTATGGGCCGCAGAATCCGATCCGGCGGACGGACTAATCGGATACTGGACATTTGAAGGAAGCTCGGAAGCCGAACGGCTTGCGAACAAGGCGTCCGAACAGGCGGTTACGGCCGTTAAGACAGGAAACGGAGTTTCATTCGATAACGCCGGGGGAATCGGCGGAACCTCAGCGGCTTCCTTCAGCGGAGACCGGTCTTCTTACCTTACGCTAAACCTTGCGGAAGCAAATCTTGGAGTAACCGCCTCCGGCGCATTTACGCTCGGGCTGTGGATTAAAATAAACTCCCTGCCGGCCTCCAACGAAAACACCAGTATTTTTCATCAGGAAGGCGACCAAAACGGCAACGGAAGAGCCGTTCTGACCATTGGCGGAACCGGAAAACTGGGCACATATTTAGACGCCACAAACCGCTACTGTACCGACACAATCCAGGCGGAAGAATGGCATCATGTTATGATTGCCGTTGAAGCTGCCGGAGGAAACACAAGAAACGTGCATTTTTATCTGGACGGGACAAAGACAAACCAGGAAGCTTTTACCGGAAACTTGGTAAACGGCAGCGGAAATATCCGCGTCGGAGCGCACCGGGTAAATACGGAAAATTCTGCCGTCAACGGAATCATGGACGAAATACGCTATTATAACAAAGTCCTCAGCGCAGATACCATAAAAGCGATTTATGAATTGCACGGAGAAGATGTGGAATTAAAAGCGTTAAAAGAAGAACTCAGAGTTTTAATCCAAAGGGCGGAAAGTCTTGGAGCGGATGAACTGACACAGATAATCGCCAAGGCAAACGGCATTCTTTCCAATGCATCCGCGGATAAAACATCTCTTGGGAATATGATTACAGAACTCTCGGATGCGATAACCGCTTATGAGAACCGGAAACCGATTGGCATTGAAGTAAACGAAAACAATGTAATCAGGGAGATTCCTTCCGCCATGTTTGGTATTAACCACCGTTATCACAAGTACGGATACGGAACATGGGATAAGGAAAACCAAATGATAAAGGAAGAGTTTAACGCGCTTTCAAAAGACGCCGCATTCGGCTCCGTACGCTATCCCGGCGGTACGGTTTCCAATCTCTTTACCTGGAAAGATACGATAGGAGACGACAGGACAACGACGATCGCCGGAAATAATTTTTATTCCGACGCCGGGGAAATCCCCGTAGATCCGGCATTTGGCGTAGACGAGGCAATGACCTGGATTTATGACGATCTGAATGCGGACGCCATTTTCGTTTACGGCTTAGGACGCGGCAACCCGCAGGATGCGGCGGATCTGGTGGAATACCTAAACGCCCCGAACGACGGCATTGACTGGGCGGCGGTACGCGCGGAGAACGGCCATGAAGAACCCTACGGCGTGACCCGCTTTGAGTTGGGGAATGAATTTAGCGATACGGGACAAAACTACTGGATGTCCGGCCAGAGCGAGAACAACAAAGGCGTCGTAGACCTTTACATTGAAGGCGACGTTATGACCATTTCCGGCCAGAGAAGTTATTATCAGACCAATAACCGGGTTGCGAAAAAAGGCGACTGGCGTCCTTCCGCTTCCAAAAGCAACGGCAACCCAAATGAAGAGCGGTATGTCTACTACGTTCCGGTTGAACCTGACACCGCAGAAGTATTTGTAGCAGGAACAAAATGGCAGATTACAGATTCACTCGACGGCGCAGGCGCGGCTAACGTATGCACGTTTGATTATGAAACGGGCAAAATTACTTTTGGCGACGGCACAAACGGCAACATTCCTGCGGCAAACGCAGAAATCACCTGTAATTATAAAACCAGGCAGGCCGGATTTGTCGCATATTACGACGCTATGAAAGCAGTGGATCCCAATATTGAACTTTATTCCGGCATTGTTGACCGGCTTCAGAATGAATTTATTGATAAAATGCACCAAAAAGGCTATGACGCAAAATACGACGGCGTAATTATCCATCCGTACAGTAACGGCGTCACGGGTTATGAGGATTCTTTGGTAAAAGCAAAATCCTTTTCCAACAATATCGCGACATACAAAGATAAGATGCATACGGTAACCGGCGACGACAGTAAAAAAGTTGCGGTTTCTGAATTTGGAATTTTAAGCGTCAGCCCGGCCAGCAATTACCAGACATCCCTTGGCCATGCAATTTATATTGCAAACCATATGATTGACTGCGTAAACTCCGGTGCGGCATACCAGAATAAGCATTGCCTGGTGGATACGGCTTCAGGAAGCGATAACTTAGGCGCATGGCAGCAGTGCGTGATCCAGTGCCACGAAGGAACAAACGGCAATCAGTTTGTATCTACGCCGTCGGCGCGCCTCTTCTCTATTTTTAACCGGATGACCGGAAACCGGCAGGTGAGCCAGACCGTTACAGGCAATCAGGTATTTACCGGAAGCGGTGCAAACGCGGTAAACCAGATTAACGTCTATTCCACCAAAGACAATATGGGAAACACCTATGTCCTGGTTGTAAACAACAAAAAAGAAAGCGCTTCATCCGTGGAAATTTCCATAGCCGACCGGGATTTAACCGGCAAAGAGATTACCGTATGGTCTATGAGCTCTCCTGACGTTGCGGACGCAAATACACTGGCCGAACCGGACAAAGTAACGGTAGAAAAAACACAGGAAACTGCCGCCGGCGCAAGTATCCCCTATACGCTGGAGCCGCATTCCGTTTACAGTTTCAAAATTCCGGCGGAACCAATTCCGGTGATACCAATTCCGTCCGAAAAAATCGCAAAAAGTGAAAACATCGCGAAAGGAACCATAACGGGCGTTCCGGAAGAAGCGGTCGACGGTGATGAAATAACCGTTACAGCCGTTCCAAATGAAGGATATCAATTTACAGGCTGGTTTCAGGAATCGGACGGCGCTTTGGTTTCCACCAAACAGACCTATACCTTTACCGTTACCGCAGAACAGACGCTTATAGCGCGATTTGCAAAAAAGAAATTTACCGTCAGCGTAACGGCTCAGACCGGAGGAACCGTATCCTGCAGCGCGGCAGAAGCGTATTATCAGGATTCGGTTACCGTTTTGGCTGTGCCGCAGGCCGATCACACATTTGACGGCTGGTATGACGGAACCGTTTTGGTATCGCAGTCAGCGTCTTATACGTTTTCGGTTCAAAAAAATACGAGCCTGACTGCAAAGTTTACAAAAATAGAACAGACCGTTAATCCTCCGGCTCCGATCCAAAAGCCAAAGACGCCGACCGGCATCAAGGCAAAGAAAACGAAACAGGGTATTCAAATCAGCTGGAAAAAAGTAAGCGGAGCAGACGGCTATCTGATTTACCGCTCGTATAAGAAAAACAAAAATTATAAAAAAATTGCGGAAATCAAAAAAGCCGGTACTAAGAAATATCTG
>CAJTLD010000040.1 GCA_910577065.1 uncultured Lachnospiraceae bacterium | reverse complement strand
CGGGAGGGATATACCATATCGGAGGGAACCTGCTGTTCCCGGTGCAGGTTATTGTAACCCGGGAACTGGACGGGAAAGCCCACGCATGGCTGAAGGCCTTATCGAAAAACCTGAAAAAAGAGGATATCCGCAGCCTACTTGGGCATGTAAGGGAACTGACAGGGGCGTTCGACCAGGAAATAGCGGATTCTGTCCTGGAGGTCAAGCTTTACAGCCAGTGGGCAGGCAATACAGGAATGGATGGGAGATGATACGATGTACGACGTGTTAATGGAATTTATGGAGCCGCGGCTGGTATTAAGGGACGAGGCTAACCGAAAAGAAGCGCTGATGGAAGGGCGCAGGGAAGGGTGGCAGGAAGGACGCCGAGAAGGGGGCAGGGAAGGACAGCAAAAGGGACGCCAGGAAGGCGAACGGAAAACTCTTTACGACTTAGCCCGCGATAATATAATTACTTTGGAAGCAGCAGCTGCAAGGAAAAACCTGACTGTTAGTAAATTTTTAGAAAAATTAAAAGAACTTCATATCATCTGACAATAGGCATACTGCGCCAAATTGCGCAGGCAATATTAGAAGAATGGATTATATTGGCTAAATAAATGGAACTTGGTAAATATGGCATAGAAAATATGGACTATAAATATCATGTTCAGGATTTAATAGAAAATGAGCCTCAATTGTTTTGTAAAAAAGGGAATAAGTATTCTGGCTTGTACAGATTTGTTGTAAAATAAGGGGCAGTAAAAGATCTAGTCTCTGCGAAAACAAGACTTTCCTGGTCAGCCCAAAATGGAGTGCTGGCTAAGTAAAACGGCAGTCCCCATACCTGGGGGCTGCCGTTAGTTTTTTCCGGATAGTTCCGGTAGTTTAAAACATGGAAACGTCTTTAACCGAATGGATCAACGTCGCCTGCGCCAATACTGTCTGTGATAATGTCCTCTGACTCAAAATAGATAAGTTCCATGTCAGGTGTTTCGTATTTTCTCACGAAATTCCACCTCCTTTCCAAGCCTCACACTGCTAGTTTGCAGCCTGTGCTGTTGCCAACGGCGATGCACTCTTATAGTTCTCATGCACACTGTCGGAATAATACACTTCAACGGTGTCGGTTCCTGCTTTCCTGCACATCAGGTAACCCCGTGCATATATTTCTTTCTGTTCATTTGCAGAAGAAATCTTTACGGACAGCAGGTTGGTCTTCGTGCCGTTTAACGCGCTTTTAAATACCTTTTCACCATTGAGGGTCAGGATTGAATTAAGTTCCTCTGTGTCTTTCCCTTCAAATGTTGCTGCATCAATACCGTAGAGGATACCGCTTTCTACCATCTCATAACCTTCCGGTATGCTCATGGCGCTTGTAAACGCCAGCTTGTTTGTGCCGTCCGGCGCAGTGAATTTGTAGATATCTGTCATAGCCACTACAGGAACTGCCTCCGGCTTTTCAGCGCTGCCTTCCTGGTATACTGCGTAAACAGTGATCGGTGCGTCTGATGCAATATAAACGTCATAATTTACACTGGTGCCAAGCGTTGCCCCGTTTACAGTTTTCACCCAATGGGAGAACGTATAGGTTTTTTCACCAATGGTAAGCGTTTCTTCTACGCTCACAGCAATATTTTTGCCGATTGTGCCGGTGTATACGTCCCCATTATCCGGTTTCGTATAGTTAAGTTCATTTGAGCCGTTCAGGTATTTTACTGTTACGGTTCCGGTCGTCGTGATTTCAGTATAAAGCGCGGTAACAGTAAATGCTTGGCCAGCCTGAACCTTTTGTATGATCTGCGCTTTTGTCGCTTCTGCCGTCCCATCTAAACTCCATGCTTTAAATGTATAGCCCGGGCGGTTCGGAGCAGCCGGAAGGGTAATATCTGTATCTTCCTTGTTGTACCATTCATCAGATATGGTTACGGTCTCAGCGCCATTTTTGTAGACAAATGATGCTTTTACCAGGCCTTTTTTTCCGCAATAGATACATGTGCCGTCTTCGCCTGTGAAATTGTGATCCACACTTGGCACGGCTACTGCTAAATCGCCTTCATACGTTTTACCGTTTTCCCTAACGCTAACCATGTAATAATTGGTTTTGTGTTTTTCGGAGTCCACACACCCGTCTTCGCCTTCAGGATATATGTGATCCTCATCGGTGTCTACTTCTGCAGAAACTGCTTTTGTATGGCCTGCTGTAGCAGTTGTGCATCCTGGCCTCATACAGGTGAAAATTGCCCTGGCTGACTCGCCTTCTTTAACCCACTCAAACGTAGGATCGCCATACAGGTGGCCTAAAGGCGCAATTGTTTCAACCGTAACCTCGGTTGTTCCGGTAAAGCTGCTGTAATTCCTCTCGCATACAGAGCAGTGGTAATATGCTTTCCATCCGGATTCGTTACAAGATCCTGCTTTTCCATCTACACGGGAAAGTGTATGGTTCGTTGCCGTATGGGATACTATTGCAGTAACACCATCTTCCTGGAGCGTCTCGTCTTCAATTACAATCCCGGCTAATGATGCGTCTGCGTCTGTCCCGGCCTGTCCGTTGATGCTTAATGTATAAGTAATGTCATACTCTTTTGAGCAGTCAATTTTCGCTACATCTTCAAGCGAAGCCACAGCGGTAATCTTCACGCCTGCCTTATTATGGTTTGCATCTTCAGCAGCATGATCGCATGTTACAACCGCGTCCATTTCATAAGTTACGTTTTGTTCGTCCCTGCTTACTTCTTCCAATGTCGTCCATACAGGCTTAGCAACCGTATATTTATGCGGGCCGGTCGGATCCCCTTCCCCTGTTGCCATGCGGTAAGTAGCTGTACCGGAATAGTTTTCACCATTCTTAGTTGCTAAAAATGCCCCTGATACCACTAAGGATGCTTTTGCGGAGCATGTTTCCGGGGTCTGGGTAATACCGTTTGCTGCTACAGTTACAGTAACGTTTTCTAAAATTACTTCATGACGTTCATTATTCTTACATACGCCTTTTAAATTCAGACCGCTAAAATCTCCCGGCTGAATTTCCCCTTGGGCTGACCAGTTGGTAATTCCCCACTCATAATCATGGCCGGTTTCTTCATGGATGATCATCTTCTGGGCGGAATAACCTTCCTGCGGATCATCTTTGAATGTAGCGGTTGCTTCATATTTAAATACATCTGTTTTATCACAGCTTACGCCGTCTTGCCCATTGATACATTGGGCAGTGAATTTTGCGGCCGTAGACTCAATGGTCTTTTCACAGTCGCCATTCTGGCATTCTTTCACTGCGGAAGCCGATGTATATCGAATGATCTGTCCCTTATTGGCCTCACTCACTTCTACTTCTGTCCTATTCTCTTCCGTCAGGCCGAACCATGTCCACAGGATATCATAATTGTGGCCGGTAGCCTTATAGACTTCAATGTCCGGGGTCTTATTCTTTATAACATTATCTGCGCCGTCAGCGCCTTCTTCTGGGATTGTCAGTGTCGCAAAATAGAGCGTTGATCCTGCCCTGTTACAGCTGGCAGGTTCTGTATCCTGATCCTGGACTGTGATACCATCTTTAATTGCAGGAGTTGCTGCTGCGTCTGCTGTTTCTGCAAAGTTCTCTTTTCCGCCGCAAATGGAACATTCACGTGATGCGGTAATTGTTTTAACTGGAATGTTAACAGTTGTCTGGTTTGGAGCCTCTCCAATTGTTACAGTTTTGTATGTCTTTTGATTATTTGTATCAAGCACATATGTCCAGTCGCCCCATGTAACTGTATTCCAGACATGGCCGCTCACTGCCTGAGTTTTTGTGTTTGTGTCAGTTGTTCCTGCCACTGTAGCGGTATAGGTAACCGTGCCGCCGCCTGTACAATCGTTAATATTATCCTTGTTATTTGTTGGCTCTACACTAACGACTTTAATCCTTTGATTATCTGCCTTGTCATAAACAATATTATCTGCTTCTGTTTCTGAATCTGCATGTTGCTCACCGCCACAGTTCCCATTCTGGCAGGTATAGGTAGCATAGACTTTTTTTCCTGTGCCTTCAAACGGAACGATTGCATCGCCGGTAACTGTACCGTATTCAGTCCAATCCCATACCGGGGTTCCTGTAAAATCATGCCCTGTTGCAGTGGCATTTTGTGACAATGTCCAGCGTTTGCCTGCGCCGTTTGCCGGATATTCTTTATATGCTTTTTGATTGTCAGCGTTAATTGTGACATCGACAGCCCATACTTTAACGCCATCCGTTGTACAGCTTACCTCCTGCACATTGCCGGCTTCCGGGGTGCCATTTACAATTGGGTAGTTTAATGTTACTAATGGATCTGCGTCCGTTGATGAGTACTTTATTGCGATAGGATCGCCATTCACATCTCCTGGACAGCCTTCATTTAATGCACATCCTATTGTCATAGAACTTACTGTAGGATGGCTGTTTGCCTCATCAAATGTGCCTTCTTCCAGAGTTTTAATAATGTATTTATGGCCGCTTTTTTGGGTGTCGGTCTTGATTTTTTTGTCTGTAATATCAAATTCTGTGGCTGCGTCATCACCTGTTACGCCTGTAATTGTAACCAGGTAAACATCTTTTCCGCCTGTACTACAGTTAGCAGCGATATATTCAGAATCAGACGTATCAATTTCTCCAAGAGCTAACACTGCATCTGCTCCAAGAGCGATAACTGGCGTGCTTGACGGGGTATCTGCGGTCGCTCCCTGCGAAGCCATTTCTGCTGTGCCCTGACATCTACTACAGGATAATGTGGCTTTAATGCCGGCTTCTGGATTGTGATATTCCTTGCCTTCACCGTCCGGTGTAACACTATCAGCATCAGCCCAACGGACTGCCGCTGTGATTGTATGCGGCATCTTCTCTGACCGCGTTACCGTACCATTCCCGTAAACAAAAGTTGCATCGTAATTAGGATCTGTAGTATCCTCATACCAGCCTTTATTTTCATCATATTTTACTACATTCCTATCAAACTTAGCGGTAGCATTATATGACATAGTAACATCTGTTCCGCATACTGCACTGGCATTATCTGGTGTCCCGCTCTCCATATTCGCGATTACATCTGTGGTTTTTGTAACTATGGCACCACACTGTTCTGATCTCATGCAAGAGAAAGTAGCCTTCACAATATCTGTTTTCCCTTCAAAGCTATATACCGGGGGAAGAATATTATGGCCTAATTCCGGGATATCTGTAGTTTCATTGTCTCCAATCGGAGTTGATTCATCCCAGAATTTTTTCTGGCAGTCTGTACACTGGAAGTACTCATAATTCCCTTCAGATGTACAGGTCGCTTCGACACGCTCTACAAATGTTAATGCATGGTTGCCTATCGGGAGCGTCAGTGTTTTGGATTCAGTCTGTGTATGGTCGCCCAATGTTGCCGTTGCTACAAAAGTTTTTTCCTCAGCAAAGCATTTCAGAGCGTATTCCCCGATGACAATCCCCGTTGAAGAAAGCGTAGCATCTACGGAGTCTGAAGCTTGGTCTTGCTGCTCACATACATTACATGCACGTGAAAAAGTTACCTTATTGTCTGCGCTTAAGGTCAGTTTGCCGTCTGTGTTTGTAAGTACACTGTTCGGGTCATTCGGCCAGGTGAATTGATAAGTATATTTATGGCCATCAATCGCCACGTCATGCTCATCTGTTTCTGTGGCAGGCGTACCGGTTTCAGAAGGCTCTTCTGGATCATCTGTAAATGTAGCAGTAGCAGTATAAGCAAGTTTAGCGTTCTCTGTAGTACAATCAAAACCAGTTACGTCCCCTTTTTCAACAGAAACATTTCCTGCTGTCTGGCTGTAAGTACATCCCTCTCTGCTGCAGGAACGGGATGCAGAAATACCGCAGTCTGTCCCTTGTTCATAGGTTGTTGGGTCAAAAATGTTCCATCCGCTAAAGACAACGGTACGGGTTTCTACGCCATCTGTGCCAGCAGCCTTATAGGAATGGCCAAGGGCAGGTTTGGTAATTTTTGCTGCAATTTCTTCTTCTGAAAGACATGTACTGTCTACTGATGTTTTATCTTCTACATCCTCGTATACATCTTCCATTGTCTCATAAATACGTTTGCAGATAGTACACGTATAGTACGCTGCATTACCAGCAGTAGTACAGTCTGCTTCAACTTCATCCACCAAAGTTGCATTATGGTTCAGCTTGCTGATCTTCAGAGCAGCCAATGTAACTGGGTTTGTCTGCGCTGTTGCATCCTCTTTTTTTCTGTAATAATTATTACATGCAGAACAGTAATAGTGTGCTGCAGTCCCTTCGGTAAAACAGGTTGGGGCTACACGCGATACCATGCTTCCAATAACATGATTCGTACATTCTGCATCTGGTGTCTCTTCCGGAGCGTCTGGGTCTGTTGTCTCGCCTTCGGCCGCTAAGTCAAAGTTATCCTCATAAGGAGCCCGGGCAAGTTCCTTCCCGCACTCGGTACAGGACGTAACAACCTCGTTTGTAGTTTCGTCGAGTTTTGATTCTTGTGTATGTTCTCCGGTTGCGGCAACCGTTTCCGTTTCACTATAGCCGCACTCGCAGACTTTGACTTCTACGCCTTCTTCGCCGCAGGTTGCCGGCGTGCTCTGGCTCTCATCAACGGCCAGGACATGCTCATGAACTGCTTCTTCCGCTACCGGTTCTGTCGGCGCAGTTTCCATTGCAAAAGCCGTCATATTCATGGAAAATACCATGCTGAGCGATAAAACCACGCTTGTCAAACGCTTCAATTTCCTTAAATTCATACTGTAGAAAACTCCTTTCGTATTTTGATTGTGCAGCCAGCAAACTTAAAATCTTGGATTGGATTACAGCAGTCCGTTCTCACGGAATTACACATGACTTCTGCAGATGGCGTTTCATGAATCCTGCAATAATCCACAAAAAACTTCCTGCGTCTGCTCTGTAAGCTATCCCTGGCAGGCCTCCTGTTGGATCCATCGGCTGCAGTCAGCCTACGTAGCTCCGTCGGATTGATCCTGTCGGATATATCCTCCTGAATTACGGGACACCATCAGAACATCCTACAGGACAAGCTATTTTTAATTACAGCCTCATCTCGCATCATTATGTAAAAAAGCACTACATAACGGCCTTGCGCTGCCGCATCCTGCTGAATGAAATCTCAAAACCTCCTTTCGCATATGCCGTCCATGGCACATATTTGCAGTTAAATGCTGCTGGCTACTATTCTTGCTGCTTCTGCAGCAAGCGAGTCAAAACAAATAACTCTCTTTTGATTCGCTTGCCGCAGAAACAAGGAGTTTCCTAAAATATCTTGAAACCGGCAATATTTGTCAAGGTACAATAAACTTCTTGGCTCTTTTTCGTCTAAATCATGAAAGAACCTTCGAAGTGATAAAACATTTTCAGAAATAAGCGGAAGAGCACATATGAAAGGCTCTCCACTTATTTTTTATCATATACGTTTCTCATAAATTTGTCAAGCGGTTCGTAGGAACCGCGTATCAGTTAAAATATACCATTGATTTTCTTGGGATACACACAAAGGGGGTTCCTGCCGCCCCAGACTGTATTCCCACATAGTGTTATATATTATTATCGGCATTTTCACCCAAAAAGCTTAATGGTTCTACAAAAAAGAACTGAATATTATAAATCCTGTAAAGCTGTAAGAATTTTCATTTCATCACTCTCGAACATATGGGAATATCGTTTTAATATTGTCTGCTGTGTATCGCCGGACGCTTTTTCAACAACCGGTAAGGGAACGCCTTTACGAATCAGGTTGGAAATAAACGTATGCCGGAAATCATGGCAGGTATAACTGGCAAGTTCCAACTCGCTGCATGCTTTTTTGAGAGTCGTATAGCACAGGCTGTATCCCCAGTTGAATATTTTGTCTCCTAATTGCCCGCCTTTTCGCAGATGTTCCTCTCGGATTTGGGTAAACAGGCGTTCCGGGGCGGGAGAGAGGGGGATACGCCTTTTTTTGTGATTCTTGGGTTCTTTGGTCAGTTTCATACTGCTGACATAGGATTTATCGATTTTAATCCGAATACCATATTGCTGTTCTTTTAGCAAATCTGAGTTAGCAGAAGCAGCCGCTTCTTTATGTTTGTTTTCGTAGCAAAATTCTTCAAAGTCTGCATAAGTCAGCGCAATACATTCCCCTATTCTCAATCCTGTATAATATAGAATATTAAATAGCAGACGGTATTTCGGGAAATTATTAACTCCTTTTCGCCATAATTCGTTTTCTTTAAAATGACTGTCTATTTTATCAAATTCTTCTTTACTGATTGTTCTGTAATCTTCCTTTTGCTTTGTTTTCATGTTGTCGGCGTAATCCAGGATATTTTCCTGTGTCAGTTTCTTTTTATACGCCAGGTTCAGTATTTTACGGAAGGTCGCATTGACGGAATGAAGCGTTTCCTCAGAATAACCGTGTTTACGGATATCACTGCAAAACTTATAATATACATCCTCATCAATATCTTTTAATTTGGTTGAAGCAGGAAGGAACTGGCAGATGGTCTTGAACTGCGCGCCTGTATTTTTAATGGATACGGGGCTAAAATTCTGTCCATTGGCTTTTATCAGCCATAAATCATAGGCTCCCTGCAGTGTAATATCTTTATCTCCAGTCCGGATTCTGCCTGGCTGGAGTTTTGCAAGTTCTGTCTTTGCCTCCGTAATGGTGGACAAATTATAGATCCATTTTGCCCGGTATCGGTTCCGTCCGGCTTTTACGTCATATTCTTTGAAGTTATATTTTACATCATATTTTTGAGTGTTTTCATTATAATAGATATTTTTATAGTTGGTCGTTTTTCTTTTTACTTTTCCGGCCATGGGAAAAGCCCTCCTCTTTTGTAGTCGATCCGGCGGCATTCCGTTTTGGTAATTAACAAATAAATGTTTATCTTGATAAGCGTGTTTGAAAAAGGCTTTCCGGCAGATGTATTTTGCACTTAGTACCCAAAGGGTATGGTATGGGAGATTTGTACCAAATTGGAGAGCCGCATCGGGCCACATTGGATGAATTTATGTTGATTGAACTGCTAATGTTCAATTGGATGGTGCAAATATTATACTAAGCGGGGAATGCAGATGACGGGAATGATTTTTCAAACACGTTCTAATATTTAGTTCCATTTGGAGGAAATTATACCATAAATTTACTACGAAATCTATACGAATTTTATTCTGCAAAAATGTGTAAAAAACAGTATGGAATGTTATTCTGGCAAGGATTTTTGGAAATCTAATTTGCAAAAAAGGCGGAAAGCGTATTTTATGTACTTGGTATTTTGGAGAAAAACGGTGTAGAAAATTTGATTTATTGCATTTTGTACTTGGTTTGAATTGTGTTTCTTCCTATATAATAGCGGTTGAATCGAAAGGAAGATTGCGGAGAAACAGAAAGAAAAATCGTATAAATTTGTATATTTTATTAAATTTATCCTTCTTAATCTCTGGTTTTAGTGGGAAATAAATTGAAAAAAATTTTCACAGTATGAATTTAAGGAAATTGAAGCGTTTGACAAGCGTAGTTTTATCGCTCAGCATGGTATTTTCCATGAATATGACGGCTTTTGCAATGGAAACTGCGCCGACAGAACCGGTAGCGGAAGAAGCAGTTCATGAGCATGTCCTGGCCGTTGATGAGAGCCAGAGCACGCCGGCAACCTGCGGCGAAGAAGGCGTAGAAGTCAAAGTCTGCGAGTGCGGCTATAGTGAAACGGAAACGGTTGCCGCAACCGGGGAGCATACGGAAGATTATACACTTATCGGCGATGAGGTTGTTACAAGCTGTACAGTATGCGGAAAGGAACTCTCAAGGGCTCCTTATGAAAACAATTTTGAATTGTTCGCTTCGGATGTAACCGAAGAGCAATGTAAAGAAAATGATACACATACTGTTGTCAGATTAGACCGTAAACCGGCAAGTTGTTTTGAAGAAGGTGTACTTGCCCATTACTGGTGCGAAACATGTGAAACGGAGTATATGGCAGTTGATTCAGACCATGCGCTTACAGAAGAAGAAATAGTAAGTCTGGCAATTCCCAGAAAAGATCATAACCCACGGCGTGTAGCCAAAAAATTGGAACCGACCTGTACAGAACCAGGTAATATCGAATACTTTACCTGCGACAACTGTGAAAATCTTTACAGAACTCCGGAAGATCTTGCAAAAGACTACGCAACCCCTGATCCAACCCTCCGCATTACAGAAGAGGATACTGTCTTAGAGCCACTTGGCCATACCTATGTAGATGAAGATAAAAACAGCACGTGTGTATTTACTGCTGACGAAGATTTTAATCCTCTTAACTATGTAGAAAACACAGCAAGCGGCGTAACCGCAACACGTACATGCGCAAGAGAGTGCGGCAACAGCCAGACAGGAACCGTTTCAGTCGTTAAAACAAAACCAGCGGGTTTTAGCTGTGAAGATGGCGGCGACCTCACCTATACAGCAACAGTTACCTTTACTCAGAGCGACGATATTGCATCAGGAGAAACATTCCAGGAAACACATGACTATAAAGTTACCGTTAACGGCCATTCCCGTAAACTGGTAGTTGTCTGGGATGCATTACAGCTGTCAGCAGGTAATGATGGTAATCTCGCAATTGATGCTTCTAATGTAACTGCACAACGTTCCTGTGTATACTGCGACGAAGACGTACCTTCAACAAATGTTACCATAAGCTTACCAAACGGCGCGGAATCTTATCCCCTGAGTTGTAGCGAAGAACAGAGTTTAGAGCTTACAGCAACGGCTGAATTTGCAACACCGGAAGCGTCAGATACGTCAACAGAAACCAAGACATTTACTCTGCCAAAAAAACCGCATACTCCTGTTTCTGTAGAAGCAATAGAAGTAACTTGCGATAATGATGGTACTTATGCTCATGTAAAATGCAGCGCGTGTGAATCCTTATTCTGGGATGAAATAGACGCAGCCAATCCGGATATAGAGCCACTAACAGTGGAGGATGTAACAATCCGTTCTACAGGACATACATTTTCAACTCCTGAATTTGACCCAAATGGAGTTATCGTAACGGCAAAATTTACATGTACCAAAACCGAGTGCGGCGCATGGGTTAAGAAAAATTGCTACGAAATTGCAGGAGACGATGAAGCTTTACCGCCAACAGATGTAGACTCAAAGAACTGTGGTGAAACAGTTAATTACAGCTACCCTGTAAAGGTTTGGTTTGACAGATACCACGTTGCGCCAAAAGCGGGTGGCGCCGAAAAAGAATACGCTGAAACAGTATCGGACACATCTGAAGATTATGACGGTATTTCATACAGCGGTTTTGCACCGAAACCACGTACCTTAGAACATAATTTTACAGCAAACGTTACAGGCAACGGTACTGACGTTAAAAATGGCGTAACGATTACCCTGGCATGCGGCAGAACAAGCTGTGGCAAAACAATAGAGCTTAACAGCACACAAAACAGCGGCGACAATGAAAACCCCAATTTTATAACCGGAGGAACTTTAACCGGTGCAACCGACGGCACAATAACAATAGGGGCTCTTGACGAATCGTCAGAAGACTACAAAGCAAATACGTGTACAGGGGGTGGTACGGATGTCTTCCCTGTTACTGTTACCTGTAAAACAAACGATAATACAAAAGACCAATATACAGTAAACGGTTCCTTAAAATTAACAACCGAGAAATTAGGTCACGATTATGTGGTTGACAGCATGGAAGCAGATACGACCCAAGCAACACCAACGATAACTACTCTGCATGTAAGCTGTACAAGAGCAGATGATTGCGGATTTGCCGGTGAAACATTTACCTCAGCTGACAATCCTAGTTCTTTAGATATTCAGTCTTCAACAGACACAGACTTAGGCTATGTGGCAAAAAACTGTACAACAGACGGTAACGATGTCTGGACAGTTGCAGCAACAGTTGCAGACGGCACAACAGTATCTGTAAACGACACAGAGCAGACATTAACCATTACAAAAACATCTGAACACACAGGCCATGATTTTACAGGCAGCGGAACCTGGGACTGGTCTGCATTCGGCGACGCCGATACTGTAAACGGCAATGATTACATCATTCCCAAAGTGCCGGAAGGCAAGGTATATTACAGTATAGAATGTTCTAATCCAAATTGCGGCGGTGCAGAAGACACCGACAAAAATTCAGAAGTTGACGGACCAGAATATGTCACTGTAACAAAAGGCGACACTACATCTGTCAGAGTTCAGAAAAAACCTGCAGAGGTAACATCTACTATACCGGATGGCGCTAATTGCGGAAATGAAGACGGCTTTGAGAAAACATATACCGCCACCGTAAGCGGTGTTACTCCTGACGATACAAAGAAACAGAAAATCACAGGCCACAGCTGGGGCGAAATCGAATGGGATGCAGAATGGGATACAAGCAGTACTAACATGAAAGATTCCGATATCACCCTTGCAGACGGAACAAAATTCCAGATCCCTGTACGCACCATTGGTGCTTCACGCGCATGTGAAGTCTGCCCTGCAAGCGAAACATTTGACACAACTAGCAGCAATCCGAACGGATCTGTTGTAATTACAGAAAGAACAGAAAAAAATACATGTACTAAAACAGGTTCTACCATTTATCTTGCAAAAGTAGTCCTGGCTCCGGAAACAGAAGAAGGCGCTTCCGTTGAAGTCGTATGCGGAACTCCGCATGTAGAAATCTATAAAGCGACGGGCCATGCTTTTGACATTACCTGGGCATGGCAAGGCCTGACTGCGGAAAGCGAACAACCTGTTCCTGTTACGCCTCAAAACGAAAAAGATATTATTGAATACGTATCGGCAACCGCCACAAAAACGTGTGCAAACGAGTGCGGCGTTACGATCCAGCCGGAAGGCACAGTTACCGTAACGGCCAGCGATAATGTAGCAGACGGTATCAGCTGTACAACTCCGGATGTATTTATTTATACCGCATCCGCAAGCTTTAAAGACGTACCTACTGATGTATACACAGATACCCAGAAGGTAGTGCATATTGCAAAAGGCCATAACTACACATGGACTGTTAACAAAGCTTCCTGGACATATGACGAAGAAGACCTGAAACCAGGGACATTTGAAAACCTGACCATCGAAGGCGTTTGTAAAAACAACGAAAATCATAAGGTTACAGTATCCGGCGCATCATTAAATGTCACTTCTGAAGATGATATCAACTATAAAGCTGCAACATGTATGGCCGGAAAAACATTAGAAGTAACAGGTACATTTACCGGACAAGGCGGCGACGGCAAAGACTATACCGGTACGGCAACCTACACAGCTCCTTCCGGTGAGCCGGATTTAGAAAACGGACACGACTATTCCACAGCTGTGATTGACTGGGACGCGCTTGATCTGGATACATTAGAGCCTGTCAAAACAGAAGGTGAAGGAGAGAACGCCGTATACGTATACGACTTAACGGCAACCTGCGCATGCGGACTGAACGCAGCGGCAGAACATACAAAAACAGTAGACGTAAAAGCAACTGCTCTTGTCAGTGAAGTAAATCAGTTAAAAGAAAAAGGCTGCAAGGCAGAATATACTGTAAATTATACGTTAGCCCTGAAAGAAGCAGATCCGGACTTAACGCTTGACAGCACATACGCATATACACACGCTGCCAAAGACCATAAAATGAAGCGTCATTCGGCAGTGGAAGCTACTTGCGTAATTCCCGGCCATGAAACTTATTTTGAATGTGAGGTATGCCGCAACACATATACCAGTATGATGGCAGACACTCCATATGAATATGTGGAGGACGCGCCGCTCGGCCACATTTATGGCAGTCCAAAATTCTATTGGAATGAAGAAGGCAAAACGGCAAGCGCAAAATTCACATGTGTTCGCAGTGGATGCAGCGAAACAGACGCAGGCCATGAAAGAGTGTTTGCAGCTACGGTCTTAAGCAACCAGGTCTATGTAGAAGATAAACCCGGATGCCCTGGACAGCCAAATCCTGCAAACGGAAAAGGATACATGATGATCCGTATTACACTTGCAGGAGAAAATGAGGAAATCCCCGCAGGATTCAGCAAAAAACAGTATGACGGCGATTTACCTGTTGTCCTTTTGCCTGTAAACCATGATTACGAAAACGGCACATGCACCCTGTGCGGCTCAAAATCGGCAGATGTCGTAACGGTTATATTTAAAGATGGAAACAGCGAGTATGTTAAAAACCTGTATGACAAAACAAAAATGGACGGCGTCACAATCAATATCCCGGTTGGCCCGGTTCGTTCCGGTTATAACTTTATGGGCTGGAGTATTGACGGCACAACCGTACCGAAAAATATTGCAGACGAAATCCGTGCCAAAATACTTGCAGGCAACGACGTTACAGTAACTCCGATTTATGAGAAAACCGACAACCCCGGAACCGTAACGGTACAGTACAGGAAGGGAACTAAAAAAGCAGACGGGACATACGATCTTGCTGCATTTGGCGAAGCAGATGCATCTGTTACAGGCAAAATCGGAACCTATGCCAATATAACGCTGAAAGACATTACCGATACCAGCGTGAAGTTCTCCCACTGGGCAGATGAAACCGGCGCCGTATTAAGCACAGAAGAGACATACCGTATATTTATCCAGACAACCAGCGTGACTATCCAGGCAGTATATGTTACCAAGGACAGTGAAACCGAACAGGCGGCTCCGACCGTTGTTATTTCCAATATGTACAACACGCCGGGAACAACGTCCAATACGATTTCCTTTGTTGCTTCCATGAATATTCCGGAAGGATATACGGGAGTGGAGTCCGGTATGATTTATACCACAAACTCTGCTTGCGGAAACGATACGTCAAAAATGGCAATCGATAATGTAAATGCAGCTGACGATAAAATCCGCAAAATGGTCTTTGAAACCACCGATTACGTTACCAATATTTTAACCGTAAACGTTGGAACAAATACCGCTAATTTTGACAAACCCGTATTTGCAAGGGCATACGTCATCTGCACTAAAACTGGCGCGCCAGCCGAAAGAATCGTTGTATATTCAACTATCAAGTCTGTCACCTTTAACCAGTTGTCAGCAAAATCAAAATAATTTTCGTTCTTTGGAAAGGGGGTGCATATTCATGAACCACTATGAAACGCCTGATATGAAAATTGTTTATTTTGAAGCAGAAGATGTGCTAACGACCAGTGTCCCCGGCAACGCAACGGATCCGGATGAACTACCTTTTGACTAAAAACAATCTAATTACAGCCCCCATTTACATGGGGGCTGTTTTTTTATGGATCCTTCTGCTGCTACACCGTCTTTAACCATAGAAATCCACATGGCCGCCTACCCATGTTTCTTCCTTTGTCTTTACATAATCGCTCATTCCCATGGAAAGCGTGCTGTTGATTTTCTGAATTAACTCTTCGATAGAAGACGCCGTAACCGTAACGGTATCGCCTTCTTCTATGCCGCTTAGGCGTTCGGCATCCTCTTCTCTCTTCGCTTTCCGGTTCTCTGCCCGCTTTTCTTTTGCCGCTTTTTGGGCTTCCTTTTTCTCTTCGGCCCTTCTGGCCGCATTTTTTTCGATCCGCGCTTTTTGGGCTGCCAGGGATTTGTCAATTACGGCAAAGAAAGAGGCGTTCCCGCCGTCGTTTACCTGCATCCCATAAGTCTTCACCGCCGACGCGTTCGCGCCCAAGCTGTCTTTCAGCTGGGAAAGCTGCCCCTGCGCCCCGCTTATAATTGCCTCGTATTTTTTACGGTAAGCTTCGTCCTCCGCCATGCGTTCTATTTTTTCGGTGTCAATTAATACCACCATGCGGTTGGCATTGGCGTATTTGCCTGCATTTGCCTGCGCTTCAGCCTTTTTGTCCTCACTGACCAGAATAAAATCCATATGGGAGTATTTTCTGCGCAGCTGGTCGTAATATTTCTTGGCTTTTTCGCTTAATTCCGGGGAACCGATGGTGGCTCCTGACGTTACTTTGGTCTTTCTGTCCGATCGCTCCGCCGCCTTTGCAGCGTTCGCATTTCCTGAATATGCGGCATAACTTGCCGCTTCTGCCTGTGTTACCTGGTTCATGTGCCATTCCTCCTTGATCTGGTATCTGTAATTCCGTTTACGTTACTTTTGCTGCTATTTTATGTATCGGCTTTTCCATGGAAATTGTTTACATTTTAAACCACGCCAAAAAAGCAGCCTGCCAACGCGCAGGCTGCCTGTATAATTCGTTCTGTTTTTGGCCGGTTTACGGTCAGTTTATGGATTCTTTGATTTTATGGTAAATTCCTTCCGCGTCCAGGCCGTATTTATGTAACAGCTCAAGCGCCGGGCCGGATTCTCCGAACACGTCATAAATACCTATCCTGGTCACCTTAGTCGGGCATGTCTCGCTTAACGCCTCGCAGACTGCCGCCCCAAGGCCTCCAATGACAGAGTGCTCTTCTACCGTAAATACGCGTCCCGTTTTGGCTGCGGAGGAAGCGACCAGTTCCGTATCCAGAGGCTTAATAGTATGGACATTGACAACCTCTGCTTCTATGCCCTCTTCCGCCAGACGGTCTGCCGCGTCAAGCGCTTCCACAACGCAAAGCCCTGTTGCAAATATACTCAGATCACTGCCTTCCCGCAAAACGGCGGCCTTACCCAGTTCAAATTTATAGTCCGGCCTGTCGTTTAGAACCGGGACTGCCAGCCTGCCCAAACGCAGGTAAACCGGGCCGTCATATTCGTACGCGGCCCTTACCGCGGCTTCCGCTTCAATGGAGTCGCAGGGATTGATAATCAGCATTCCCGGTATCAGGCGCATCAGGGCAATATCTTCGTTGCACTGATGCGTTGCTCCGTCTTCCCCGACGGAAATCCCTGCATGGGTTGCTCCGATTTTCACGTTCATATGGGGATAACCGATGGAATTGCGCACCTGCTCAAACGCACGCCCCGCCACAAACATAGCGAATGTACTCATAAACGGGATTTTGCCGCATGCAGCCAGCCCCGCGGCAATACCGGCCATATTCGCTTCTGCAATACCGCAGTTGATATGGCGTTCGGGAAACGCCTTCATAAAATCTCCTGTCCTTGTGGCCGCCGCAAGATCCGCATCCAATACGACAATTCTTTCATCCGCCCTGCCAAGTTCCACCAAACCCTTGCCGTAACCGTCCCTGGTTGCAACCCTGGGCAAATCCTTTCTGTTTTGGATTACTGACATAATGCTTCACCTGCTTTCTCCAAATCTTTCATTGCAATTTCAAATTCCGCATCACCCGGCGCTTTGCCATGCCAGCTTACTTCGTCTTCCATAAAAGAAACGCCCTTTCCTTTGACGGTACGCGCAATAATTAACGTCGGCTTTCCTTTAACGGATTTTGCTTCTGCAAATGCTGCCGCAATTTCTTCAAAATTGTGGCCGTCAATCTGGATTGTATGGAAATGAAATGCCTCAAACTTCTTGTCCAGCGGATACGGGGAGCAGACGTCTTCTACATACCCGTCAATCTGAAGACGGTTATTATCCACAATCACAACGAGATTGTCTAATTTGTGATAGCCTGCAAACATTGCGGCCTCCCAAATCTGCCCTTCCTGGATTTCACCGTCGCCGCACATGGCATAAACGCGGTAATCCCTGCCGTCCATCTTGGCCGCCAGCGCCATACCGACTGCCACAGACAGCCCCTGTCCCAATGATCCGGTCGACATATCCACACCAGGCGTCTGCTTCATATCCGGATGCCCCTGTAAATAGCTTCCCGTATGCCTTAAAGTCATCAAATCTTCCACCGGGAAAAACCCCCGAAACGCCAGCGCAGCATAAAGCCCCGGCGCCGTATGCCCCTTGGATAATACAAAGCGGTCGCGATCCGCCATCTGCGGATTCTTCGGGTCAACATGCAGTTCTTCAAAATATAAATACGTAAAAAGTTCCGCTGCCGACAAAGAACCGCCCGGATGCCCCGCGCCTGCGCTGTGCAATGATTTGATAATTTCTTTCCTGACCTGCAAGGTCATCTTCTGAAGTTCTGGTATGTTCATATCCTACTCCCTTCGCAGTCTGTCCGTATCATGCTGTTCTCCTTTTCTTTCATCAGTATTTGCATTTTAAATGATACTATTCATCCTCACACATTATATATCACAGCGTCTGGTTTGTCAAAAATTATGTTATCCTGACGCAAAATTTTTTAATCAAAAAAGGGGCTCACGCCCCTTTTTTATCTTGGATTATTTAAATTTGGTTTTATCAGAGCATCCGTTTTCACACATGAATTTCTTGTATGCCCCTTTCTTTCCTTTTGGTACTTTTACATTCATTTTTGCGCTTGTCTTTCCGAATGCATTTTTCCCAACGCCTTTTTTCGACAGCTTTTTGGAGTGGATCCGGATATTGCTGAGATTTTTACAGTTATAAAACGCTTTTTTGCCGATCTTGGCTACATTTTTGCCAATGACAACTTTTTTCAGCTTATTGTTATTACTGAACGCATTTCCCTTGATTTCTGTAATCCGGAAAGCCTTGCCTCCAATCACAACCGTATCTTTGATGGTAACGGACGCTTTCTTTTTCGCTGCGCGCACAACGGCTGCCGTCCCCGCTTTTTCGTCTGTAATCTTATAACGCAAATCGCCGACGTCCCAAACGCTTCCTTTCTTTATACTGATTTCAAAAGAAGCTGTTTTTGTCCCGGTATAACCGCCTTTTCCTGTAATCGTAACGAGCGCCGTACCAATATTGACGTTATTCGAATATGCCGCCGTATAATCCGTACCGTCTGCTAACGCTTTTCCCCCGCAGGTAACGGCAAGCTTCGGCGCAATGGCTGCGCCTGTATAATACTGTACGCCGATGGCTGCGATAGCTGCCCCGGAAATATCAACTGCTTTGGGTTGATCAATAACTGGATTATCCGGGTTATTCGGATTATCCGGATTATCCGGATTATCTGGATTATCCGGACTCGGCTTGCTGTTATCCGCATCTTTTATTTCAGACGGTTCCGGAAGGGTCAGTTCCTGGAATGCGCCGTCTGCCGTAACGCCGCCGGCAGAATCCGTAAACGTCTTTGCAAAATCCTCAAATGTCCCGGATGCGGACTCATCCCACATTTTTGCGGAAGCTGCGCGCAGACGCGGATAAAGGCTCTTCGCCACTTCCTGCTGCGTCCCCTGCGTCGGGTCGTCGCACCACATAAAATACGTAGAACCGGACACATGTTCGTCAGCAATGTTTTGGTTGCCGGCAAACGTATTATTCTGGAACTGAGCATAAAGCCCCGCCGGGGTTTTTTTCGTATTCGCATTTCCGACCAGCTCTTTCCAGTTTGGATCCCCTCCGGTTAAAATACCGTAGAAATCCCCATGGCCGTTAATCATAGAAAGCCCCTGCTGCGCCAGAAAACCGGGCGAGGCATAACGGAAGCTGCTCATACCGTTATAGCACCAGTATTCCGCTTCGTCTATGTTTATCCAGGTATGCGTCGCAGCGTCCTGGTTATAATACAAAGGATCGTTGAATGAACGCACCTTTGTAATGCCAAGCTGCTTTAACTCGCCTGCCAGGCCGTCCAGATAGTCCGCAACCACGCCGTATTTACCTTCGGTAGACGCTACCGGGGTACCCCAGTTATACGCGCCGTGCAGGTATTCGTCCCCGCCGATATGGAACGTCTTACAGCCTTTGGACAGGAAATAGGACGCATACTTCTTAACAAGCGCTTTCATAAAATTTTTCGCTTCGTCGCTCTCAACGTCCATATCCCCGTTTAACGCATATTTTTGAAATTCTTCCTTTCCCATAATCCATCCGGTATGCCCCGGCGTATCCAGGCACGGTATAATTTCCACGCCGTATGCGTCCGCCGTTTCGATAATCTCATCCATTTCGCTTTCCGTCAGATAAGAGTCCGGATCGGTAACGCCGCCGCATAAAACGGAAAGATCCTCGTCCGCGTTCCCGTCGCCGTTTACATCCAAAGACATATCGTTTAACGCAAAGCGGAATCCCGTTCCGTTGGAAAAATCCAGTTCCATCTGGTTCATCCGAAGCCAGGACAGTTCTTTTATCATAGCGACAATCCAGTCCTTTGAAAAATATTTGCGGCCGCAGTCCAGATGGAAAATACGCTGCCCTACATCCGGTTCTTCGCTTTTCTTCATACTGTGAATGCTTTCCTTTAAAAGCAGGCTCTTCATAATATCGCGCAGGCCGTACATTGCGCTGACCGCGGAACCTGCCATAAGCACGGCTTTTTCATCCGCCACTTCGATTTCATACGCTTCCTGCGCAAGCGTATCCGATACCTGTATCAGGATATCCCCTTCCTTTGCAAAAGAAACGTCCCCATACACAATCGGCATTTTGCCGCTGACTTCTTTTGCCTCATATTCCGAAGCAATTAAAGACACCTTTTGCGCCAGTTCTGTCCCTTCCGGATTTTTATCCCCAACCAGGAACATTCTCTTCGGGACAAATCCTCCGCTTTCCCCCGTTTCCTCTGCAAAAACTGCTGACGGCATCACACTGAATACCATACAAAAAACCAGCAGAAGAGAAAACAATTTTGTAATACTTTTCTTGACCATACGTACCATTCCTTTCTTTGTTTATTTATTTCCGCTAAAATTGTAGCACAATTTTACAAAATTTTCAACAAAACAAACACTTGCATTCTACAAAAAACATGTTATAATTATTTTGATGGGGCATTGGCGCAGTTGGGAGCGCGCAACATTCGCATTGTTGAGGCCGTGGGTTCGAATCCCATATGCTCCACTAGAAAGTTATTACTCTAGAGCGTGTTTGAAAAATGCTTTTCGGCAGATGTATTCCACACTTAGTGGGAGAT